>NZ_LIYC01000001.1:0-427144 GCF_001418765.1 Gordonia sp. HS-NH1
TGGGTGGTGCCCAAATCGACTTGCTCGGCCAGCAGGGAGGCTAACCCGGTCGAGTGGGCCAGTCGCATCACTGGCACCAGTCCGGCGTGTGACACCAGGTTGTCGTCGTCGAAGACTGCGGACTCGGCGGTGAACCTATGCAATACTTTCACTGAAAGTGCCTTCTGAGCTGGAATGTTTTGTGTCTCAACACCACCAATCATTCCAGCTCAGAGGGCATTTTCAGGTTATCGACACCCCACACCCATCCACGGATCCAGGCTCAGGGAGCGGGGGCAGGCCGCACCGCTCCTCGCACCTCAGGGAGCGGGGGCAGGCCGCACCGCTCCTCGCAGCTCAGGGAGCAACGGTTTTCCTACATCAACGACCGCAGGCCGGTTTCGCTGTCGAACCGAGAATCAGGCGGCGGGGAAGCACGCAGGAACTCGTCCGTGGCCTGCCGGATGCTGCCCGAGATGGCGTGTCCGACATGGCTACCGGAGTACCAGTGGACCTGCCCGCCCCAGTGTCGGTGTAGCTGTTGGGCGGCGGACACCGAGGTGACCCGATCGTTGAGCGCCGCGACCACCATCCGGCGTTCTGGCCTCGGGATGGGGTGCACCGACAGCGGATTGATCACCGACGAGACCGCGCGAACCGGGTCGCTGCGCATCAGCGACGCGAGGTGACGCCCCTTGGACCCGCCGCGTTCCATGTGGTGGGCGAGGGTGGCGTGCATCTCCAGCATCGGGACGACGGCCAGGACCGAGCTGATCCGGGGATCCATCGAGGCGACCATCGCCGCGATCGGACCGCCGAGCGACGTACCCGCGATCGCGATGTCGGCCGGCTCCTGGCCCTCGATCCAGGTGATGAGCGAGCGGATCTCGGCGATCGCCCGGATGGTGATGACGGTGTTGACCAGCGGGTCGAAACCCGGGTAGGCGACCTTCTCCACCCGCCGCGAGCCGTGCGCAGGCAGGACGGGGAACACCACGTCGTAGCCGAGCTTGTTGTACAGGTTGGCAGCGCGGAACGCATAGAGATCGTCGGCGCGCCCCTGGGCCGCCCCGTGCACCCAGATCAACCAGCGACGGCCGGTTCGTCGTCGCGAGAGCACGCGGACCGAGGCGATCCCGTCGGCGTAGGGGTCGGCGGCGGCGATGGACTCCGGGAAAGGAACGGCGACCGAGTAGTCGATGTGATCGAACGAGGTCGTCCCGAAGGTCTTCCGATCACGGGACACGATGTCGGGCGGCCCGGGGTCGAGGTGGATTCCCGACGGCCCCAGCGCGGCCAGTTCCTCGGCGACGCCGGCGCATCGTTGCACGCACTGTTCCACGAACTCGATCGGCGGGATGTCCCGGATCACCGAGTTGATCGCGATGAACAGCTCGTCGACGGCGGTCTCCCCGACCATGCGCGGACCGCATTCCGCCGGTGGCACTCCCGCCGCCGGGTCGCCGCGACCGGCCGCACGCGAACTGCCGATCGCGCGTGGCAGCACTTTCGCGAACAGTCCCAGTCGCGCTGCGCCGGACTCCCAGTCGATCAACTCGCCTCCCGCGCCAGCACGGCATCGTCGGTGTCCTCGGTCGGCCGCCCGAGCGCGTCGGCGGCTTCGACAGCCGCGTCGGCCACCCGCCGCAGGAACCGGGCCGGGTCGGGCATGGACTCCGGCGTCGCGATGAGCCCCATGCTGAGTTTTCCGGCGTAGCTGTACGTGGTGAGGTTGACGTCGGCGGGTGCGATCGCCAGGGCGAACGAGATCCAGTCGACGACCTCGATGTCCCCGACCCACCGAGTGGTGCGCGGACCGGGCATGTTGGCCGTGGTGATGTTGTTCATCACCAACGGCGCGCGGTGCGCGGCCAGACCGCGGAAAGCCGGTCCGAGACGGCCGGTGTAGGTGGCCAGTGCGCCGGTCAGTTCGAACCCGACCTCGCGCCGACATCGCACGGTGGCGGCGCAGCTCTTCCCGGTGGCGGCGATCCGCTCGACCGGATCGGCCAGATCCGACCTCAGATACGCCATCGCGGTGGCGATCTCGTTGCCGTGGACGCGCGTCGAGGCCAGGTTCCGGCACACTCCGAAGATGGACACCGCGACGCCCGGCTCCTCGCCGCGGGCGATCAGTTCCGCCCGGATCGCCCCCGCGATGACGCCGTGCAGTGCCCCGTTCACGGTGGTGCCGGTGGCGAGCGCGAGCCGCTGGACGGCGGCGAGCGGGATGTCACCGGACGCGCAGACGCGTTCGGCGCCGCTGCGCGCGTTGAAACTCGTCCGGCGGACGGTCAGTGGTTTCGGGATGAGTTCGGCGTGACCCGCCTTGCGTTTTGCCGAGAACGCGCGCGCCAGGGCCGACGCCGCGGCCGGGAGATCGCGGACCATGCGCCAGGATTCCGCACGCGCTGCGCGTGTGAGCTCCCGCTGGTCGTGCTCGACACGGGTCCGGTCGATCGGCGTCCGACCGACCCGCTCGTCCGGTCCGGCGGTGGCGGCCATGAAGGTGTTGAGTGCGGCCAGCCCGTCGGCGACGGCATGGTGGACACGTACGACGACCGCCTGCCGGCCGCCGGCGAGACCGTGGACGAGCGTCAATCCCCACAGCGGCCGGCGGCGGTCGAGCTGCCGGACCGCGAGTTCGGAGAGGATCTCGTCGAGCTCGGCACGTCCCCCCGGGGCGGCGACCCATCGCTCGTCCAGGTGCCGGGTCACGTCGAAGTCGTTGTCGCGCACCCAGAAGGGTCGGGCACGGTGTCCGCGCGCCCACGCAAGACGCTGGGTTGCGCGCGGGAACATCCCGAGGTGGTCGGGCAGGACGTCGGCGAGCTCGGCGAGGTCGAGGGGTCGTCCGCGCCGCGCGGTGTCGAGAATCGCGACCTTCAGCGTGTGCATCGGATTCGACGCCGACTCCATGTTGAGCATGAGCGCATCGGGTCCGGACATCCGTTCGGCGTCCGCACCACCGGCGGATCGGTCGATCTGCTGGACGGAGTTCATGTGTCAGCTCACCTTCCGTTCGGTCGAGGGTCCGGCGCCGAGTTCGCGCTTGACGATCTTCCCGGTGGCGTTGCGCGGCAGTTCGTCGAGGAAGTACACGTCGCGCGGGACCTTGAACCCGGCCAACTGGTCGCGCACGTGTTCTCGGATGTCGTCGGCACCGATCTGGGCTCGCGGCGCACGCACCACGTGGGCGACGAGTCGCTGACCGAACCTGTCGTCGTCGACACCGGTCACCGCGACCTCGCGTACCTCGTCGAGCGCGTCGATGGCCTGCTCGACCTCGAGCGGATAGACGTTCTCCCCGCCGGACACGATCATCTCGTCGTCCCGGCCGACGACGAAGAGAAGCCCGTTCTCGTCGAAGCGGCCGACGTCGCCCGACACCATGTGACCATCGCTGAAAGCCTTTGTGTCCGAGCTGGTGTAACCGTCGAATCCCGAATTGTTCGCGACCACGATGCGGCCGACCCCGCCGACGGGCACTTCCCGGTCGTCGTCGTCGAGGATGCGGACGCTGGTACCGGTGAGCGGTCGCCCGGCCGTGTCCGGAGCGACGCGCAGATCGGCCGGGGTCGCGGTGGTGATGAGGCCGGCCTCGGTGGCGTTGTAGCTGTTGTAGACCACGTCGCCGTACCGGTCGAGGAACGCGACGAGCGCATCGGAGCGCATTCGCGACCCGCTCGCGGTGGCGAAGCGCAGTGTCGGCATCGGATGGTCGTCGAGGACCTCGTCGGGAAGATCGGTGATGCGTTCGAGCATCACCGGCACCACCGCGAGTCCGGTGGCCCTGTGGTCGCGGACCAGCTCGAGTGTCGCCTCCGGATCGAACCGACGCCGCATGATCATCGTGCACGACATCGTCGCCGCGATGGCCACCTGTCCGAAGCCCCACGCGTGGAACGCCGGCGCGGCGATCACGATCGATTCGCCTGCGCACCAGGGAATCCTGTCCAGCATGGCGGCGAGGGAGGCGACGTCGGTGCTTCCGCCGCGACGGGCGCCCTTGGGCATCCCGGTGGTCCCCGAGGTCAGCAACACGATACGTCCGGCGCGTGGGGGCCGGCCGGGTCGCGAGCCGCTGTTCGCGTCGATCAGGCCGTCGACGGTCGCGCCCCGGGGCGACGGGTCGCCCTCCGTCCACGCGTGGATCAGCCGCATGCTCGGGAGGCGTTGCGCCGCAGGCGCGACGACCGCATCGAACTCCTCGTCGGCGATGAGCACGTCGGCGTGCTCGCGTTCGAGTACATCGGCGAGCTGAGGTGCGGCGAAGCCGGTGTTGAGGAGCACGGCGTCGGCGCCGAGCCGCGACGTCGCGGCGAGGGCCTCGACGAGGCCGCGGTGGTTGCGGCAGAGGATGGCGACGGTCGCGACGGATGTGCCGGCAGCGTCGCGCAATCCGACGGCGAGCGCATCGCAGCGGGCGTCGAGTTCACGCCAGGTGAGCTGACCCGCCTCGTCGATGAGCGCGATGCCGTCGGGATCGCGCGCCGCGGCGAGGCCGATACCGCTCACCGGCGACGCACCGCCGTGCCGACGCAGGTTGAGCCCCATGCGGATATATCGGTCGACCCTGAGCGAGCCGAGGAATCCACTGCGGATCAGGGTGCGAACGAGCCACAACGCGGTGGTGACGCGATCGCGGAGTTGCGAGATCATCGTCGTCTCCTCGTGGTCAGCCCAGAACCGGGAACCGGCGGGCGCGGGCGAGGTCGTCGAGAGCGTGTTGCATCCGTTTGCGCACCATCTGATCGACCTCGTCGTGTTCGGGGTTGTTGCCGAACTCGGCGGTGATGTCGATCGGGTCGAGGACCTCCGTCACGAGCTTCGACGGCAGCGGGATGTTCGGCGGGAGGTGGGCGGTCAGGCCGAACGGGAAGCCGAATGCGAACGGCGCGGTGTCGGTGCGCAGGAGTTTGTCGAGACGGAGGAAACGCGCCAGCGTGTCGCCGCGATTGAGGAACAGCTGCGTCTCCTGGCCGCCGATGGTGACGATGGGGACGATCGGGACGCCCGCCTCGAGCGCCGTGCGGATGTAACCGGTTCGACCGTGGAAGTCGATGGTCGCGCTCTGGCTGCTCGGCCGCAGCGCCTCCCACTCCCCGCCGGGGAACACGATCGTCGCGGCACCCGACCGCAGCGCGGCGACCGCGTTCTTGGGATGGGCGGGGAGGAAGCCGACCTTGCCGAAGATCTGCTTGCCTGATCCGGTGAAGATGAGGTCGTGGGCGAGGGTGTAGAGCGGACGGTCGGCACCGAACTCGTCGGCAAAGGCCACGCTGATGACCGGGACATCGAACGCCAGCAATCCGCCGGAGTGGTTCGACACCAGGAGTGCGCCGCCGTCGGGCACCTTGTCCATGCCCCGGACCTCGGAGCGGAAATAGGTCTTCGCCACGAGTTTCAGGACGGGCAGCACCCGCTTCACCCAGGTCTCGTCGCGTGCGGTGAGGTCGAAGGTCTTCGCGCTCATCGGTCACATCTCCTGTGGATCGCTCGTGCGGTTCGATCGGATCACCGCTCGATCGGCTGGAGCACGACGTCCGACCCGGGGTCGATGTCCTCGAAACCGCAAAATGAGAACACGTTCTAGTGGTTGAATTAGAACACGTTCTAATTTGCGTCGCCACTGTTCGTTACCTATGCCACAACTGACTGATCGGTAGCCACATGGAGTTCACCTTGGAGGACATCTCCGAAGACGAGGTCGCGCGTCGCCGCGCGGTCTACACCCCTCTCACCGACACCGTTCGGGATCTGGTAGACGCGGTGATCCGCACCGAGGTGGCCGATGAGGACCTCGACGAGGCACGACGGCGGATCGCCGAGGTGGTGGCCGACCTGCGGAGTCGCCAGATGGACGGCGCGTTCGGGGTACGACACACGCGCGAGAACACCGGGATGGCCTGGGGAAACGCGGTGATCGGGGTGCGCAACGCGCTGGCTCCGCCGCTCGACGTCGTCCACGTCGACGACGGCGTCCGCAGCGCCTTCACTCTCGGCGCGGCCTACGAGGGACCACCCGGCCAGGTCCACGGCGGTGTGTGCGCGATGGTCCTCGACCACGTCCTGGGGAATGCGGCCAGCGTCGAGGGCCCCTGCTACACCGGGACCCTCACCGCCCGGTACGGGCGGCCGACACCCCTCGGCGCGCTGGTCGCGCGGGCGTGGGTGACCGAGCGGAACGGACGCAAGCGCATCGTCCGCGGCACGATCTCCGATGCGCAGGGGGTGACCTGCGAGGCCGAGGGCGTGTTCATCGTGCCCCGCGCGGCGGACGACGTCCCGTCCGTCCGCTGGTCGGCGGGCTGATGCGCGCCGCGGTGACCGGCCCAGGAGAGTTCGGCGCAGGCAGATTCCTCGTCGCCGACCTACCGGACCCGACGCCGGGCCCCGGCGAGCTCGTCCTGCGCGTGGCGGCGAACGGCATCTGCGGTTCCGACCTGTCCACCGCGCCGTTGCTCCCGCACGGGACGATCATGGGTCACGAATTCGCCGGCGAGGTCGTCGGCGTCGGGCCGGCAGACCCAGACGACGCCGGCCGGGGCCGCGCCGATCCGGCGCACTCCTTCCGGGTCGGCGATGCCGTGGCCGCCATGCCGGTGATCGGATGCCACCGGTGCCGCGCCTGTCTCACCGGTGACGTCGCGCGATGCGGGTCGGCGCGCACCCTGGGACTCGGTGTCCTCCCGGGCGGGCTGGCCGAGTACGTCCTGGTCGGGGCGGCCGAGAGCGTTCTTCTCGAGGGCATCGATCCGGTCGACGGCGCCCTGGTCGAACCACTGGCCGTGGGACTGCACGCGGTCACCCGCGCGTCCGTCCGTCCCGGGGACCGGGTGCTGGTGCTGGGCGCGGGTCCGGTCGGTCTCGCCGCGCTGCACTGGTTGTCGCGCGGCGTGGCCACCGACCTGGTCTGTTCGGACCCGTCCCCGGGCAGGCGTGCGGCGGCACTCGATCTCGGTGCGTCCGCGGTGTGCATCCCCGACGAACTCCTCGCGCACGTCGGACCGGGCTTCGACGTCGTCATCGAATGCGTGGGCAAGCCGGGCATGATCGCCGCCGCCCTGGACGCGGTCGCCACCCACGGCACCATCGTCATCGCGGGCGTCTGCTTGAGCGACGACTCGTTCATGCCGGTGGCCGGGGTCGTGAAAGAGACCACGATGCACTTCGTCTCCTACTACACCGCGAGCGAATTCCGCACCGCGGCAGCCGAGTTGAGCAAGGGCGCGATCGGGTCGTCGGCGCTGGTCAGCGAGATCGTCGGGCTCGACGAGGCCGACCGCGTCTTCCGCGAACTCTCCGTGCCCAACGACCACCGAAAGGTGCTCATCTCACCGACGGTGTCGTCCGCCGGCTGAGGTGGCACTCGCGGCCGGCGGCGCACCCGGCGTACGGTCTCTGGGGTGAACAGTGCCGTTCCCGTGACCCCCGAGCCGTTCAGTACCGACGAGGCGCAGCGGGTGCGCGCGATCTGGTCAGAGCTGGACCTGCCCGGCATCATCGACGTCCACACCCACTTCATGCCGCGTCCGGTCATGGACAAGGTCTGGGCCTACTTCGACTCGGTCGGGCCGCTGGTGGGACGCGAGTGGCCGATCACCTACCGCGCCGACGAGGACGTCCGGGTGGCCACGCTGCGCGAGTTCGGGGTGCGGGCCTACTCGTCGCTGGTGTACCCCCACAAGCCGAACATGGCCGAGTGGCTGAACGGCTGGGCGCACGACTTCGCCGCCGGCCATGACGACTGCCTGCACACCGCGACCTTCTATCCGGAGGAGTCCGCCCACACCTACGTCTCCCGCGCCATCCAGGCGGGAACCCGGGTGTTCAAGTGCCACATCCAGGTCGGCGACTTCTCCCCCACCGATTCGCTCCTCGACGGCGTGTGGTCCCAGATCGCCGATTCGCAGGTCCCCGTCATCATCCACTGCGGGTCGGGGCCCGCGCCCGGCACCTTCACCGGCCCCGAGCCGATCCGCGAACTCCTGCACCGGTTCCCGTCGTTGCCGCTGATCGTCGCGCACATGGGGATGCCCGAGTACACCGCGTTCCTCGACCTCGCGCTGGAGTACCCGAATGTGCACCTGGACACCACGATGGCGTTCACCGACTTCGCCGAGGAAGACGCCCCGTTCCCGGCGGACTACCTGCCGCGTCTGGCCGACGCCGGCGAGAAGATCCTCTTCGGCAGCGATTTCCCGAACATCCCCTACGGCTACACCCATGCGCTCGAGGCGATCATCCGCCTCGACCTCGGTGCCGACTGGCTCCGAGACGTGTTCTACCGCAACGGCTCCAGGCTCTTCGGGATCGGCTGAGCCAGCGGTCGGCGAGACCCCCGTCGACAAGAACCCCGGCTACAGGACCTGGGACAGGAAAGTCCGCAACCGGTCGGACTTCGCGTCGTCGAAGACCTGTTCCGGCCGGCCGGTCTCCACGACGGCTCCGTGGTCCATGAACAGCACGTTGTCGGAGACGTTGCGCGCGAAACCCATCTCGTGGGTGACGACCACCATGGTCATCCCCTCGGTGGCCAGATCCGCCATGAGCGAGAGGACTCCCTTGACGAGTTCGGGGTCCAGCGCGGAGGTCGCCTCGTCGAAGAACATGACCTCCGGAGTCATGGCGAGCGCTCGCGCGATCGCCACCCGCTGCTGCTGACCGCCAGAGAGTCGTGCCGGACGCACGTCGGCCTTGTTGGTGAGCCCGACGATCTCGAGTTGCCGGAGAGCGACCTCGCGGGCCTCGTCCTTGCTCAGCCCCTTCAGCTTTCGCGGTCCGAGCGCGACGTTGTCGACGACGGTCTTGTGCGGGAACAGATTGAACTGCTGGAACACCATGCCGATCCGCCGCCGGAGCTCGTCCGGGTTGTCCTTGAGGACGGACCGTCCGTCGAGCAGGATGTCTCCCTGATCGGGTTCGTACAACCGGTTCAGCACACGCAGCAGGGTCGACTTACCCGACCCCGACGGCCCGATGACGGTCGTGGTGGTGCCGGCGTCGACCTGGATGTCGACACCCCGCAACACGTGCTGTTTGCCGAACGACAGGTGGAGATCGGTACCGGTCAACGAGACGGCTTCCCGGACGACGGCGGCATTCGGGGACGGTGACTCGGACTTGCTGAGATCGGGCACGGGCCTATCCCTTCTCGACGACGGTCGGGGGCAGCGGGTCGTCCTGGACCTCGGCGGGCCGTCCGGTGCGCAGACGCCGGTCGATGTAGTTGACCAGGTGTGTCAACGGGATCGTCAGGATGAGGTACATGATTCCCGCGGCGACGAGCGGCGAGAGGTTGCCCGTCTGCGCGTTCAGGTCTCGGCCGACCGCGAACAGCTCCCGCTGGCTGGCCAGCAGCCCGAGGAAGTACACCAGCGAGCTGTCCTTGATCAGGCTGATGAACTGGTTCATCAACGCCGGGAGCACCCGCCGGACGCCCTGCGGGACGACGACGAGCCGCATCGACTCCCGGTAGCTGAAGCCGATGGCACGCGAGGCCTCGAGCTGCCCGTCGTCGACGCTCTGGATTCCCGACCGGAAGATCTCGCCGATGTAGGCCGCGGCGAGCAGGGCGAGCGCGACCGCGCCGAGCCAGTACGGGTTGTTGCCGGTGATGCCCTTGACCACCGGACCCACACCGAGACCGACGATCAGGATGACGACGACCGCGGGCAGCCCGCGGAAGATGTCGGTGTAGACCCGCGCCGGCCAGCGCAGCCACCGCGACCGCGAGATCCCGCAGATCGCCAGGATCATGCCCAGGATGGTGCCGAGCACTCCCGAGACCAGCGACAGGATCAGGGTGTTGACGAGACCGGTCTTGATCAGCTCGGGGAACGATTCCTTGTAGAGGTCCCAGTTGAAGAAGGTGTCGCCGAGTTGCTGCAGGGTGCTCTTGGGCGCGGTCTCCTCCGCCGGGCCGGCCTTCTCGGCATTCTCGGCCGCGATGGCGGCGATGTCGGGCAGGTCCGGGGCGGGCGCGGCCTTGCTGCCGGGCTTCCATCCCTCGGGCAGTTCGCGGGGCACCCAGTCGACGTAGAGATCGGCGTACGTGCCGTCGGCGATGATGGCGTCGAGTCCGGAGTTGAGGGCCTCGGTGAGCCGCGGCTTGTTCTTGCCCACGGCCCAGGCGACGAAGTTGTTCACGCTGAAGGTGTTCTCGACGATCGCGGTGCCGTCGCCCTCGCGGACCGCCCCCTCCGCCTGCTGCGACGGAGCGACCCAGGCGTCGACCTGGCCACTCTTCAGATTGGCGTACGCGGTGGCGTAGTCCGGGAACTTCACCGGGTCGAGACCCAGGGTGTTGACGACGTAGTCGTCCTGGACGGTGCCCTGCACGACAGCGATCCGCGTCGAGTCGGAGAGGTCGCCGAATCCCTTGATCGGGCCGGCGGTCGGCGCGACGAGGGAGAAGTACCCGAAGTCGTAGCCGTTGGTGAAGTCGACGGTCCTGCGGCGGTCGTCGGTGGTGGTGATCGACGACGATCCGACGTCGAAACGGTTGTTGGCCACCTGCGACAGAAGACCCGCGAACTCGGTGCCGTTGAACTCGACCTGCAGACCAAGCTTCGCGGCGACGGCCTTGAGGAGTTCGTTGTCGAAGCCGGTGAAGTCGCCCGCACTGTTCACGCAGATGCTCGGCCCGGCATCGGACAGGGTGCCGACGGAGATCTTGCCGGGCGACAGCAGCTCCAGCTGACCGACGTCGATCTGGTCGAGCGGCGTGGTCGACTCGGTGGTGTAGCGGTCTTCACCCCCCTGATCTGCGGCGGCGAGGTTGACCGGCGCCGCCGACGCCGACGCGAGTCCGGCCGGCGCACAGCTGTCGGCCGGGGCGGCCTGCGCACGGGGCACCGGTCCGCCGAGGATGGTCAACAGGCCGACGATGGCGGCCGTCAGGGCCAGCGCTACGACGCGAACAGCGCGCGGCGCGGCCCCGTGGGCGCGATGGGATCGGTGGTTGGACACCGTGTCGACACTATCCGGACGCACGAGAGGTGTCCCAAATTTTTGCTCGCCGGTGGGTTTAATCCGGCGGAGCTGCGCGTTCGTCGACCGGCACCGAACTACGAGCCCACCCTTCCGACGGCCGTTGACGTGCAGGCCCGGGGGTTCAGCCTCGAGCGGCGATACGCGCCTGGACCTCGGGGCGCCGGAGCGGGGGCACTGTCTTCGGCGGCTGACGACGCTCCGGCAGGACGTCGAGGAGTGTGCGCGTGGCAGCGGTGACCGCGGTGACCGCCGCCTCGAACGCCTCGGCGTTCGCCGCCGACGGGTGGCGGACCCCGCTCACCTTGCGCACGTACTGCCGTGCGGCCGCCTCGATCTCGTCCCCCGTCGCCGGCGGTTCCAGTCCACGGAGTTCGGTGATGTTGCGGCACATGGCAGATCCCTTCGGTCGGATGCTCGTGAGGGTCGCCGCCGGGACCGCACTCAGGTGGGGACCTCAGTCACCGATCTTGACGACCGCTTTGCCCAGGATCCGCCCTTCGGCGAGATCGGTCAACGCCTCGGGCAGCTGATCGAGCGTATAAGTCACGTTCACCTGGGGTTCCAGGCCGTCGGCGATCATCTGCGACAGCTCCTCGTGCAGCTTCGCGGGCAGATTCAGCTCCGGGTGGGTGCGCACGTATTCGCCCCACGCGGCACCGACGACCGCGATGTTGCGGAACAGGACCCGGTTGAGTTTGACGGTCGGGATACCGCCCGCCGCGAAGCCCACCACGACGTACCGGCCGTCGGGCGCCACCTGCCGCAGCGCCTCGTCGAACACCTCGCCACCCGACGGGTCGATCATGACGTCGACGCCCCTGGGGACGATCTCCTTGAGCTTGGTGCCCCATCCCTCCTCGAGCTGCACGATCTCGTCGGCCCCGGCACTGCGCAGGAGTTCCTCGGCGCCCTTGCGATGCACGATGGCGATGACCCTCGCGCCCATCGCCTTGGCGACCATGATCGACGCGGTCCCGACACCGCCGGCGGCGCCGAGCACGCCCACGACCTCACCCGGCTGGGTGTGTGCCCGCGTCTTGAGCGCGAACAGCGCGGTCTGATAGTTGATCCCCATCGCCGAACCCTGCTCGAAGGTCAGCCCTTCGGGGAGCGGGAGGAGCTGTTCGGGTGCGGCCGCGACCTGCTCGGCGAATCCGCCGACGATCGACGCCACGAGGACCTTGTCCCCGACCGCGACCGACGACCCCTCGGGTGCCGAGCGCACCACGCCGGCGACCTCGGTGCCGGGGGTGAACGGGGTCGGGACGCGCAGCTGGTACTTGCCCTGAGTCATCAGCACGTCGGGGAAGCACACGCCGCACGACTTCACGTCGACGATCACCTGACCGTCGGCCGGCGTGGGGTCGGGGACGTCGGTCAACTCGAGTCCGGAGGGTCCTGTCTCTGCGGTGAGCACCTGAGCTTTCATACGGCTCACCCTACGCGGCGACCCTCACACACCCGATAGGATCTGGTGCCATGTCACAACCCGCGGCACCGTCGCCCAACGCACCCTCCACCGACCGCCTCCGCGTCGCCGACGAGGCACCCGGATTCATGCCGCTCGACGAGGCCCAGACACTCTTCGAGATCGCCGGAGAGTATCTCTCGCAACCCGATTCGACGAAGGTCGGCGTGGAGATCGGAACGTACTGCGGGAAGTCGACCGTCTTCCTCGGTTCGGCCGGCGAAGCGCACGACGCCGTCATCGTGACGGTCGACCATCACCGCGGCTCCGAGGAACATCAGCCCGGCTGGGAGTATCACGACGAGTCCCTGGTCGACGCGCACACCGGAACACTCGACACGTCGGCACGGTTCCGCCGCACCATGTTCGACGCCGGGCTCGAGAACACCGTCGTCGGACTGCTCGCGCCGTCGGCTGTCGCCGCGAAGATCTGGGGCCGCCCGGCCGACTTCGTCTTCATCGACGGCGGGCACAGCATGGAGGCGGCGCAGACCGACCTCGACGGCTGGGCGCCGTGGGTGCGGATCGGTGGCGCGCTGCTCATCCACGACGTCTTCCCCGACCCGGCCGACGGCGGTCGGCCACCGTATGAGATCTATTGCCAGGCGCTGGAAACCGGGCAGTTCACGGAAGTTCGCGCCGAAGGCTCGCTGCGTGTCCTCCGCCGCGACTCGGGCGAGGTCGGCGCGCCACTGGCACCGAAGGTGTGACACCTCGGCGAGCAGAGGCGCGCGGTACTACCCCTCCCCGGCCAGCGCGCGCACCTTGCCGAGCACGTCGGGGTAGCGCTTCAGGTGCGCACCACCGTTGACGTCGAAGGCGGCACCGGTGATCCAGCGCGCCTTGTCCGAGGCGAGAAACGTTATCGTGTCGGCGATCTCGGCCGGTTCCCCGCTCCTGCCCAGCGGGGTGTTGTCGAGATAGTCCTCGGTGAGGCCCGGCACGAAGCCGATGCCCTCGGTCAACGGCGTCATGACCAGTCCCGGCGACACCGCATTGACCCGCACCCGACGATCCGCGAGCTCGAGGGCGGCCACTTCGACAAGCATCAGTACACCGGCTTTCGACGCGCAGTACGCCCCCATGCCCGCGCCCGGCTGACGCCCGTTGAGCGACGCGACACAGATGATCGACCCGCCGTCGGCGATCCCGCGTCCGGCATGCTTGATCACGAGGAACGTGCCGGTGAGGCAGGTGTCGACGGTGTTTCGCCACGCATCGAGTTCGAGTTCGGTCAGTGCACCAGGATTCGACAGACCGGCGCAGTTCACCACTGTGTCGAACTCGCCGGCATCGGCGAAAGTCGCTGCGACCGAAGCCTCGTCGGTCACGTCGAGGTGCACCGCCACCACCCCGTCACGCGCGGCCGCGACCTGGTCGGCACGTTCGGTGTCGCGGTCGGCCACGGTCACCTGCACGCCCTCCTCGACGAACGCGTCGACCGTGGCGAGACCGATGCCGGAGGCACCCCCGATCACGATCGCCCGGCTCATCGCGTCCCGGCCCCCACGACCTCGGACCTCGACACCAGATGCCTGGTCAGGAAGCCGATCTCGTGTGCGACGCATGGTTCGAAGTAATCGTTGCCCGCAAAGACGTCGAAGTGATCGCACGGGTAGTGGCGAACCTCGGCGTGCGCCTTGAACGCGGTCTTCGACGCCGCGTGCGGCGGTGCGGCGGAGTCGAAGTCGGCGATCTGGAAGAGCACCGGGGCATGGACATGGGTGGCGTACTTGTCGACCCGGAACGATCCGATCTCGAGCCCGACCGACGCGTCGACCTCGTTACGCCACGACGGCCCGGCGATGGCGCGATAACTCTCCAGGAACCCGGGCGCGGTCAGCGCGGCACCCACGTCGCCGGGTTCGCCGACGACCCGCATCATCTTGGGCGCGCGGCCGAACCGCCGCGCCACCGAACTGGCCACCGCGGTGGCGGTGGATCGGGCGATGGCCGCCCCACCGACCTGCGCATAAGCGACACGACCGGCAGCGAGACCGTTGACCAGCGGGACCACCGCGATGACCGCGACCACGTCGGTGCGATCGGCGGCGACGGTGAGCGCGTGCCCGCCGGACTGGGACACACCCCAGAGGATGATCCGCTCGGGGTCCACTCCCGGCTGCTCGCTGGCCGCGGTGACCGCCGCGCGATAGTCGTCGGCCTGGCGTTCCAGTGAGATCTGTTGTCGCGGATCACCTCCGGACAACCCGAAGCCGCGGTAGTCGAACGCGAGGACCGCCAGACCGGCGGCCGCGAAACGCTGTGCGTACGGGGCCAGGCCCGAGTCCTTCGTCCCGGCGAAGCCGTGTGCCATGACGACGACGGGGCGCTTGCCGTCGATCTCGAATGCCGACGACTCCGCGCCCGGGAAGAACCAGGCATCGCATTCGGCGTCGGTCGAGCGGAAACGTACGGTGGTCGCGCCGTCGGGGGTGCTCATGCGGAGACTCCCTTCGTGACCAGGTCCGCGGTGATCCCCGCCCAGGTCGGCGGCCCCTGCTGCCGGGCACGGCGGATGCCGGCCGGGATCTCCTTGGTCCGCATGTTGTGTTCGTAGAGATAGTGATCGAGCTGCTGTGTGTGTCGCGGCCGGTCGAGCATGTGCCCCGTGTAGTACTGCATGTCCGCCTCGATCGTCTGTCGCATCTCCGGCACCGAGGGAAGCCGGTAGTGTCCCGTCGCGTAGGCCCCGATCAGCCGCGCCTGGCACTCCACGAACGGGAACAGGGTCGGAACCGCCTGTGCGAACCCGGCGAAGACGAGGTCATCGATCCCCGGGTAGAACATCCGCTTGTAGAGGTCGATCCGGTTGTCGGGCGCACTGATGAAGTCCGGGTCGAAGAACGGGAACGTGATGTTGTACCCCGTCGCGTAGATGATGATGTCGAAGTCGTCGGCCGTCCCGTCGTCGAAATGGACCGTGGACCCGTCGAATCGACTGATGTTGGGTTTGGGGATGACATCGCCCGACCCCAGGCGTAGCGGCAGTTCCACCGACTGGGTCGGATGCGCCTCGAAGAACTTGTGATTCGGCGTCGGCAGGCCGTAATCCTCTGGGCGGCCCGCGGTCACCGGCTGCATGACCTGGACGAACTTCCGCTGCCAGGACGTGGGCAGGTACGGCGTCGACCGGTAGTACTTGTCCGCCGGTTTGCCGCCGAAGTACTTCGGCACGATCCACGCACCCGACCGTGTGGAGAGGGTCAGCTTGTTGTCCAGCGCCTTCGACGACAGTTCGACGGCGATGTCGGCCGCGCTGTTGCCCAGCCCGACCACCAGGATGCGCTTGCCCGTGAAGTCGTGCGGGGTACGCGGATCGATGTAGTGGTGGGCATGCATCTCGATGCCGTCGAAGTCGCCGGGGAAGTCGGGCCACCGCGGATCCCAGTGATGACCGTTCGCCACCACCAGCAGGTCGAACCGTCGACGTTCGCCGTGCTGGGTCTCCAGTTCCCAACCGCCGCCGTCCAACCGGGTCGCGTGCTCGATCCCGTTGGTGAACTCGATCGACGAGTACAGATCGAAGGCCTCGGCGTACGAATCGAGATACGCCTTCACCTGGGTGTGGTGCGGGAAGTCGGGGTAGTCGTCGGGCATCGGGAAATCCCGGAACGACAACTGATGCTTCGAGGTGTCGATGTGCAGCGACCGGTAGGCGCTGCTGTGACCGTTCGGGTTCCCGAACGCCCAGTTGCCGCCCACCCTGTCCGAACTCTCGAAACAGGTGTACGGGACGCCGTAGTCGGTGAGCATCTTCCCGGCGGTCAGCCCGCTGATTCCGGCGCCGATGATCGCGGTTGTTGGTAAAGGCACACTGCCCCCTCGATGGACCCGCTGTGGTCACGATGTGGATGTAGACACAATCTGATTTGTGTCTACACGATGGGACGTATCGTGTACACAGAATCCGCGAACTGTCTACGACGTATCTGCTTCCCACCCCGAGCGGACACCCGGACACACGGCGCGCGACGACCCCGAACGCAGGAGATGCCGGTGACCGAAGCCTCGACCACGACGGTCCACGAGCGGTTGCTCGACGCCACGCAGAAGTTGCTCGCGGACAAGGGCATCCGGGCGACCACCATGCAACAGGTCGCGGAGTCGGCGGGCGTGTCCCGCGCGTGGCTGTATCGGCACTATCCGGACAAACCGTCCATGATCGGCGCGACGATCGTCCGCCTGACCGAATCGTTCTGGCGCGACGCCCGTGCCGAGCTCGATGCCATCGGCGACCTGGCCGGCCAGCTCACCGCCGGGGTGCGTATCGGTCGAGGCGCCTACGACGACCCGGGCACGCTGCTGTTGAGGCTCCGCACCGAGGAGCCGACCGAGTTCGCCGAATGCGCGGGCGTCGGCGTCGTCAAACTGATCCCCGACCTCGCGGCGTTCTGGCTCCCCTTCGTCGAGCAGGCCGTCGACCGGGGCGAGATACATCCCGCACACGATCTGCGCGAGGTGTCCGAATGGGTTGCGCGCGTGCTGATCAGCCTCGGCACCTCGCCCGGCGAGGCACTCGACATCGACGACGCCGGGCAGATCCGGCGTCACCTGGACCTCTTCGTCATGCCGGCGCTGTCCACACACCCGCGTGATCGGACCGTCGGCGCCCACCGGCCACCCCTGGCCTGAGTGACGCCGATCACCTAGACTGGTGTCCAGTCAACCGTCCGGATCGTGCGGACGACCGAACGACGCCGTCGGAGGGCCACATGGATTTCGGGATCGTGCAGTTCACCAGTGACCGGGGACTCAAGCCCCATGTCCTGGCTCCGCTCATCGAGGATGCGGGGTTCGCGTCGTACTACGTCCCCGAACACGGACACATTCCGACGCGACGCGACGCCGCACACCCCCGCACCGGCGACGAGACCCTTCCCGACGAGCGCTACATGCGCACCCTGGACCCCTGGACGTCACTCGCTGCCGCGGCAGCCGTGACCGAACGCATCCGGCTCGCCACCGCGGTGGCCCTGCCGGTGCAGTCCGACCCCATCACTCTCGCCAAGACCATCGCGACGCTCGATCACATCTCCGACGGAAGAGTCACTCTCGGTGTCGGATTCGGCTGGAATCTCGACGAACTCGCCGACCACGACGTGCCGCCGAAGCGGCGGCGGACCATGCTCCGGGAATACCTCGAGGCGATGACCGCCCTCTGGACGCAGGAAGAGGCCGAGTTCGCCGGCGAGTTCGTCAACTTCGGCCCCAGCTGGGCGTGGCCCAAGTCGACCCAGGCGCACATCCCGGTGCAGGTGGGCGCGGCGGGCAACGAGAAGAACTTCAAGTGGATCGCGCGCAGTGCCGATGGGTGGATCACGACCCCCGGCGAGGAGGACATCGAGGGATCGGTGTCCCTGCTCAAGCAGATCTGGTCCGACGCCGGCCGCGACGGCGAGCCCGAGATCGTCGTCCTCGATTTCCGGCCGGTCCCCGAGAAGCTCGAGAAATGGCGCGAGATCGGGGTCACGACAGTGCTGTACGGCCTGCCCGACGACTCGGTCGAGCGCGCGACCGGATACCTCGCGAAGCTGGCCGGCAAGCTGGGCATCGAGCCCGCGGTCGTCTAGGCCCCCTGCTCCCTTCTGCTAGCCTGGTTCCGTTCTGACACGGGGTGCTCCGCGACCGCGGGGCTGAGATGAGACCCGAGAACCTGTCCAGGTAATGCTGGCGAAGGGATGTCATGTCTTTGCGTACGCTGTTGCCCGATACCGGCCGCTTCACCGATCAGCTGTGGGACCAGACCTCCGGCCTGAGGGCGGCGATCGACGATCTCGAGTTCCTGCGCCGCCTCGGGGACGGGACGTTGCCCCTGGAGGTGTTCCGCACCTACCTGGAACAGGATTCCCTGTACCTGGCCGGGTACTCGAGAGCACTCGCGATCCTGGCGTCGAAGTCGCCGGATCCGCAGACCGCGGCGTTCTGGGC
The DNA here is from genome assembly GCF_001418765.1 of Gordonia sp. HS-NH1. NCBI lineage: Bacteria > Bacillati > Actinomycetota > Actinomycetes > Mycobacteriales > Gordoniaceae > Gordonia > Gordonia sp. HS-NH1. The sequence continues at coordinate 18,377 of NZ_LIYC01000001.1, forward strand.
GAATTCGTCGGCAACCGCGGCCGCCGTCGAGGTCACCCTGCACGGCGACCTGCTCGAGGGAGGCCAGTTGCCGCCGCGGCAGGGTGAACCCGAGCCGTCGACCGCCTGCCTCGGGTACGTGTCCTATCTGATCGCCACCGCCGCGACCGAGTCGTACGCGGTCGGCGCGGCCGCCGCACTGCCCTGCTTCTGGATCTACGCCGATGTCGGCCGAGGACTTGCCGCGAGCGCCGCCGCGGTTCTCGCCGCCGACCCGAACCATCCCTACGCACAGTGGGTGACCACCTACGACGCCCCGGAGTTCCAGGAGTCCGCCGCTCGGGCAAGGGAATTGGTGGATGCGGCGGCGGCGTCCGCCGGCGCGGAGGAGCAGGCCGCGATGACCGCTGCGTTCACCGTCGCCACCCGGTACGAGCTCATGTTCTGGGACACCGCGTTGCACCCCTACGCATGGCCCGCCGCATGATCGGCCGCGTGCACCGCATCCTCGCCGGGTTCGTCGTCGCGATCGCGGTGTTGTCGACAGCCACCGCGTGCGGGTCGGACTCCGCCTCCGACGACACCATCCGATTCGCGCTCGACTGGACCCCGAACACCAACCACACGGGACTGTTCGTGGCGCAACAGCGCGGCTTCTTCGCCGAGTCCGGACTGGACGTCGAGATACTGCCCTACAACAACACCGCCGTCGACACCGTGGTGGACGCGGGGAACGCCCAGTTCGGGATCAGCACCCACAACTCGTCCACCTTCTCCCGGGCCTCGGGCGCGCACACGATCTCCGTGCTCGCGCCGCTGCAGCGATGGGCGACGGGTATCGGGGTTCGGGCCGGTCGTGACGACATCGCGAGCCCGAAGGACCTCGACGGCAGGACATATGCCGGGTTCGGCGACCCCGGCGAGGAAGAGACCCTCAAGCAGGTGATCCGGAACGACGGCGGCACAGGAGATTTCACGTCGGTGACCCTCGGCACCTCCGCGTACGAGGCCGTCTACTCGGGGCGGGCGGACTTCACCGTCTCCTACCTCGCCTGGGAGGGCATCGAGGCCGAGCATCACGGAACCCCGATGAAGTACTTCCACTACACCGACTTCGGATTCCCGGAGGCCTACGCGATCGTCGTCGACGCCAACGAGGACTGGCTGGCGGAGAATCCGGAGCGTGCGGCGAAGTTCGTACGGGCGCTGCAACGCGGCTACCAGGCCGCGGCGGACGACCCAGACGCGGCCGCACGCGACCTCATCGAGGCCAACCCCGGCGCGTTCAACGACGAACAGCTGGTGATCGAGAGCCAGCGGATGCTCGCCGACCGGTACATGAAGGATGCCGACGGCAAGGTCGGCACGCAAACGCTGGAACAATGGGCCGGCAACTCCGGATTCCTCTACCGCAGTGGACTTCTCACCGGTCCGGACGGCGCTCCGCTCACGGCCGAACCGGACTGGTCGACCTACTTCACCAATGAGTACCTGGGCTGAGTGCCGTGGCCCCGCCCGCTAGCACCGGTCTCCGGCGGGCGGCACCCGCGATCGTGACGGTGGCGGCCCTCGTCGCGGTCTGGCAGATCTACGTCGAGCTCAGCGGAATCCGGCCCCAGCTCCTGCCGTCACCGTCGCGTGTCGCGGAGCAGGGGTGGGCGCACCGGAGCGAGATCGGGGTGCATGCCGCGGCGACTCTCCAGGTCACACTGATCGGATTCGGGGTGTCGCTGGTACTGGCGTGGGTGCTGGCGATCATCGTCGACTTCTCCCCCGTACTGCGCCGGGCGTTCGTACCCCTGTTCGTCGCGTCGCAGACGTTGCCGATCATCGCGATCGCGCCGCTGATGGTCATCTGGTTCGGATTCGGCGTACTGCCCAAAGTCCTGGTCATCGCCCTGGTCACCTTCTTTCCGATGGCGATCGGGCTGATCGAGGGATTCGCGGCCGCCGACCGCGAGGCCGGCGCACTCCTGCGGAGCATGGGTGCCACTCGCCGCCAGATCTTTCGCTACGTCCGCCTCCCCTCCGCGCTGCCCCGGTTCTTCACCGCGCTGCGGATCGGCATCACCTACGCGGTGGTCGGTGCCGTGTTCGCCGAGTACGTCGGCGCCACGCAAGGGCTCGGCATCTACATGAGCCTGCAGAAGAACTCGTTCCGCACCGACCTCGTGCTCGCCGCGGTCCTGGTGACGGCACTCGTCAGTGTGTCCCTCTACCTGCTGACCTTCGCGGTCGAACGGGTCGTCGCACCGTGGGCGCGAGCCGAGAAGGCGCCGTCATGACCGACGAGACCCGCCGGCTCGTCGTGGACCGGCTGACGAAATCCTTCCCTCAGCCCGGCCGAGGTCGTCCCCGGCGGCATGTCCTCGACGCGGTCTCGTTCACGGCCGAACCCGGCGAATTCGTCTCCGTCATCGGGCCGAGTGGATGCGGCAAGAGCACGATCTTCAGCATGCTCGCCGGGCTCGACGTCCCCGACTCGGGCAGCGTCACCGTCGGCTCCGACACCGCAGTGGCCGGGCACTGCGCGTACATGCCGCAGAAAGACCTGCTGTTCCCGTGGCGCACGATCCTCGACAACACGATCCTCGGCCTCCAGGTGCACGGTGTGTCGACAGCCGAGGCCCGGCGCCGGGCCGCCGAACTGTTCCCCACCTTCGGACTGTCCGGGTTCGAGGACGCGCGTCCGTCTCAGCTGTCCGGCGGGATGCGGCAGCGGGCGGCACTGCTCCGCACGGTCGTGCAGAATCGCAATCTCCTGCTGCTCGACGAGCCGTTCGGCGCGCTCGACTCGCTGACCCGGACCGAGATGCAGTCGTGGCTGCAGTCGGTGTGGCAACGCTACCGCTGGACCGTGCTGATGATCACCCACGACATCCGTGAGGCCGTCTACCTCTCCGACCGGGTGATCGTGCTGTCCGCCCGTCCGGCGACCGTCGTCCGGGAAACACGCGTCGACCTCCCACGACCGCGGGAACTGGCGGTTCAGACCTCCCCCGAGTTCGTCGCGCTCGAGGGAGATCTGCGTGAAGTGCTGCACGACGAAGCGCGTCGGGCCCTCGCCGAGCAGACCGACCCGCGCCGGTCGATCGAGGAATGATCGTCCGAGCGATGACCGATCAGGGCGTCGGTGCCACGAGCCTCTGCCGCACATCCCGGAAGATCCCGTTGGCCACACTCGTACGGCTCACCGCGTCGGCCGCCAGCACGACCGCCGCCGAGGTCCAGCAGCTCTTCTCCACCGGCCAGCGTTTGCCGTCGGCGAAAACCAGTCCGGTCCAATACGATCCATCGGGGTCGCGCAGGTGCTGGATGGACGCGATGAGCTCGACGGCGTCGGCGGTGTCGCCGAGCGCATCGAGTGCCAGTGCGAGTTCACATGTTTCGGCGCCGGTGACCCACGGACGGTGGTCCACGCATCGAACCCCCTTGCCCGGCACGACGAACTGCTCCCACCGGCGAGCGATGAGCTCCTGACCGTCGCGACCGCGGACCGCGCCGCCGAGGATCGGGTAGTACCAGTCCATCGAGTGTTCGGACGGCGGGGTGAAGATCTGCCACTCGTCGCGCGCGACGTCGGTACGGATGGCGTCGCCGAGCACACTGTGAGCCGCGATCCAGGCGTCGTCGGGCTGGTCCATCTCCCCGGCGATCCGGATGGCGCAGTCCAGGGCCTGGAAGATGCTGGCATTGCCCGTGATCAGCGCCTCCCCGAACATCGCCCCGGTCCGGTGGTCGCCGCCCCAGCGGAACGCACCGTCGTCTCGCTGGAAGCGGAGCACACAGTCGATCGCCGACCAGACCACCGGCCACATCTTCTGCAGGAAGGCGTCGTCACCGGTGATCAGGTAGTGGTGCCACACCCCGACCGCGATGTAGGCGCAGAAGTTGCTGTCGGTGCCCGCGTCCTCCACCTTGCCACCGACGGTGCGGATGGGCCACGAACCGTCATCGCGCTGTTTGCGGCGCGACCACTCGTACGCAGCCTCGGCCTCGGCGTGAAACCCGGTCACCGACAACGCCATCGCGGATTCGATGTGGTCCCACGGGTCGGTCTGACCGCCCGGGAACCAGGGCAGTGCCCCGGACTCTTCCTGCATGCCGACGATCGCGGCACCCGTGGCGTGCATCTCGTCGGCCGTGACCACACCGGGGACCGCCGGAGCGGCCGTCATGGAGCTCCCGTCCTGGAGGGCCCGGTCATGAAGACGCGGTGGCGGTCTCGGGCTTACGCAGGTAGAGGGCCACCGACTTGCCGATGAGCGGGTTGAGCACCTGCTCCCCGACGCGGGTCAGCCACGGCTTGCTCATCATGTCCCAGACGAGCAGCTGGTGATAACCCTTCACCAGGACGTTGTCGTTGTTCTCGACTCCCACCGCGCATTTCAGCCACCAGTACGGGGCATGCAGGGCGTGGGCGTGGTCGGTGCCGGTGACCTCCAGTCCGGCGCGGCGCAACTTGTCCGCGAGCTCGGAGGCCTTGTAGATGCGAACGTGCCCACCCTCGACCTCGTGGTACTCGTCGGACAGGGCCCAGCACACCTTCTCCGGCCAGTACCGGGGCACGGTGACCGCCGCGACGCCACCCGGCTTCAGCACGCGCACCATCTCGGTGATCGCGCCTTCGTCGCTCGGGATGTGCTCGAGGATCTCACTCATCAGCACGACGTCGAAACTGTTGTCCGAGTACGGGAGACGAAGCGCATCCCCGACCTCGGCGCGAGCCTTGGCCGACGCGGGCACATGCCCTTCGGCCATCATCGCGTCGAACATCTCACCGACGTCGGACATGTCGCTCTCAGACATGTCGAATGCGATGACCTCAGCGCCGCGACGGAACATCTCGAACGAGTGCCTACCCTGCCCCGCCCCGATGTCGATCGCCTTGGTCCCCGGTCCAACGCCCAGCCGGTCGAAATCAACTGTGAGCACTCACTGTCCCTTCTGTTGCCCGCCGGTGTCCGGCGAGCACGGTTTCGTAGTGCGCCGCCGTCTTCGCGGCCACCGCTGCCCAGCTGTAGTTCTCCTCGGCGCGGCGACGACCGCCGTCACCGAGTCGCTTCCGCAGGTCCGCGTCGTCGAGGAGCCGGCCGATGGCCTGGGCCAGACGTCCGGAATCCCTCGGCGGCACCAGCAATGCGGCCTCCTCGGCGGTTCCGACGACCTCCGGGATCGCGCCGGCCCGGGTGGCGACGAGCGGCGTGCCACAGCTCATCGCCTCCACCGCGGGCAGCGAGAAGCCCTCGTAGAGCGAGGGCACGCACGCGACCTCGGCAGAAGCGAGCAGACCGGCGAGCTCGGTGTCCTCGAGTCCGGACACCACCGTGACCCGATCGGAGATCGCCAGATCCTCGATCATCTCGGCGGACGGACCGTTCGGGTCCAACTTGGACACCAGTACCAGTTCGACGTCGCGCTCGGACGACAGCTTGGCGACCGCCTCGAGGAGGTAGGACACGCCCTTCAACGGAGCGTCGGCACTGGCGACACACACGATGCGACCCGGCACCCGCGTGGCAGCCGGCGTGAAGATCTCGGTGTCGACTCCCAGCGGGATCGTCGTGATACGGCCCGACGGGATGTCGAATGCCTTGCGGATGTCGACCTCACTGCTCCGGGAAACGGTGAGCAGCTCAGGGATCCGGCGGGACACGCGACCCTGCATGCGCAGGAACGAATGCCACCGCCATGCGCTGATCTTGCGCCATCCCTTGGCCGCCTTCACCGCCAGCGTGCGGTCGCGCGTGATCGGGTGATGGATCGTCGCGATCAGCGGGAAACCCGCCTTCTGGATGTCGAGCAATCCGTAACCGAGACACTGGTTGTCGTGGACGATGTCGAAGTCGTCGCGACGCTCCTTGAGGAGACGGGCCACCCGGAGGCTGAAGGTGAGCGGCTCGCCGAAGCTCGCCGTCCACATCGAACCGACCTCGAGGACGTCGATCCAGTCGCGGTACTCCGACGGCCGGGGCGTGCGGAACGGGTCCGGCTCGTCGTAGAGTCCCAGGCTCGGCACCTTGGTGACGGTGACGCCGGCATCGATGGCCACCTGATCCAGTTCCGGATACGGCTGACCCGAGAAGATCTCGACGCTGTGGCCCAGGAGGGCGAGTTCGCGGGAGAGATGGCGGACGTAGACGCCCTGTCCGCCACAGTGCGGCTTGCTGCGGTAGGACAGCAGTGCGATGCGCACGGTCACCGCGCCCCGGCGGTGGCGGCCGCCTCGAACTCGGAGACACTGACGAACTTCGCGCGCACCCGGCCGGCGGCCTTGCCTGCGGACTTCTCGGCCGCGTCGATCGCCTTCCACCCGGTGAGATCGATGCGGTTGGCACCACGATCGGCCACGAGGGCGTCGACATCGTCCCGAGAGGTCGACGGATCGTCGAAGGCCGCGGCGACGAAGTCGGCGATGACCGCCTGCGCGGTCTCCTGGCCGCAGATGCGGTTCATGCCGATACCCCCCGTCGCCCCTCGTTTGATCCATCCCGTCACATAAAGGCCCGGCATCACCTCACCGCCTGCCGCGGTCTGGACGCGCCCTTCGCTGTTCGGGACCACGCCGTGTCCCTCGTCGAAGGGCAGGTCGGTGACGGGCACACCGCGGTATCCGATGGCCCGGAGGACCAGGCCGGTCTCGAGGTCGAAACGCTCGTCGGTGGGTGTCACCGCGACTTTCCCGGTCGCGTCGGCGTAGGCATTGCGCACGCAGGTAAGACTAGCCACTTCCCCGTCACCGGCAATTTCGACGGGAGACGCGAGGAACCGGAACACGATGCGCTTGTTCCCCTCGGTCTGCGGCCGCTCGGCGAACTCGCGGGCGAGCCGGATCTTGGTGGCGATCGTCGAGTCGAGCGTGTCGTCGGACAGCGCCGCCTCGGTGGCCGGGTCGAGGACGAGCTCGTCGGGATCGATGACCACGTCCACGCCCTCGACCTCACCGAGTGCCAGGAATTCGCTGTTGGTGTAGGCGGCCTGCGCGACACCGCGGCGACCGAGCAGCACGACCTCGGAGACCTTCGACTCCCGCAGTTTCGCGAGTGCGTGATCGGCGATGTCGGTCTTGGCGAGCTCGTCGGGATCGGTGACCAGGATGCGTGCGACGTCGAGCGCGACGTTGCCGTTGCCGACCACGACCGCCCGCTCACCGGACAGGTCGACGTCGAGTTCGGCGAAGTCGGGATGGCCGTTGTACCAGGCGACGAACTGCGTCGCGGCAACCGAGTTGGACAGGTCCTCGCCGTCGATGCCCAGCCGCTTGTCGGTCGAGGCACCCACCGCGTAGATCACCGCGTGGTAGCGCGCCACGAGTTCGTCGTGGCTGATGTGCTTGCCCACCTCGACATTGAGGTAGTACGAGAAGTTCTTCTTGGCCGCGACCGAGGCGAAGGTCTTCTCCACGCCCTTGGTGGCGCTGTGGTCCGGTGCCACCCCGGCGCGTACGAGTCCGTAGGGCGTCGGCAGGCGATCGAACATGTCGACCTTGATGCTCGGCTTGCGGACGAGTTCCTCGGCGGCGTAGAACGCGGCGGGCCCGGCACCGACGATGGCCACGTGCAGTTCCTTGTCGGGCAGCGGCGGCGCCTTGCGCGGCGGGACGAGCCCGCCCTCGACGTCGTGGTCCTTGTAGTAGTCCGCGTTGATCTGCAGGTACGGCTCGTCGCGCGCCTCCAGCTGATCGTCGGGGATGATCGCCTCCACCGGGCACTCGTCGATGCAGGCACCGCAGTCGATACACGTCTCCGGATCGATGTAGAGGGCCTCCGCCGTCAGGAACTCCGGCTCGTCGGGCGTGGGGTGGATGCAGTTCACCGGACACACGCTCACGCAACTGGCATCGTTGCAACATGGGCGGGTAATCACATGCGCCATCTGCTGTTTCCTCGTGATCCGACACGTAGAACGTGTTCTATTTTTTCGATTGAATGTATCTTAGCTGCAAAGATACCGGCGACCTACCGAAGGGACTCGAGTGAGCCAGGTTACGCCAGCAGTGTCCGGTGCATCACTTCCGGACCGCAAGCCTGGATCCCAGTTCTACGAGGTGGGATATCGGGTCCGCACCGGCGACGTCGACCAGGACATGCGGGTGCGGCTCGACGCCGTTGCGCGATACCTCCAGGACGTGGCCAACGACAACATCGAGGCCACATCGTTCGGTGACACCGATCCGTTCTGGATCGTCCGGCGCACCATCATCGACGTCATCGAGCCCCTGACATGGCCGGCCGCGGTCACCGCGCAGCGCTGGTGCGGCGCACTGTCGACCCGCTGGACCAACATGCGCGTGCGCCTCACCGCCGACCACGAGACGAACCGGTTCAACCCGCGGCCTCGCCCTCCGGGGCTGATCGAGACCGAGGCGTTCTGGATCAACGTCAACGAGAAGGGCATGCCGTCGCGGCTGTCCGACGAGGCGTTCTCGATGCTGTCCTCGATGACCGACGAGCACCGCCTGCGCTGGCGGTCGATGAACCCGGAGAAGGCCCCCGACCCCGCCGAGATCGACTTCCCCGACCGCGAACACGTTCTGCGGATCACCGACTTCGACCCGTTCAAACACCTGAACAACGCCGCCTACCTCGAGGCGATCGAAGACGAACTCGTCGAACATCCCGACCTGGTCGACGGTCCGCACCGCGTGGTGATCGAGTACCTGCGGCCCATCGTGCCCGGCACCCGGCTCATCCTGCGGCGGGTGCGCGAGGGCGACCGGCTGACCGTGTGGCTGATGATCCCGGGTACCGGCGACGAACTCGTGGTCGCGGCCAGCGTCGTCGTCGGGCCGATCCCGGAGTGATGGGTTTCGACAGGCTCACTGACCGCCCTGGAGCAGTAGCTCCATCAGTTTGATCGGCGCCTCGCACGGGTCGCCCTGGGGCGCACCGCGGGGCTCGACGAACCAGGTGAAGATGCCGCGGCTCGGCGCCCTGGCCGTCACCCCGCAGACCCCGGGACGATCGGGGCTGCGCTGGGTGAATGCCGACTGACTGGCGACCTTGATGTTCTCGGTCTCGAAGCCCAGCTTTTTCGCCGTCTCCTTCTCGACGTTGACGTTGCCCCACTCGAACCAGTTGAACGTCACGCTGACCACGTCGGTGGTACCGGAGACCAGCCAGCGGCAGATGGCGCCGCTGAAGGAGCGCTCGGCGAATCCGCCGCCGGCGACGACGTCGGCGATCATGGCGTCGGGCAACACGTCGCATTCGAGCAGCAGGCGGTCGAACTGGTCGGTGTCGATGTCGCTGCTGCCGGACTGGTCCGCGGCACCCACGGGCACCGGCTCACCGTCGACGGTCCGTGCGCACCCGGCGAGGACGGACAGGCCCACCAGCACGGCCGCGATCAGGACGGCGAGCCGCTTCATGACGCACGCTCGATCGACAGGGTCGCCAGTTCACGCGCGGCATCGCAGATCTCTTCGATCGGTCGCGGTGTCGCGGCGTCGCCCCGGATCGACCACTCGAAGAAGTCCGCACCGAAACCGATGCCGACCTCACAGATCTGACCTGACTGCGTGTAGCCGATGAACCCCTCGTGACCGTCGATCTCGAGTTTGTCGGTCACGTCGCGCGAGAGCTTCACGTTCGCTTCCTCGCGACCGATCGGCGACCCGCGATACCAGTTGAACGAGGCGACGGCACCGGTCCTGGAACCGGTCGTGTCCCATTCGCACACCGAGGTGTTGTTCACGGTTTCGGTGAGCCCACCGAAACCGGTGATGCGGACGACCTCGTCGAGGGACACCCCGCCGCATTCGCCGAAGAACGGTCCGGAACCTGCCTGCGCGGGCGCCTCGGGCGTGTTCGGCTTGTTCGGGTCGGCCGTCGGCTCGTCGCCGGAACATGCGCCGACGACAAGCGCGACCGCGGCCAGCGCCGCGACGAGGAAGGTGCTGTCGCGCAGCCGGTCCAGCTGGCGCCGTTCACGTTTCGTCGGCCGGCCGGCACCCCGGTCGCGACGCGGCTGACTGGCCAGGATCTCTCTGGGCGGGGGTGGCGGAGACCGGTCGATGAAGCACTCCGCGGCCATCGGCGCGGACACCCGTTTGCTGATCGTCCGGGTGACCTCGACGATGCGCTCGTGCCCGGCGAGCCGCACCCGGATCTCGTCGCCCGGCACCACCGGCTGCGCGGGTTTGGCGGTGACCCCGTTGACCCGGACGTGCCCGCCACGGCAGGCGGCGCCCGCAGCCGACCTCGTCTTGGTCAGTCGGATGGCCCAGATGTAGGCGTCGACGCGGGTGGACACGATCAGCCGCCCAGCCGATTCGTCCCGAACGCGAGAACACGTCCGGCCGGAGCGTCTCGACCCGGTTCAGCGACCACGACGCCGACTCCCTTCACCGCTCTCCTCTTTACCCGTTCACCGCGCCTGCTCGGCGCCGGCGGGACTCATTGCGCACCACTGTAGCCGCGGCGAATACCTCGACGCGGACTCCGAACGGGCGACACCGTCAGCGCTTGCGGGTCAGCAGGTATGCACCCCCGCCGACGGCGAGGATGAGGAACAGGATCGCCAGAAAGGTCTGGTCGAGCAGCAGCAACGCCGCGAACACGGCGATGCCCGGGGACACCGCGACAAGGCTCATCACCGGGTGCTCGCGCACGACCTCCGACACCGCTCTGCTCTTGTCCCGATCGATCGCCATGAGGCCCTCCCTGGTCGGTTGCCCCGTACCGGCCTGCGCAACCGGCCCGGGGTCGTGTGCCCAGCGTAGTCCCGTCCCAGGGCGGGGCCGAGCGTCACGCTCTGCTCCCTGAGGAGCGAGCTTGCGAGCGTCACGCTCTGCTCCCTGAGGAGCGAGCTTGCGAGCGTCACGAAGGGTCTTGGCGAGTCGGATTGCGAAGACCCTTCGTGACGCGCCCTCCGCAAGCTCCGGGCGCTCCTCAGGGAGCAGGAGGCTCGTCGCTAACGCTCCTCACACCTCAGGGAGCAGGGGACTCGTCGGCGCTGCCCGCGTCGACGTCGCCCGCCTCCGTGCTGTCGTCATCCGTGGTGTCGTCGTCGGGGCTGTCGGATTCCGGAGCGTGCGACTCCCCCGCGCCGCTGTCGTCGGAGGGTTGCGGCGTCCGGTGCCTGCCGACGTAGCTGTCCTCGTCTGCCGCGCGGTGCTTGCCGACGTAGCTCTCCGCGTCGACGGCCTCCGGGCCGGCCGCCGCCTCGGGCGTGTCGTGCGATGCCGTGGTGACACGTTCGACAGGCGCCTCCTCCGCCGAACGGCTCGCGGGAAGCAACGTGTTCGACGCACCGGTGTCGATCGGATCGGTCGCGGGCAGACCGAACGGGAACTCGTACGCCGGGATGCGGATGGCCGGGATGAACTCACCGGTGTCGAGCTGACCGAACTCGATGACCGGCAGGCCCAGACGATTCGGCCGGAGCTCGCCGTTGACCTCGACCAGTGGCCGGAAGGTGACCGTCGAACCCAGCCAGTCGACCGTAATCGGACCGGTGAATCCGTAATCGCTCGTCAGCCGGAGGAAGTTGCCGCTGAACAGATCGTGGTCGCCGCCGACGCTCAGGCGGGCGAAGTCCTTGGAGAGGGACATCCAGTCGCTGTCGAAGTCGATGCCGGAGCCGCTCAGGATGCCGGCGAGCAGACCCTCGAGGACCTCCGCACCGAGGCCACCGAGAACCCCGCCCGGATCGGCGATCAGTGCCGTCGGATCGGTGAGCGCGAACTGCACTTCGCCGTCGGGTTGCTGCCAGCGGAAGTCGAAAGTGCCCAGCACATTCGCACAGGCCCCGACGCCCTCTGCGTAGGCGCCGGTGAGTCCGCCGTAGCAGCCGACGCCCGTGACACCGGGGATTGTTCCGATCTTCTCGCCGAGGACAGTGACGTCGAGCGGACCGGTGTTCCATGCATGGGCCATCCCGATCAGCGCGAACGACCTCGCCGTCCGTCCGTCGCTCGCACCCGAGGTCGCGATGCTCAACGGGAGGTAGGACGTCGCGCTCGCGTCGCCACCGCGGTAGGCCAGCGCGAACTGGAAGCCGTTCCCGGCGACCGTCGCCGAACCCTCGGTTGCGGGGCCGTCGATCATCGTCGGCGGCAGATCGATGCCGAGCCGGCGGATGATGTCCCCGAGGACCGACCCGGACAACCCGTCGAACACCTGCTTGACCGGATCGTAGACGGCGACGGGTACGACCTCGATGCGGTCGGGCAGGACGACGGCGAGTCCGATGCCGCCGTACTCCGTGCCCGACGCAGAGCAGTCGGCCCCGTCCCGGACGGCGCCGGACATGCAGCTCTGGATCCGCCACTGCTCCGCGATGTCGGCGAGGGCGCCGTTTCCGATCGTGGTCACCAGACTTCCCAGCGGATTGCCACTGTCGAAACCGTTCGACCAGTTCCGCAGGTCGTCGATCTCGGACGGGATCGCCGGGACCAGCGCCGCGTCGGCCACCGCCGGTTCCGCCACCTGCCCCGCGCCGACCGCGGCGACGGTCGCCAGCGCCGCCGCCCCCGCGATCGCGCGGTGTTGCCGCCGCTGTTTCCGGTTCTCGCGTCGTGCGACCTTGTCCGATCGTCGAATCCCGTTGCGCCCCACCCTGGTCATCCGTCCCAACTCCCTCTCCCCGACCGCCCGAGCTGAGTAAGTGAATCATCACGGTCGGCGACCAGAGGTCAGATCGGTGGAAATGGCACGAGGCGGCCGTTCTGGACAGACGTCCCAGACGGGGCGTGAGACGGGTTCCGGCGCAGACGGGTTCCGGCGCAGACGGGTTCCGGCGCAGACGGGTTCCGGCGCAGACGGGTTCCGGCGCAGACGAACCCGGTGACCGGGCTACCAGCGATCGCGATCGAGACTCTGCCCGGATGCGCCCGCGTCGGCGGCGCATCCGAAGCCGACGATCCAGCGGGCAGGTCCGGTCTCGCCGACGGCGATCTCGACCTTGCCCAGCATCATCGGTTCGGGGAGGGCGGCCAGGAAATCCCCGAGCGCTGCGGAAGGCACCGTCCACACCTCGCCCCGGATCGCGCGGCCGGCAACCGGATCTCGGATCAGCCCCGGCTTCGGCGGGGTCGTGTCCAGCGCGACCAGGCGGTACGACGGGGTCGTGGTGACCTCACCCGACCATCGGGCGCCGCGTTCGCCGAGCTCATGGGTCAGCGGTCCGCCCCGCATGTGTGCGCCGAAGACCGCGAGCTCGATCGCGTCGTCGCGCTCCGCCCAGGACGGCGCCACCGTGTCGTCGCCGAGAAACCGGCGGGCCACATCGACGACGACGGCGTCGGCATGCGCGCGGCCCAGCAGTGTGATGCCGAATTGTGCTGTACTGCCGTCCTCGTCGACGACTGTCCCGGCCGGTACCGCGAGGCCGCACAGGTCGAAGAGGTTGCAGAAGTTGGTGTAGGTGCCCATCCGCGAGTTGACGCCCACCGGATCGGCGGCCACCTCGGCGAGGGTCGGGTGCGCCGGCGCGGTCGGCACCATCAGAACCGTGGCGTCGCCCCACTGCTCCATCGCCTCGGACCGCAGGTCCGCGAGCCGACGGCGAGCCCGCAACAGGTCGACGGCCGAAAACCTGGCCGCGGCACCGATGATCGTCGACACGGTCGGGTCGATGCCGGCGTCATCGGGATCGGCGACGGAGCCGAGAAAGTCCCCCACCGCGTCGAATCGCTCGGCCACGAGCGCGTCGTCGTACAGGAGCCGGGCGGCCTCGAGGAACGGCGACAGGTCGATGGTCTTGACCATGAGCCCCGCCGCCTCGGCACGCAGCACCGCCTCGTCGAACGCGGCCCGCCACCGGTCGTCGAGCCCGGGCAGCTCGGTGGGCACCGCGACGACCGGGCGCTCGGGCGCGGCGTACGGGATCGACGTCGGGAAGGGCCGCGGGCCCTGCGCGCCGGCCATCGCCGCCATCGCACGGTCGGCCAGCGCGAGGTCGGCGGCGAAGACGGTGACGACGTCATAGCTCGCGCAGGCGGGCACCACTCCGGCTGTCGAGACCACACCGACGGTCGGCTTGATGCCGACGATGCCCTGCAGGCCGGCCGGCACCCGACCCGATCCGGCGGTGTCGGTTCCGATCGCGATGTCGGCGAATCCGAGGGCGACCGCCACCGCCGACCCGGAACTCGACCCGCCCGAGATGCGGTCGGGACGTCGCGAATCCCGCACCGCGCCATACGGACTGCGAGTACCCACCAGACCGGTTGCGAACTGGTCGAGGTTGGTCTTGCCCACCACCACCGCGCCGGCCGCGCGCAATGCCGCGACCGCGGGCGCATCGGACTCGGGGGTGAAGGCGAAACCGGGACATCCCGCGGTGGTCGGCAGACCGCCGACGTCGACGTTGTCCTTCACGGCGAGAAGCACGCCGGCCAAGGGGCCGCCGGCGGCGACGGACCGCTCGTACTCGGCTGCGACCTCACCGGCGGGTCGCAGGGTGATGAACACCTCCGGACGGTCTGCCTCGGCGATCCGCGCATACAGCTCGTCGATCCTGCTCATGCCACCTGCTCCTCGTCCTCTCTGATCCCCGCTGCCCCGGTGCCGGCGAGCTCTGCTCCGGCGGCTTTCGCCGCGAATTCGCCTTGCACCGACCACCGTTCGCGCTCTTCGGCCCGGGCGATCTCCATCTTCTCCCGCCGGGTCGCGATGTCGGCGGCATGCTCGTCGAGGAATCGCTGGTGCGCGGCCAGCGAGAATTCACCGTCGACGATCTTCGTGCTTTCACCACGCCCGGCGGCGACGTCGGCCCGCATGTCGAGGAGTTCCTCCGAACTCACCGGGTACCAATGGATCCGGTCGAAGAACCGCAGCAGCCACGGATGCTCGGGGTCGAACGCCGGTGCCGGCAGCGGATGCCGGTGGTTCCACACCTGCGTGGTGCGGCCGACGAACTGGTAACCGCCCGGCCCCTCCATGCCGTAGATGCAGAGGTAGGCGCCGCCGATCCCCACCGCGTTCTCCGGCGTCCAGGTGCGGGCGGGGTTGTATTTGGTGGTGACGAGGCGATGCCGCGGGTCGAGCGGGACCGCAACCGGCGCACCGAGATAGACGTCCCCGAGGCCGAGCACGAGGTAGCTCGCGTCGAAGACGGTGCGGTACACGTCGTCGACGGAGTCCAGGCCGTTCATCCGCCGGATGAACTCGATGTTCCACGGGCACCACGGCGCATCGGATCGTACGCCCAGCATGTAGCGTTCGATCGCCTCCCGGGTGGCGGGATCGTCCCACGACAACGGCAGGTGCACAGTACGACTCGTCACCACGAGGTCCTCGGCGGCCGGCAGCTGGCTCTCGCATTCGGTCAGCCACTCCAGCATCTGCGCCTGCGACCACACGTCGGGATCCGCCTTCACCTGCAGCGAACGTATCCCCGGGGTGAGGTCGATGAGTCCGCGCGGTTTCTCCGCGGCGATCCGCTCGCCCAGCGCGTGCACTCGGGCACGCAGGGCGAGGTCGAGATGCATCTCGCCGTATTCGACGAGGATGTTGTCGTCACCGGAACGGCGGTAGGTCACCGAGGTCGATCCGTCCGCGGTCGTCGTGGTCCCCAGGATTCCGTTGTCGGGATCGCCACCCGACGACCAGACGTCGACGAAGCTGGCCCGCCGGCCCAGACCGAGCTCGGAGGGCGAGGCGGCCCGGTCGCCGCGTACCGCGACGAAACTGATCGTGTCGCCCGGCTTCAGCTGGCCGAGCTTCCACCGTTGCGCGGTCGTCACGGTCACCGGACAGACGAATCCACCGAGACTCGGGCCGTCCGGACCGAGGAGGATGGGCGTGTCCCCGGTGAAGTCGAGAGCGCCGACGGAGTAGGCGGTGTCGTGGATGTTCGACGGGTGCAGTCCGGCCTCACCGCCGTCGTCGCGTGCCCATCGCGGTTTGGGGCCGATCAATCGGATTCCGGTCCGGTCGGAGTTGAAGTGCACCTCGTAGTCGGTCGCGAACAGGTCGGCGATGTCCTCGTCGGTGAAGAACTCCGGCGCTCCGTGGGGCCCCACGGTCACGGCCAGCTGCCACGTGTTGGTGAAGGCCGGCTGCTCGTCTCCGAGAATCCGACGCGGCGCCCCGGCCGGCGCGCCGAGCAGTTCGAGGCGGTCGCCGGCGACGAGCGCCCGGCCGTCGAGTCCGCCGAACCGGCCCATGGTGAAGGTCGACCGGCTGCCGAGATGATCGGCGGCGTCGAGCCCGCCGGCGACCGCGACGTAGGCCCGCATGCCCAGGACACCGGTCGAACCGATGTCGAGGACGTCACCCTCGGCGACAGTGAGCGGGACCCATTGCGGCACAGCCGCTCCGTTCACGGTCACGGGCACCGGCGCGCCGGTGACGGCGACGACCGCGGGCCGGTCGAACCGCAGTGCGGGTCCCATGAGCGTGATCTCCAGGCCGGCGGCGGTCTCCGGGTTGCCGACGGCGAGGTTGGCGAGCCGGAAGGACAGGTCGTCCATCGGGCCGGACGGCGGCACGCCGACCTTCCAGTACCCGACCCGGCCGGGCCAGTCCTGGATCGTGGTGAGCGGACCGGACCGGATTACGGTCACGGCACCCGGGGTGGTGGCAGTCATGATGGTGGATTCCTCGTCGGACTCGGTCGGCGCGCGGTGGGAGCGGATTCTCAGAACGGCCGGGTGACGATGACCCGGACCGCGGTGGGGTCGAATCCGTTGCAGGGGTTGTTGATCTGCGGGCAGTTCGAGATGAGCACCAGGGTGTCGACCTCGGCACGCAACGCCAGACGCTTACCGGGTGCGGACAACCCGTCGACGATCCCCAGCGAGCCGTCGGGGTCGACGGGCACGTTCATGAAGAAATTGACGTTGCCGACGAGGTCTGCCTTGCCGAGCCCGTGGCGGCTGCCCTCGATGAGGAAGTTCTCGACGCACGCGTGCTGATGTTTGGTGTGGTGCCCGTAACGCAGCGTGTTCGACTCCTGCGAGCATGCGCCGCCGAGGGTGTCGTGGCTGCCGACTTCGTCGGCGACGATCGTCATCAGCGCTGCGGAGTCGTGATCGCGGATCACACTGCCGGTGGTCAGGAAGATGTTGCCCTGCGCGGCGATGGTCGCCTGGGCCGAATACCGTCGGGACGTGTCGGCGGCCGCGTAGAACAGCGTGTCGACGGCCTGGTTGCCGTGGAGGTCGACGATGGTGAGGATGTCGCCGGCGGCGACGACACCCGACCACGGTGCGCGCTCGCCCACTTGCGCGTCGTCGACGACGGCGCCGGGGACGAGGGCGAGTTCGGCGGCGGGCGCCGAGGCGAAATCGGTGATGACTGCGGTGCTTGTCTCGGTCACGATGGTGTCCTCTCTGTTGGACGGCTCAGTGATGAGCCGCGGCCCAGACGTCTTCGGAGTTGGCGGCGGCGCGCTGGTACTCGGGGTCGGTGCCGGCGACGTCGTCCAGCAGGGCGTCGAGATCGCTCTGCGCCTGCCACGCCAGCACTTCCAGCGAGGTGGTGCCGAAGTCGGGCGACGGGTCGAGCGGATGCGCGGTGTTGACGACTGCCACCGTGCACGGCAGGTGCAGGATGAGGTCGACCGTCCGGCCGGGTCCGGCGCTCCCGATCGAGCGCAGCGACCCGTCGGCGTCGACGGTGACGCCGTGGAAGAACGACAACGACGGGGCGACATCCGCGGGTGTCAGACCGTGCTTCGCCGCCGCCAGGGTGAACAGTTCGCGGCCCGCCGGACTCGCCGAATGCACCTCGCCCGCTCCGTATTTCGCAGCGTTTCCGGCGAGAGTCGAGGTGCCGCACAGCGCGTCATGGTGGCCTGAGTCGTCGGCGACGACGGTCGCCAGCACCCGCCCCTGATCGCTGAGAAGCGGATGCCCCGCACCCAGATACGCCTGCCAGGGCACCTTGACGGTGTCGG
Source organism: Gordonia sp. HS-NH1 (assembly GCF_001418765.1). Lineage (NCBI taxonomy): Bacteria > Bacillati > Actinomycetota > Actinomycetes > Mycobacteriales > Gordoniaceae > Gordonia > Gordonia sp. HS-NH1. The sequence goes on from NZ_LIYC01000001.1 coordinate 36,203, forward strand.
CGACGTTGAGACGCTCCCACGGCGCGTCGGCGCGCCACAGCAGCAGGTGCGCGCAGGCCGCCCCCGCGACGTCGGTGAACCGCAGCCGGGTCCCCCGTGCCAGGACCTTGCTGGTGTACCGGCCGCCGGGAACGGTCTCCGCCCAGGTCAACGATGCGGCCGGCACGTCAGCGGGCGGGTTCGGCCAGGCCGATGCCGGCACCACCGGCATGCTGTCGGTGATCGCGCCGGCCTGGGAGCGGGCGTGTTCGCGGGCACCGGAGGTGGTCCCGGTACCGGGAGCGGTGATCGTGCTCATGGGAACTCCTTTGTCGTAGTGGGTGTTCGGGGTGCCCCTTCGAGGCTCGTCGCTTGCGCTCCTCGCACCTCAGGGATCAGAGGGCTGCGGCTGCGCTCCTCGGAGTAATCAGCTCCCTGAGGTGCGAGCGAAGCAACCAACTCCCTGCTCCCTGAGGTGCGAGCGAAGCGAGCCTCGAAGGGTCGCGACCGGGATTACGCGGACAGGCGGGTGCTCACCGGTCGCGGATGCTCCTTGCCGCGGGGGTAGCAGGCGATCCCGACGAGGACGGTCGCCACGATGCAGATGGGGCCGGCCCAGCGCAGGATCGGCATCTCACCGGAGGGGTCGAAGACCTCGGCCCGCGGCCACGCCAGGTTGATCACCATCAGGGCGCCGTAGAGCACCGCCAGGGCGTTCACCACGATTCCGAAACGGCCGAGGCTGAACAACTTTCGCCCACCGGCGTCGACGGCCGGGGTGTCCCCGCCACGATGCGGCCAGCCCTGGAACCGCCGGTAGAGCATCGGACCGGTGACGGCCAGGTAGGCGAGGTAGATGAGGATGATGCACACGCTGGCGAGGGTCGCGAAGATCGCGGAGTTGCCGACGTTGACCAGCAGGATGCCGATGCACAGCACACCGATCAGGATCGACGGCAGGATCGGTGTCCCGGTGCGGCTGTTGACGTGGGACAGCTGCGCCGAGAACGGGAGCCGGCCGTCGCGCGCCATCGAGAACATCAGCCGCGAGCAGGCGGTCTGGATCGCGAGGGTGCAGATGAAGATCGCGATCGCGACGTCGCAGAGCAGGACCTTGCCCCAGAAGCTCCCGAGAACCGAGTCGAGCACGTAGGGCAGTCCGCCGGTCGCGAGTTGCTCGTCGAGGGTCGGGGCCGCCATGAGGGTGCCGAGCAGCATCAGCCCGCCGCCGATGGCCGAGACGGTCAGCGCCATCCGGATGGTGCGGGGTGCGACGCGGCGCGGGTCCCGGGTCTCCTCGGCCAGTTCGCCTGCCGACCCGAACCCGACCATGACGTAGGCGGCCATGAGTCCGGAGACGATGAACGCCCAGATGTAGCCGGGTTGCTGACCGGGAACGCCGGTGTCGAAGACGACGTCGGGGCCGCGCTGCGCATGGGTGAACAGTGCCAGGATGACCGCCACGACGCCGACGAGTTCACAGACGACACCGATGCTGTTGACGCGGCTCATCCACCGGACACCGACACAGTTGATCGCGGTCACGATGACGAGCAGGACCGAGCCGAGCAGGACCGCGTTCGCCGCGCCGCTCGTGGTGGTGAGGGTCGGGTCGTCGCCGATGATCTGGAAGCCGATCCAGATCGACGGCAGGACGACCTGCAGGGCGATGGCGGCCGCGGCCGCGGTGACGATCTGCGCGATCATCATGAACCAGCCGCCGAACCAGCCGACGACCTCGCCGCCCATGCGCCGCGACCACTGGTAGATCGCACCCGAGATCGGGTACCGCGCAGCGATTTCGGCGAAGCACAGGGCGACCAGGAACTGGCCGGCGTACACGATCGGCCAGGTCCAGAAGAAGGCCGGGCCGCCGAAGCCGAACCCCAGGCCGAACAGCTGGAAGATGGTGGTCAGGATGGAGACGAAGGAGAACCCGGCGGCGAAGGACGCGAACTTGCCGAGCGAACGGTGGAGTTGCTGGTCGTAGCCGAGTGCCGAGAGGTCGTGGGCGTCGGCGTCCGGGACGCCGGCGGGCGAGGAGGGCGTCGCGGGAGCCACTTCAGGGGTGGAGGTCATGCGCGGTCTTCCTTTCGGAGAAGAAGCTCCACGTTGAGCACGGTGTGAGTCAGGCACTGTTTCCTGTCACCTGATAGGTAAGCCCTCGCTGATTTCTATCGATTGACAGAAATGTTCCGGTCGTGAAAACTCCGGTTACGTCCTCGTTACACGCCATGGGCTTCCCCGACCTGCGGGTTCACGCGCGGCAGAAGCACGCGATTCGTCGGCTAGGGTCGAGAAATCGCCCCGACCGCACTGAGGAGACGAGCATGCCCACCGGCTCGAGCGCGCCCCCGACTCCGATCGGTCGCGGCCGACCGCGCCTGGTACCGGCCCGGCGACGCGGGCAGACCGCCCGCGAGGAGATCCTCGACGCCGCCGCAGAATTGTTCACCCGCCACGGGTACACCGGGACGTCGACGCGGATGATCGCCGAGGCGGTGGGCATCCGACAGGCGTCGATGTACCACTACTTCGGCACCAAGGACGACATCCTCGCAACGCTGCTGGAGACGACCGTGGTCGCCTCCCTCGAACGCGCGCGGGGGCTCCTCGACGGCGACGAACCCGCCCGGGCGCGACTCCTCGAACTCGCGCGATTCGACATCGATCAGCTGGCGCGGTCGCGCTGGAACCTCGGTGCGCTCTATCTCCTACCCGAGGTCGCCGATCAGCGATTCGTCGAATTCCGTTCGGCTCGACAGGAATTGGCCGATTCGTATGCCGCACTGGCGGCTGCGGCGCTCGGCGACGACACCGACAAGCGCACGCTGCTCCCCTTCCGGCTGGTGGAGTCCGTCATCATGATGCGCGCCGACGAGCAGCGCGGCGAACTCGGCGAGCACACCGCCGCCGGTCTCGCCGACACCGTGATCGACGCAATCTCGCGGATTCTGTAGCAGCAGTGCGTATCTGGCGCGCATTGTCGCTACGGAATCCCGGGAGGCTCGACGACTAGCAGGTCCCGATCACGCCTCCCCGCAGCGCCACCTCCATCTTGCGCACGATCGAGCAGTCCGCCGGACCACTCCCGGCAGACCCCATGGGCTCCACCCGCTTGACGGCGGGAGTCGGGGACACCTGCCGGACGACGGGTGCGGCGACCTCCGGGACGACGACCGGCGCGGATGCGGCGTGCTTGGCCTGATGCGGGACGACGGACCGTGCGGTCGCCACCTCCCCGGCGTCTGGGCGCAGGTGCCGCGGTCCGCTGATCGGTACCTTCCAACCCTTGTCGTAGCCGTGCGCGGCGCCGATCGCGACACCGGCGGCGACCGCGGGCAGCGCGACGAGGGTGGCGACCACGGCCGTCCCCACCAACGGCCCGACGACGAGTCCGGTGGGCCACAACGGCAACGTGAGAATCAGACCCAATGGGGCACCCACCACGCCACCGACCGCGAGGGCGAGGGGCGCTGCCACGCCTGCACCGATGACCCCGCCGACCGCCGCGTCGCCGACCATCTGCTCGGCCACCCGGTCCGCTCGATCGGCCGAAACACCGTTGCTGCGCAACACATCCGAGATTCCCTGCACGATCTCACCGGAACCCGCCGAGATCTGCGCCGCCAGTTCCGGCGACACCGCATTCGGACGGGTCATGTCGAGGTTGCCGACCCGGACCCGGTCTCCGGCATCGGCGGCAGCGACCGGCACCACGACCTGACCCAGCGGCCGCAGGTTCCTCGGAGCCGGCGATCCAACGGCCGAGCCCGCTTCTGGCCACTGACCGACCACAACGGGGGCGGCGTCCGACACCAACGAGGCGTCGACGTGCGCGATCCGGAAGGCGTTGCCGGACAGCGCTTGTTCCCCTGGAGTCGATGTCGTGGGTATCAGCGGGACGGGCAGGGCGACACCGGGCGAGGCCGCCTGGGCGAGGGCCGGGACCGTCACCGTGAGCGATGCGGCCAATGCGCAGCCGAGCAGGGCGCCGGCCGGGCGGCGACCGCGCGGACGTGGGCACCGGTGTGCGCCGGATTTGCCGATCTTGTCCATGGACGACCTCATTTCTTGATGGTGAACCGATCATCGTGAGAAAACGCTAACCCCGAACCGGCCTTCCGCGTGGCACTTTCGGGCGTCAGGTGCTCGTCGAGCACGGCGGCGATCTGCACGATCGCCTCGTTCTCGGTCATCCCCAGGTGGTGGGAGTCCACGTCGACATTCGTGATGCTTCCCCGGATGTGGCGACCCCACCCGTTGGCACCCACCGCATCCGGTCGTCGATCGCGCACGGCGGTGAAGTAGAGCACGTCGGCATCGACGACCGGCGGGTGCCACTCACCGGTCGCACGGATCAACAGGTTGTAGGCGTCGGTCAGCCGCTCGATCGTCGCGGCATCGATGCCGAATCCGTCTCCGAGACGCTCGGCGATCTGCTCGGCGGCGCGTTCGGCGGTCGCGTCCGAACTCACGAAGTCGATGCCGAGCACCGGTCCGAGGTTGCTGATCAGTTCGCCCGCTGTGACGGCGGTGATCGCCGACGTGTCGACGCCGTCGGCCTCCGTGTCGAGCATCGCCAGCAGCGCGACCTCGTGACCGGCCGCGCGCATCTCGGCGGCCACCGCGTGGGCGATCACACCTCCCAACGACCAGCCCAGCAGGTGATACGGCCCGTCGGCCTGTACCGCCCGGATCTCGTCGAAGTACCTGCGCGCGATGTCGGACATCGTCGTGGGACCGGGCACCTCACCACCGATCTGCGGCGCCTGCAGGCCGTAGACCGGCCGGCCGGCCGGGATGTGTCGGCTCAGCGTCTGGTAGCACCAGGCCAGTCCCGACGCGGGATGGATGCAGAACAGCGGCGGCTGGTCGCCGTCCGGGCGGATCGGGAGCAGCACGTCGAGTCCCACACTGCGCGACCCGGGGCCACCGGGCCCGGCCGCGGAGTCGTGTTCGGGGTCGACCCCGGTGCCTGTCCCGGCCTCGATGCGCCGGGCGAGGTCGGCCGGACTCGAATCGGAGAGCATCCACCGGATCGGGATCTCCACGTGCAGCTCGGTCTCGAGATCGTTGACCACCTGCACCGATCTCAGCGAGTTGCCGCCGAGGGCGTAGAAGTCGTCATCGGCGCCGACTCTGGGCACGCCGAGCACGTGCTCGAATGTCCGCGCGATCTCGGTCTCCAGCCACGACGACGGTGCGCGGAACCCGGAGGCGTCGCGCGGCGGTTGCGGCAGACGAGCCCGGTCGAGCTTGCCCGAGGCGGTGAGCGGCAGCGAGTCGAGCACCATCACCGCCGTGGGGATCATGTATCCCGGAAGCGCTGCCGAGGCGAATGCGGTGACCTCGGCGGTGTTCAGCGAACCCCTCGCATCGCCGCGGTTCGGCCCGGACGGCACCAGATAGACGGTGAGATAGTCGACCGCGTCGGTGGAGGTGACCGCGGCCGCCGCACGGGCAACATCCGGATGCGCGGCGAACACCGCCTCGATCTCGCCGAGTTCGATGCGCAATCCGCGGAGCTTGACCTGGAAGTCGCTGCGTCCCAGGTACTCCAGCTCACCGCTCCGGCGACGACGCACCAGGTCACCGGTGCGGTACATCCGGGCGCCGGCGGCGAACGGATCGGCCACGAACCGATCGGCGGTCAGGCCGGGACGTCCGTGATAGCCGCGCGCCACCTGCGTACCGGACAGATACAGGTCTCCGGTCACGCCCACCGGCACCGGCCGCATCCGCGAATCCAGCACGTAGGCGCGGGCGTTCCACACCGGTGCCCCCATCGGCACCGCACCGTCGTCGGCCGTGCCCACCGCGGAGGCGGTCGCGTGCACCGTGAACTCCGTCGGCCCGTAGAGGTTGTGCAGCTCCACTCCCGGCAGCGCGCGGCGGGCGGCGTCCACCACGTCGGGCCCGAATGCCTCACCGGCCACGAGCAGTGCCCGCAGCGACGTCACCGAGCCGACGGGCAGGGCATCGGCGAACACCGCCAGCATCGACGGCACGAACGACGTGACGGTGACCCGGTGGGCGGACATGACCTCGGCCAGGTATCGCGGATCGGTGTGGCCATCCGGTCGCGCGATGACCAGCCGGGCACCCACCGCCAGTGTCGCGAACAGTTCCCACACGGACACGTCGAACGTCGCAGGGGTCTTCTGCAACACCACGTCCGCCCGGTCGAGGCCGTACTCGGTACAGATCCAGCGCACCTGGTTGACCACCGAACGGTGCGACACGGCAACACCTTTGGGCCTGCCCGTGGAACCGGAGGTGAACAGCACGTAGGCGAGGGCATCTGGGTTCAGCGGTGTGATCCGGGCGTCGTCGGTCACCGGCGAGTCGTCGAACTCCGAGAGGTCGACCGCGTCGAGTGAGGACAGCACCAGCACGGGCGCGGCGCACTCGATCATGTAGTCGATGCGCTCGGTGGGATGATCCGGGTCGATCGGCACATAGCCACCGCCCGCGGCGTGCACCGCGTACATCGCGGTGAGCTGGTCGAGCGAGCGCCGCATGCGAAGAGCGACCAGCGCGTCCGGACCCACTCCCCGAGCGATCATCCAGCGGGCCAGCCGATTCACTCGCCCGGAGAACTCCGCATAGCTCTGCGAGACCGTCCCGGAGACCACCGCGATGTCATCGGCGTGTGCGAGAGCGGCTGCGGCGAACATCGAGGCCAGGGTTTCGGCGGAGTTCACGTCGTGCGACGTCGCGTTCGGACCCTCCAGCGCCGCATACCGTTCGGCGTCGTCGAGCAACTCGACGTCGTGGACGGGACGATCGACGTCGGTCGCCATGGCCTCGAGCATCCCCACCAGCCGCTCGACGAACCGCTCCACGGTCGAGGCGTCGAAGAGGTCGGCCGCGAAGGTGACCCCGCCGGTGATGCCGGCCGGCGCGCCGTTCGCGTCGTAGGTGTCGGCCACCGTCACCTGCAGGTCGAACAGGGCCAGTCCGGTGTCCGGTTCGACAGCCCGCACCGACAGTTCGGGTAGTTCGATGTCGGTGGTGGAGATGTTCTGGAACGCCAGCATCACCTGGAACAGGGGGTTGTGGGCGTCGGAGCGGACGGGGTTGAGTTCGGAGACGAGCCGCTCGAAGGGGACGTCGGCGTGACCGAACGCCGCGAGGTCGGTGACGCGCACGTCGTCGATCAACTCGCCGAACGACATCCCGCTGCGCACCCTCGTGCGGAGGACGAGGGTGTTGACGAACATGCCGATCAGTTCGTCGAGCTCGCGTTCCCCGCGTCCGGCGTACGGGGTGCCGATGGCGACGTCGTCGGTCGCGGCGAGCCGGGCGAGCACAGCCGCCAGCGCGGCGTGGAAGACCATGAACAGGGTCGTGTTGTGCGCGCGGGCAACCCGCTGGAGCCCGGCGTGCAGATCGGCGTCGACGGTGAGGCCGACCGAGCCCCCGGCGTAGGACTGCGTGGCCGGGCGCGGCCGGTCGGTGGGCAGTTCGAGGAGCGGTGGTGTGTCGGCCAACTGCTCCGCCCAATAGTCGATCTGCGCGCGCAGCAACGAGTCCGGGTCCGACTCGGAACCCAGGACGGCGCGTTGCCAGATCGCGTAGTCGGCATACTGCACCGGCAGCGGCTCCCATCCGGGCGCCTCCCCCTGCGTACGCGCGACGTAGGCCGTCATGATGTCCCGCGCGAGCGGCGTCAACGACGACCCGTCTCCGCCGATGTGGTGCAGGACGACGGCGAGCACCCATTCGTCACCGCCGAGCTCGAAGAGCACGATGCGCGTCGGCGCCTGGGCGGTCAGATCGAACGGTGTCCCGATCAGATCCGAGATCGCCTGGTCCACCTCGTGTTCGGCGAGCCGGGTGACCTCCATCGGGACGACGTCGGCCTCGGCCGGGAGGATCACCTGGGCCGGCTCCCCCTCGGCGAAGGGATACACGGTACGCAGGATCTCGTGGCGGTCGACGACGTCGCCGATCGCCCGGTGGAGCGCGTCGACATCGAGGCTGCCGGACAGCCGCACCACGATCGGGATGCTGTACGCGGGCGACTCGGGTTCGATCCGGTTCAGGAACCACATGCGCTGCTGGGCGTAGGACAGCGGGACCCGTTCCGGACGAGTGTGCGCCACCAGGCCGACGCGTCCGGTGTCCGCGTGGGATTCCGCGCGCGCCGCCAGCCGCGTCACCGTGGACGCCTCGAAGAGCATCGCGACCGGGATCGTGGTGTCGAGCGCCGCACCGATTCTCGCCACCACCCGGGTGGCGGCGAGGCTGTTCCCACCGAGGTCGAAGAAGTCGTCGTCGGCACCCACCGCGGCGCCGACGGACAGGACGTCGGCGAACACTCCCGCGACAATCTCCTCGACCGGCGTGGCCGGCGCACGGAAGCTCCTGGTGGTGACGACGGGTGCGGGTAGGGCACGCCGGTCGAGTTTCCCGCTCGGCGTCAGCGGGATCTCGTCGATGACCACGACCGCGGCCGGAACCATGTACGACGGCAGGACCTCGCCGAGCCCGGCACGCAACTTCTCGCCGACGAGGGCGACGCCCGGCGCGGGCACCACGTAGGACACCAGGCGCATGCCGATACCGGGGTCGTGCCGCGGAACGGTGACGGCGAAGGCCACCGCGGCCCGGTCGGCCAGCGCCGCGTCGATCTCCCCGAGTTCGACCCGGAAACCATGCACCTTCACCTGGAAGTCGTTGCGTCCCAGAAATTCCAGTCGTCCCGCAGAGTTCCGGCGGACGATGTCACCCGTCCGGTACGCGCGTTCTCCCGCACGGCCGGCGGGGTGGGCGACGAACCGGGCCGCCGACACCCCCGGGCGGTTCAGATAACCGCGCGCCAGCGCGGGTCCGGAGAGGTAGAGTTCGCCGGCGACCCCGTCCGGCACCGGGTGCAGGCGCGGGTCGAGCACGAGTGTCTGCATTCCGGCGACCGCCGACCCGATCGACGAACGTTCCCCCACCCGCATCGGAGCCGTCGCGGTGGCCACGATGGTCGTCTCGGTGGGGCCGTACAGCACGCGGAACTGCCTGGCGCCGGCCGGATCGGTACCCACCCACCGGCTCACCAGATCGGTCGGCACCTCGTCACCTCCCGACAGGACGACCCGCAGGTCGTCGAGCCCGTCCGGGTCCACCGAGGCCAGCGCGGCCGGGGTGACGAATGCGTGGGAGACGCGGTGGTGGCGGAGGAAGTCGGCCAGTTCCCGACCGCCCCGCATCCCGGTGGGTGCCACCACCAGCGTGCCTGCGGCGCTCACGGCCAGCAGGATCTCCAGCAGCGATGCATCGAAGGACGGGGAGGCGAAATGCAGGACCCGCGGGGCTGTTCCGCCGGATCGGTCGGCGTGCAGCGTGGCGAGGTAGTCCGCGACGCCCGCATGCGAGACAGCGACACCCTTCGGCACGCCGGTCGAACCGGATGTGAAGACGACCCACGCGGTGTTCGCGGGTCGGACCGGGCACACCCGATCGGACTGTTCGATCGGCGAGGACGACTGTTCGTCGACCGCTGTGGTGGTCGCGGGATCGTCGAGGACCACCCAGTCGACCGCGCCGGACAACGCCGGTCGCGATTTACATGTCGTGATCCCCAGTGACGCAGCGGAATCGGACACCATCTGCTCGATGCGTGCAGCCGGGTAGTGCGGATCGACCGGAACGTAGGGGGCACCCGCCTTCACGACGGCCCACCACGCCACCAGTGAGTCGGCCGACCGCTCGACGGCCACCACCACCGGCCGCTCCGGTGCAGCTCCGCTCCGGATCAGCTGCCGAGCAAGACGATTCGATCGGCGATCGAGGTCACCGTAGGACAGCTCGACGTCGCCGGCGATCACCGCCGCACCGTCGGGATCGATCTCGACGGCGTTCGCGAAGACCTCCGGCAGCAGCCTGGGCTCGGTCACCGCACCCGATCCGACGACCGACAGCAGTTCGGCGCGCTCGGTGCCACCGAGCCAGTCGATGTCGCCGACGGGGGTCGACGCGTCGGTGACGATCGCATCGAGAACGAGCTGCAGGCGGCGGACGAAGACCGCCACGGTCGCGGGGTCGAAGAGATCGCGGGCGAACATCATCGTTCCGGAGATCCCCTGCGCCGCTCCGGTGTCCGTGTACGACTCGGCGAGCACCAGCTGGAGGTCGAACTGGCAGATGCCGGTGTCCGCCTGCGCACGGGACACGCGCAGGTCCGGTAGTTCGAGGTCGACGCCGGACAGGTTCTGGAACGCGAGGGCGACCTGGAACAGCGGATGGTGAGCGGTGGACCGTTGCGGATTGAGTTCGGAGACGATCCGCTCGAACGGTACGTCGGAGTGCTCGAAGGCGTCCAGGTCGACATCGCGGACGCGGTCGAGCAATCCGGCGAACGACTCCGCGGCGTCGAGATCGGTACGGAGCGCGAGGGTGTTCACGAACATGCCGACGATCGGTTCCAGGCCCGGTTCGCCGCGCCCGGCAACGGGTGTGCCGATCACGACGTCGTCCCCGCCGCTCAGCCGGCCGAGGACCGTCGCGAGCGCGGCATGCAGGACCATGAACAGCGACGCGCCGTGAGCGCGCGCCAGAGCGAGGAGCTGACCGTGCAGGCGGGCGTCGATCGCGACCGGCACCTGCCCGCCGGCGAGTGTCGCCACCGGCGGACGCGGCCGGTCGGTGGGCAGATCGAGCACGTCGGGGGCGTCGGCCATGGCCGACCGCCAGAAGTCGAGCTGGCTGCGCATCAGCGAGTCCGGATCGTCGTTGCGGCCGAGAACCTCTCGCTGCCACAGGGCGTAGTCGGCGTATTGGATCGCCAGTGGCTCCCAGGACGGTTCGCGTCCGGCGAGCCGGGCGGTGTAGGCGGTCATCACATCTCGCGCCAGCGGCGCCATGGACTGCCCGTCCCCGGCGATGTGATGGACCACGAGCACCAGCAGGAAACGCCCGTCGGCCCGCGACCCCGGGACCGCTCCGGCTCCGTCCGGATCGACCGCGACCACTGCCACCCGCATCGGCACCGACGCGGTCACGTCGAAGCCGCGACGGACGAATCCGACGACGACGTCCTCGACCTCGGCGACAGACGCCCGGACCGACTCCAGGATCACCGGGGCCTCGTCGAGGAGGAGTTGGCATGGCTCGCCGTCGGTCTCGGGATAGATCGTCCGCAGTACCTCGTGCCGCCCCACGACGTCCCCCAGTGCCTGCTCGAGTGCCGAGAGGTCCACGTGTCCCGTCAGCTCGAGGACCACCGGGATGTTGTAGGCCGGCGACTCGGGCTCCATCCGGTTGAGGAACCACATCCGCTGCTGCGCCAGCGACAACGGGATGCGCTCCGGACGAACGGCAGCCGTCAAGGGGGTGCGCCGGGCGCCGGGCGACGATGCGGCGAGCTCCGCCAGGGCCGCGACGCCGGGCGCCTCGAAGACCGATCGCAGCGGGATCCGGACCCCGAGCTCCGCACCCAGCCGCGCGGTCACCACGGATGCGCTCAGCGAGTCGCCGCCCAGGGTGAAGAAGTCGTCGTCGGCGCCTACTCGCCGAATCCCGAGGACCTCGCCGAAGACGGTGGCGACCGTGGCCTCGACGCGGTTGGACGGCGCGCGGAATTCCCGTGCGGCGAAGACCGGTTCGGGGAGTCGACGCCGATCCAGCTTGCCGGTCGGGGTGAGTGGGATCTCGTCCAGTACGACGACCGCGGCCGGAACCATGTAGGCGGGCAGCGTCTGCTCGAGCGACCTGCGAAGCTCGGCACCGGACAGCGACACCCCCGGGGCGGCGGTCACGTACGACACCAGACACTGCGGCGTTCCGCTCCCCCCGTGTGGGACGGTCACGGCGTACGCGACGCCGTCGCGAGACCCGAGGCGTGCGTCTATCTCGGCGACCTCGACCCGAGTGCCACGCACCTTCACCTGGAAGTCGTTGCGTCCCAGATACTCCAGTTCACCGGCACGGGAGATCCGGACGAGATCACCCGTCCGGTACATCCGGGTACCGGGCCCATCGGCCGGGCAGGGCACGAATCGCGCGGCGGTCGTCGCGGCGCGGCCGACGTAGCTGTCGGCCAGTCCGGGTCCCACGAGGTACAACTCGCCGACGACGCCCTGCGGGACCGGGCGCAGCCACGAGTCGAGCACCAACGTGCCGACAGGCCCCACCGCGGTTCCGATCGTGATCGGTTCGCCCACGCGCAACGGCGTGCTCGCGGTGGCCCAGATGGTGGCTTCGGTCGGTCCGTAGAGGTTGACCATCCGGCGTCCACCAGCCCAGCGGGCGACCAGCTCGGGGCCGACCGGTTCACCCGCGGTCGCCAGCACGCGCAGGGCGTCGAGACCGTCGGCCGGCACCGTGGCCAGAGCCGACGGGGTCAGTACCGCGTGTGAGATCTTCTCTCGCCGTACCAGGTTCGCGAGGTCAGGGCCACCGTAGACCTCCGGCGGCGACACGACCAGCCGTCCCCCGGAACCGTGCGCCATCAGCAGCTCGAACACGAAGGCGTCGAAGCTCGGTGAGGCCACCTGGAGCACCGTCGACGAGGGATCGACGCCGAGGACCGCACGCTGGGCCTCGACGACATGCGCGAGTCCACGGTGGGAGACGACCACACCCTTCGGTGTGCCCGTGGACCCCGAGGTGTAGATCACGTAGGCGTTGTCCCCGATCCGGATCGGGCCGCCCCGTTCGGCGTCGGTGACCGGGCCGGAGGAGGGGTCCGAGACGCTCGCGTCGGCCCGCGGATCGTCGAGGACGATCCAGTCGACGCTGTCGGGCAGTCCCGCCCGGCACGCGCCGACCGTGATCCCCAGGCCGGCACGGGAATCGGCGAGCACGAACTCGATGCGTTCGGCGGGCAGGTTCGGGTCCAGCGGCAGGAACGGCACCCCCGCCTTCGCCGCGGCCCAGATCGCGATGACCGCCTCGACCGACCGCGGCAGGGCGCACGCCACCACGCGCCCCTCCGCACGGCGCAGGATCTGCCGGGCCACCCGGTCGGACTCGTCGGTCAGCTGCCGGTACGACATCGACCGCTCACCGCACGTCACCGCGCTCGCATCCGGGTCGTGCGCGGCCGCGGCGGTGAGAATGTCGAGAAGGGTCGCCGGTTGCGGCATCTCGTCGATCCGACCGGCGCCGGCCTCGTGCCCGGCCGGGCGGAGGTCGCCGAGCCGTGAGCCCGGCTCGTCGGCGATTCGGGCCAGGCATTCGACGAAGTGGTCCACGATCTCACGCGCACGGCTCTCGTCGAACTCGTCCCGGTGGAACCGCACCGTGATCCCGAGTCCCGGTTCGCCCTCGCCACCGTCGACCTTCGGCGCCACGACGACGCTCAGCGGGTAGGGCGTGGCGTCGAGTCCGGTGATGCCGTCGACGTGCAGTCCGGCCGAGGCGACCAGCTGTTGCAGCACGTCCTCGCGCAGCGGGAACGACTGGAAGGCCAGCGCGGTGTCGAACAGGTCCGGCCTGCCCACCGCGCGGTGGATGGCCGGGAGTCCGACGTAGTGGTGGTCGAGGACCAGTGCATTCGTGTCCTGCACGTGTACCAGCAACTCACGCAACGACATCGATGGATCGAGACGGACGCGGATCGGCACCGTGTTGAGGAACATGCCCAGCGCCCGATCGACGCCGGGCAGCTCCGGTGGTCGTCCGGCCACCGCGGAGCCCAGGACCACATCCGTGTCACCGGTGAGGGTTCGCAGGACGAGCGCCCATGCCGCCGACAACGCGGTGCCGACCGTCACGGCGGACTCCGCGGCCGCCGACCGCAGGCGCGCATACTCCTGCCCGGGGAGTTCGGCCGTGATCTCGCCGGCGGCGACCCCGGTGGTCGCGGCACCGCGACGGGTCACCCGGGTGGGGCCGTCGACGTCGGCGTAGGCCCGCGCCCACGCGGCCGCCGAGGCGTCGTGATCCTGATCGGCGAGCCACGAGAGGTAGTCCCGGTACGACGCCGCCGGTCCGGCCGCGCCGATCTGCGCGGGATCGCCGTAGTACTGCAGGAGTTCGCCGAGCAGCAGAGGCATCGACCAGCCGTCGAGGATCACGTGGTGATTGGTGACGTGGAGTGCGAAGCGATCGCGGTCGAGCTGCACGAGGGTGAAACGGATCAGCGACGGCTCGGCGAGGTCGAAACCCGCGGCGGCGTCGTCGGCCGCGATCCGGCGGGCCGCTCCCCGGTCCCCGCCGGCGAGGTCGACGGCCCGGAAACGCACCTCGACGCCGCCGACGACGATCTGCCGGGGACCCTGCGACGTCGGGACGAACGCCGTACGCAAGATGTCGTGCCGATCCACGAGAGCCTGCGCCGCGCGGCGCAGCAGGTCCGCGTCGACCGGACCGGACAGGGCGATGGTCGACTGCACGGTGTAGTCGTCCACGACGTCGGGATCGAGCGTCGAATGGAAGTGGATACCCGACTGTGTCGGCGACAGCGGCCACACATCCGCGAGCCGCGGGAAGCGGTGCCGGAGGCCGTCGAGGTCGATGTCCGGCAACTCCTCCAGGTGCGCGGCCGACTCGGCGGCCGGGGCTTCCGCGCTACCGCTCGAGCGCCGGACACCGTCGGTCCCGGTCGCGACGGCGGCGAGTGCGGCCACGGTCTTCGCCTCGAAGACCGCGCGCGGGGTGATGGACAGGCCGGCGGCCTTCGCCGACGCGACCAGCTGCATCGAGACGATGCTGTCACCGCCGAGCGTGAAGAAGTTGTCGTCGGCGGTGACGTCGTCGAGCTGCAGCACCTCGGCGAACAGGGCGGCGATGATCCGCTCGGCGGCCGTCTCCGGCGGCCGTCCGCCGCTGCTCTCAGCCCGGAAGTCGCACTGCCGCAGTGCTTTCGTGTCGACCTTGCCGGATCGGGTGACGGGCATCGACTCCAGTTCGACGATCGCCGCGGGAACCATGTAGTGCGGCAATGTGTTCGCGAGTTCGTCGTGCAGTGCGTGCACATCCATCGTCTCGTCGGGCGTGCCCACGACGTAGGACACGATCGCCGGTCGACCCCCCGGTCCGCGCTGGAGCACCGTGGCCGTCTGGGCGACACCGGCGTTGCGCGCGAGGTGGGCATCGATGTCCCCGGTCTCGATCCGCAGGCCGTGGATCTTCACCTGATGGTCGTTGCGCCCCAGGTACTCCAGTCGGAGAGCGCCCTCCGCGCGTACCCACCGCACCGCATCGCCGGTGCGGTACAGGCGTTCGCCGGAACCGCGGACGGGATCCGCCACGAATCGTGTGGCGCTGACGCCCGGGCGGTCGAAGTAGCCGCGGGCGAGGCCGGGGCCGCCGAGATAGAGTTCGCCGACCACCCCGACGGGCACCGGGCGCAACCAGGTGTCGAGCACGAACGCCGACACACCCCGGATCGGCTCTCCGATCGTGACCGGCTCACCGGGCCGGAGATCGTTGGCCCCGGTCGCCCAGATCGTGGTCTCGGTGGGTCCGTAGTGGTTCATCAGACGACGCCCCGGCGACCACCGGTTCACGATGTCCGCGCCCGTCGCCTCGCCGACCACCGCGATGATCCGCAGTGCCGGCAGGCGGGACGGGTCCATCGTGTTGAGCACGGTCGGCGTGATGATCGCGTGCGAGACCCGCTCGGTCCGCAACAGGTCCTCGAGCTCGGACCCGCCGTAGACCTCCGGCGGCGCGACGACCAGGCACGCGCCGGCGCTGTGCGCGACCAGTACTTCCGAGACGCAGGCGTCGAAACCTGGCGACGCGACCTGCAGGATCGTCGAATCCGGTTGCACGGCGAACGATTCCGCGTACTCGACGACCCGATCGGCGAGACCGCGGTGGGTGATGTGGACGGCCTTGGGCCGGCCGGTGGAACCGGACGTGAAGATGAGGTAGGCCGCATTGTCGGGCCGGAGCGGGCGCGAGCGGTCCGGCCGGTCCGAGAACGCGACGCCCTCCCCCAGCGGAAGCGTGCCGGGGCCGACCAGGGTCAGCCACTCGACGGTGTCCGGGAGGTTCGGGACGACGGCGTCGACGGTCACCCCGATGGTGGATCTCGCGTCGGTGAGCAGCTCGGCGATGCGGTACGCCGGGTTCCCCGGGTCGACGGCGACGAAGGCAGCTCCGGTCCGCGCGACCGCCCAGATCGCCACGATGAGGGCGGCCGATCGCGGGACCGCGAGCGCCACTGCTGTTTCCGGACCGACGCCACGAGCGGCGAGTTCACCCGCCAGCCGATCGCCGCGGCCTTCCAGTTCGCGGTAAGTCATGGTGGCGCCGTCGGCCCGTACCGCAGGCGCCTCGGGGTACAGCCGGGCGGTCTCCGCGAGGATGTCCCGGAGCACGCGGGCCGACACCGCGGGCGGGCCCTCGATCGGGCACAGTGCGCTGCGTTCGGTGTCCCAGCACGAGGCCAGCGCGGCGACCTTGCGGCCCGGTTCGGCGGCGATCTGCCGCAGCAGCAGCACGAACCGCTCGAGCAGCACCTCGGCGGACTCCCGGTCGAGGCGGTCGACGGCGTACTTCAGCACCAGTTCATAGGTGCCGGACCGATCGGTGGCCGAATGGTCGGCTCGGCCGGGCCGGGGCGGTGTGACCTGGAGGCTGACCGGATACGGGGTCGCGTCGTGCGCGGTCAGGCCGTTCCAGCGCAGCCCCGCGTCGGCGAGCATGCGGTTGATCTCGTCGGGATCGACAGGGTAGGACTCCAGCACGGTCGCGGTGTCGAACATGTCGGCCACCCCGGTCACCCGCTGCAGCTCGGCCAGACCGATGTCGCGGTGGTCGAGCATCGCCGCCTGCTCGGACTGCGCCCGCGTGAGCAGGTCGACCACGCGCTCGTCCGGGTCGAGCCGGATTCGTACCGGAAGGGTGTTGATGAACAGTCCGATCATCTTCTCGATGCCCGGGATGGAGGCGGGACGATCGGACACCGTGTTGCCGAACACGACGTCGGACCGTCCGGTCATGATCGAGAGCAGCAACGCCCAGGCCACCTGGATCGAGGTGTTGGCGGTGACGCCGTGGGCACGTCCGAGTCCCGCGATCGCCTCCGTCGTCGCGATGTCGAGTTCGAGGCCGGTCTCGCCGACCTCGCCGGTGGCGCCGCGTTCCGGGACACCGGTGAGCCGCGTCGGGCTCTCGATCCCGGCGAGGGTCTCCTGCCACGCGCGCGTCGTCGCGTCGTGGTCGCGGGTGTGCAGCCACTGCAGGTAGTCCCGGAAGGTCCGGGGCGCCGGTAGACCGGTGTCTCCCTTCTCGTCGCCGTCGGTGAGGTACAGGCCCAACAGCTCGGAGATGAGCACGGGCATCGACCACCCGTCGAGCACGATGTGATGGTTGGTGATCGAGAGCAGGTACTCGTCGGCGTCCGCGGTCTCGCCGCTGCCCGTCCGGACCAGCCGGAAACGCAGCAGGGGCGGACGGGCCAGGTCGAACGGAGCGGCCGACTCGGCGATGAGTCCGCGCAGTGCGCGGTCCCGGTCGCCGGTGTCGGCGATGCCGGTGAGGTCGGAGTCCGACCAGTCGACGGACACGTCGTCGAGGAGGATCTGGCGCGGCCCGGCGCCCGTCTCGACGAACGCGACGCGGAGACTGTCGTGCCGGTCGATCAGCGCCTGCGCCGCACGCCGCATCCGTTCTGGTCGCAGGTGCCCGCCCAGCCGCAGTTCGGCCTGCACCGTGTAGCCGTCGGCGGCGTCGTCGTAGGTGGCGTGGAACAGCAGTCCGGACTGCAGCGCGGTCAGCGGCCACACGTCGACGATCGAGGGGTGGGCCCGGGTCCATCCGTCCACCTCCGCCTGGGTGGCCGAGACCAGCGGGAAGTCCGACGGCGTGTGCCCGCCGGCTGTCCCGGAACGCACGTGCTGGGCGAGGCCCTTGAGCGCTTGCACCCACAGGTCCGCGAGCTCCTCGACGTCGACCCGGTCGAGCACCAGGGATGCGTAGTCCCACCCGGCATCGAGTTCGAGGCCGGCCGGACCCTGTTCGGCGATCGCATTGATGTCGATGACGGCGGGCAGGGCCATCCAGGGGTCACCGGTCCCGGCCAGCGCGTCGAAGCCGCGTGCCGGCATCCAGGGACCGGTGTGGTCGCCGGTCCCCATCCGGCCCAGGTAATTGAGGCTGATCTGGGGTTCGGGCCGGCTGCCGAGCCGGTCGCGACCGATCGGATCGAGGTATCGGACCATGCCGTATCCGACGCCGTGATCGGGTGCCGCGCGCAGCTGTTCCTTGACCTGTTTGATCGCCCGCCCCGCGGCCTCGCCACCGGTCAGGGCGTCCTCGACGTCGACGCCGTGCAGCTCGAGCCGGACGGGAAAGCGTGAGGTGAACCAACCGACCGTCGAGGTGAGGTCCGCACCGGGTACCGCGGCCTCTTCACGGCCGTGACCTTCGAGTGCGATCAGTTCACTGCCGTCGTCCTGCCCGCGCCGGCGTCGCCACTGCGCGAGCGCCAGGGCCAGAGCCGCGAGCAGGGCATCGTTGGCACTCCCGTGGAAGCGCGCCGGGATGGTGGTGAGCACCGCCTCGGTCACGTCCGCCGGAATCCGCATCCGCAGACGGCCGGCGGTGGCGACGATGTCGCGATCCGGGTCGAGCGCGCGACGACCGAGCAACCGGTCGTCCGGCGCCATGACCTCTGTCCACCGATCGAGTTCGGCCGTGGTGCGCGCGGGGGCCTTCTCCACCAGGCCGTGGACCCAGCGCCGCACCGACGTGGTCGGCGGACCGAAACGCGGAGCTCTACCCTCTCGGACGTGGTGCGAGGCCATCGCCAGGTCGGCGAGGATGATCCGCCAGGAGACCCCGTCGACGGCCAGATGGTGGATGACGAGCCACATCAGGTCGGGGACGGTGCGGTCCCGATCCTGCATCCAGACGAACCTCACCAGCTCACCGGCCCGCGGGTCCAGCCGGTCGGCGGCGGCCTGGAGGTGCCGGTCGACCTCGTCGGCGTCGCGTCGTTCCAGCCACACGTGCTCCAGCGCCTCGCCGGCGTCGATCGTGCCGGGCGGGCGGACCACCACGTGCGGCTGGTCGGCGAGATCGTCGACCAGCGCGGCCCGGAGAATGTCGTGCCGATCCAGGACGGCGCTGAGCGTGCGCACCAGTTCGTCGCGTTCGTCGGCGGGCGGGAGTTCGACGAGCGCCGCCTGGCCGAACCGGTCGATGGGACCGCGTTCGAGCATCGCGTGCATGATCGGCGACAGCGGTAGGGACCCGATGGCACCGCCGGGCAGCTCGCCCAGTCCGGTGTCGTCGGCGACGTCGGACGCCATCGCGGCGAGGGCGGCGACGGTCTTGTGCTCGAACACGTCCTGGGTGGTGAACGACAGTCCGTTCGTCTTCGCCCGTGCCACGAGCTGGATCGACAGGATGCTGTCCCCGCCGAGGACGAAGAAGCTGTCGTCGGCACCCACCTCCGCCACTCCCAGGACTTCGGAGAAGAGCTGCGCCAGTTGGTATTCCCGGGGAGTGGACGGCGGCCGGCCAGACCGCGCGGAGGCGAACACGGGTGCGGGCAGGGCCCGCCGGTCGACCTTGCCGAACGAGTTCAGCGGAAGGGCGTCGAGAGTCGTGATCACAGCCGGGACCAGGTGCGGCGGCAGACATTCGCGCGCGAAACGCTCCAGCTCCGCCGGCTCGGCCCGCTCACCCGCGGCCGGCACCACGTACGAGGCCAGGACGGTCGTGCCGGCGTGGTTGCGTGCGGGCACGGTGACGGACTGGTCCACCGCGACGTGGCCGGTGAGGGCGGCATCGATCTCGCCGGGCTCGATCCGGTAGCCGCGGATCTTCAGCTGGAAGTCGGTGCGGCCCAACAACTCCAGTCTCGGAGATGCCGACGGTCCCACCCAGCGGGCGAGATCGCCGGTCCGGTACATACGAGCGCCGGGCGCGCCGTACGGATGGGCCACGAATCGAGCCGCGGTCTGACCGGACAGGTGCGCGTAGCCGCGCGCCAGCCCGGGGCCGGCGAGGTACAGCTCGCCCGCGGTCCCCATCGGCACCGGCTCCAGCGCGTGGTCGAGGACCATCACCGATGTCCCACGGATGGGGCCGCCCACGGTGACGTTCCCGGTGGGCTCGACAACCGAACTCGAGGCCGTGATCGTCGACTCGGTCGGTCCGTACTCGTTGATCATCGTCGCCGACCGCGTCCAGCGTTCGACGACGTGCGGCGCGCACCTGTCGCCGCCGACGACGACCGTCTGCAGCCGGGTCAGCGGCTCCGGTTCGACGGTCGCCAGCATCGCGGGCGTCAGGGTCAGGTGGGTCACGCGCTCGTCGGCCAGCAACCGGGTGAGTCGGTCGCCGCCGATGATCTCCGGAGGCACGATCACCAGTGCGGCTCCGGTCGCGAAGCAGGTCAGGAGCTGTTCCATCGACGCGTCGAAGCTCGGGGACAGCGCATAGGACACCCGCGACTCGGGCCCGAGCCCGTACGCGTCGGTCCGGTCGGCGATGAGACTCGCCAGGCCCGAGTGGGTGACCTGCACACCCTTCGGCACACCGGTCGAGCCGGATGTGTAGGTCAGGTACGCCACGTTCTCGAGCCGCGCACGCACCGCGCCGTCGGTGCGGGCACCTGCGCCCAGGTCGTCGGCGCCGTCGCCCTGCGCGAGGTCACCGACGTCGATCCGGATTGCTGCCGGCGGGACGCGATCGGCGAACTCGTCGACGGTGATCGCGGCCCGGGCGCCGCTGTCGGCGAAGATGTGCTCGATCCGCTTGCGCGGGTACTCGGGATCCACCTGAACGATCGCGGCCCCGGTCTTCGCCACCGCCCAGACGGCCACGACGGTGTCCAGGGATCGCCGCAACAGGACGGCGACCGACTCCTCCGGCGCACAGCCGGCGGCCAGCAGGCGATGCGCGAGTCGCGACGAGGCGGCATCCAGTTCGCGATAGGTCATCGATCGCCCCGGAGCGCAGACCGCAATCGAATCATTATGGCGCGCAACGGTGTCGGCGAGTATCTCGGCCAGCAGCCGTGGCCGGGCGGCCTGGGCGCCCCGGACGGGGAGCAACGTCGCGCGCTCCTGCTCGTCGAGCAGCGGGAGTCGTCCCACGTGGTCGTCGGGCGCCCCGCCGAGGAACTCGTGCAGGAACATCAGGAACCGACGGTGGTGCGCGGTGAGCTCGTCGGGGCTGTAGATGTTCGGATTGCCCTGCAGGTCGATGTGCGTGCTGCTCTTACCCGCGCCCGGGTAGATGTTGACGAACAGATCGGACGTCGGACCGGAGGTCAACACATGCAACCGCCCGGTGACCTCGCCCAGGACGACCTCGCTGTCGACCATCATGAGGTTCACCGCGGGCCCGAACGCCGCCGACTCGTCGCGCGCCATCCCCATGTCGGCGAAGATGTCCTCCTGGCGGTACCGCTGGCGGCGCAGGGCGCTCAGGAGCTCGCCCTGCACGGAGGTCACCACGTCGCCGAGGGTGCGGCCGGCGACGGGCACGCGCAGCGGCACCACGTTCGCCACCATGCCGCCCGACCTGCGCAGCACGGCCGAGTGCCTGCCGGACACCGGCAGACTGAGGAGCACCTCGGCACTTCCGGTCATCCGCGCGAGGTACGCGGCGAAGGCCGCGACGATCACCGGGGTGACGCCGCCTCCCTCGTGCGCGGCGACGTCGAGGAGTCGAGCCGTGTCCTCGGGTATCGGCGCGCTCACCAGGATCGGGTGCAGCGTCGGCTTGCCGTGCCGCCCGGCCAGCGTGACGACCGGTGGGGCGCCCTCGAGGTGTTCGCTCCAGTACTTCCGGTCGTTGTCGTGACGGGTCGACCCCGGATACGACGCATCCTGGGCGATGATGTCGGCGATGTCGCTCGCCTTCGACGGCGGGGCCGCGTCGCCGCGAACGGCAGCGTTGTACAACTCGGTGATCCGCCGGACCATCGTCACGGCGGCGAACCCGTCGAGCGCGATGTGGTGGGCACGGAGATACCAGATGTAGTGCTCGTCCCCGACTCGGTAGACGATGCTCGTCATCAGGTGATCCGCGAGCAGATCGAGCGGTCTCGTGTAGTCGAGCAGCATCAGCCGATGAGCCGAGGCGATCGCATCGGCCTCGTCCCGCAGGTCCACGGTGCTCACCGGGCCGCCCTGCTCGGCCACGTACTGCCGTGGTGCGCCGTCGACGACGATCAGACGGAGGTGCCCCGATCCGAACTCCCGCCCGGTGATCCGGCAGACCCTTGCCAGCAACTCGGTGTCCAGCTCGCCGTCGATGTCGACGTACTGCGCCACCGAGATCGGCAGATCCCCGGCGAGGTGCTGCGCGAACCAGATCCCACGTTGCGCGGCGGACAGCGGCAGCGAGTCGACGCCGGACTCCGGTCTCGTCGGGGCGTCGGCGCCGACCGGTTTCGGCGAACGGCCGTCGGTTGTGGGCTGGGTCGTCGCGGCATGCGCGGACGGGTGTACGAGGTCCTTGTCGGAGATGGTCACTTGGCCTCCATGCGTTCGTATAGATCGCACTCGTCCGAGGCGGGACGACCCGAGCGGACCCCGCAGACCACGGGACGAAGAATTCCACGACCCCGCGCAAGATCAAGCCAAGAAGCCCCCCTGGAGAGCTGTCGCCCCGTCGACAAATCGGAACATTACTCCCGATTAACATTCGCCGACATCAATTTTCGGCAAAGGCAAAATGTGGGTAAAGGTGCGGTAATGAGACCTGGGATAACGTCTCGAAAACGTCACGAAACATCGAATGGTCTAATCGGATGAGTTTCCGGAAAAGGGTGGATTTTCGTGCATGTCTCTGATTTTCAGTTACGCATGCGAAAAAATCGAATGCGGATTCATCATTCTTGGCTTTATTGTCAAACTACAAGCGACAGTTGATATTTGAGCCCTCACCCCATTGGCCCCATTGAACGCATTGGTCACGAATCGCCCAGAAAGGTCATGCGTACAGTTAGGTTCTATTGCTAACGAAGAATTTCCCCGCGCTAAACGCCGGAATATCGTCGAATAACCCGGTCACACTTTGATTTACTCACTCCGGTGAATCACTCGAATTCGCAGCGTCATTCACTGATACGACACAGTCCACATCCGGCCGACTTCGAACCAGACGACCGGCGGCGCCGGCCGTCCCCGGCCCGACCGGGCACCCGTGCCCACCACGATGCGACGACGGTGTCGTGGCACGACGGGCACCAGTGGTGTGTCTCTGGACCAGGTGGTCGGTATCCGGTGGAGCGATCGGTGATCTGGCAAGGCAGAGGAGAGGGATGGCGGAGCCATCTCGACCGACGACAACGCAGCCAGGCGCGGATCGAACACCGGAGACCAGTCGCCTGGCCCTGAGACACACCACTAGGGTGTCGGTATGGCAGGGCGCAGCATGGATTTCGACCCCATCGCCGAGGCACGGGAGAACTGGACCCAGGCGGGGTGGGGCGAGGTCGCCGACGGCATGGTGGCGGTCACCTCGGTGATGCGTGCGCACCAGATCCTGCTCGCCCGCGTCGAGGCAGCGCTCCGGCCGTACGACCTCAGCTTCTCCCGCTTCGAACTCCTCCGGCTGCTGGCGTTCTCGCGGCAGGGCTCCCTGCCCATCACCAAGGCGAGCGACCGGCTCCAGGTCCATGTCACCAGCGTGACCCACGCGATCCGTCGGCTCGAAGAGGGCGGACTCGTCCGCCGCGTCCCGCATCCCACCGACGGACGCACGACACTCGTCGAGATCACCGAGCTCGGACAGAAGACGGTGAGCGACGCGACGGAGACCCTCAACAGCGAGGTCTTCGGCGACGTCGGCATGTCCGACGACGAGATGACCGGGCTCGTCGGCGCGATCCAGTCACTGCGGAAGCACAACGGGGACTTCTGATCGGTATGACTTTGTAGTCGGTTTCCGGACCCGATGTCATACAGGTCTCTCGCGCCGCCGCCGACGGGAACCGCATTACCGTCGGCGGCGTCGAAGCATCATGGACATCACCGAATTGACAGTTCGCCGCGACGGCATCTTCTCAGCCCGAGAAGCTCGTGAGTGCGGCGCGGACTCGTCGACGATCCGCCGCAGAGTGGCAGCCGGGGAGTGGACCGCGGTGGCCCGCGGTGTGTATCTGGTGACCGGGCATGCCCGAGCGGCGTGTGCCCAGGCCCGGATCGCGGTGCTGTCGGTGCATGCCGATGCGGTTCTGGGCGGTACAGCGGCCGCCTGGTGGCTCGGACTCCACGACACCGAGCCCAGAAAGCACGTCGTCTACACGGGAACCCGGGGTAAGGCACGACGATCGTCGGCAACCGCGGTGGTTCGGTACCGGCACCTGCACGACGAGGACATCGCGGTACACCGAGGACTTCGGACCACCGCGCCTGCCATGACCGTCCTCGACGCATCGTTGGAGTTGGGGATCAGCGTCATCGACTCCGCCCTGTTGACGAAGCGGGTGACCGTCGACGCGCTCCTGGTTGCCCACGCCCGCTATCCCCGACGCCATGGCGCTCCGCGCGTTGCGTCGTATCTGCGGCTGCTCGGGGAGGGGGCTCGTTCGGAAGCTGAGCGGATGACGGTCCGATTGTTCACCGCGGGCGGGCTCACCGGATGGGTGGCGAACATGCCTGCCCACGGCTACGTCATCGATTTCGCGTTTCCAGACGTGACAGTCGCCATCGAGATCGACGGTTTCGCGTTCCACCGGGACACGCGAACCTTCCAGCGGGACCGGGTGAAGAGAAATCTCCTGACCGCGAAAGGGTGGACGGTCCTCAACTTCACCTGGGCTGACCTCGTCGACCGCCCGACAGAGGTCGCTGCGAACGTCCGAGCTGCGCTCGATCGAGCAGCCGGTTGTACCCGTATGACGTTGCGTCCGGAATACGGACACAACGTCATACGGATCTGAGGGGAGCGTCGAACGACTAGTGCAGCGAGGTGATGATCGCGCTGAAGTCGAGGTCGGCGTGCTGTTCGGCGAAGTTGCGGTAGAGCTGTGCGGCGTGGGTGCCCAGCGGTGCACGGGCCCCGGTGCTGGCGACGGCGTCCATCGCCAGGCCGAGGTCCTTGTTCATCAGGGCGGTCGCGAAGCCCGGCTTGAAGTCGTTGTTCGCGGGCGAGGTCGGGACCGGCCCCGGGACCGGGCAGTTGGTCTGCACGGCCCAGCAGTTGCCGGTGGCGCCGGTGATCACGTCGTAGAGCGCCTGGTCGTCGAGCCCGAGCTTCTGGGCGAGGACGAAGGCCTCCCCCACCGCGATCTGCTGGACGGCGAGGACCATGTTGTTGCACACCTTGGCGGCCTGGCCGGCGCCGGCGGCGCCGCAGTGGATGATCTTGCCCGCCATCGGATCCAGGGTTCCGCGGGCGGCGGCGAAGGCCTCGTCCTCACCGCCGACCATGAACGCGAGCGTGCCGGCGACGGCTCCCTTGACCCCACCCGACACCGGTGCGTCGACCTGTGCGAAGCCGTGCTCGGAGGCGAGCCGGTGGATCTCTCGCGCATCGTCGACGGAGATCGTCGACGAGTCGATGAACAGCGCACCGGTCGGGGTGGCCGGGAGGATGTCGTCGTACAGCTTCTTCACGATGCCGCCGTTGGGCAGCATCGTGATCACGACCTCGGCGGCGGACACGGCCTCGATCGCGGCCGGGAAGGTCTCGATGCCGTTGTCCTGGGCGGTCTTCACCGCCTCGGGAACCGGATCGAACCCGCGAACGGTGTGGCCGGCTTTCACCAGGTTGGCGGCCATCGGGCCACCCATGTTGCCGAGGCCGAGGAAAGCGATCGTCGTCATTGTCTCTGCTTCCTACGAAAGTGGTTGTGTGGAGCGGATTCAGCTGTCCCGGTAGCGGGTCGCGATCGAGCGGCCGAGCACGACCCGCATGATCTCGTTGGTCCCCTCCAGGATGCGGTGCACACGGAGGTCGCGGACGATTTTCTCGATTCCGTACTCGGTGAGATATCCGTATCCGCCGTGCAGCTGCAACGCCTGGTCGGCGACCTCGTAGCACGTGTCGGTGACGAAACGCTTGGCCATCGCGCACTGCTCGACCTTGTCGGGCGCGTCGTCGTCCAACGCCGACGCCGCCTGCCACAACATCAGCCGCGACGCCTGCAGGGAGGTCGCCATGTCGGCGAGGGTGAACCGGATGGTCGGCTCGTCGATGAGCGCGTGCCCGAAGGCACGGCGACTGGCGACATAGGCGGCCGCCTTGTCGAACGCGGCCTGCGCGCCACCGAGCGACGACGCCGCGATGTTGATGCGGCCGCCGTTCAGTCCGTTCATCGCGATACCGAAGCCGAGGCCCTCGGTGCCGCCGAGCAGGCTCGTCGCCGGCACCCGCACCTCGTCGAGGATGACCTGCGCCGTGGGCTGCGCATGCCAGCCCATCTTGTGCTCCTGGGCTCCGAAACTCAGTCCGGGCGAGCCCTTTTCGACCAGGAACGTGGAGATGCCCTTGGGACCGGCATCGCCAGTGCGGGCCATGATGACGTACAGGTCCGACGACCCGGCGCCGGAGATGAACTGCTTCACCCCGGTGAGCACGTACTCGTCACCGGACCGCTCGGCGCGGGTCGCGAGCGCGGCCGCGTCCGAGCCGGCGCCCGGCTCGGTCAGGCAGTAACTCGCGACCGTCTCCATGGTCGCCAGGCGCGGCACCCAGGTCGAACGCTGCTCCTCGGTGCCGTACTTGTCGACCATCCACGTGCACATGTTGTGGATGGACAGGAACGACGCGACGGCCGGATCGGCGTACGCCAGTTGCTCGAAGATGCGCACCCCGTCGAGACGACGCAGGCCACTGCCGCCGGCGTCCTCCGAACAGTAGATGGCGCCCATCCCGAGCTCGGACGCCTCGCGCAGTTCGTCGACCGGGAAGTGGTTGGCGGCGTCCCACTCCAGCGCGAACGGCGCCAGCTTCTTCGCCGCGAAACCCGCCGCGGTCTCGACGATGACACGGTCGTCACCGTCGAGCCGGGCGAATGCGGCGTCGGCAAAGGTGGTCAACGCCGATCAGTCCATCGTCGGGATGACGAACTCGGCGCCGTCCTTGATGCCGGACGGCCAGCGCGTCGTCACCGTCTTGGTCTTGGTGTAGAACTGGATCGACGCCGGGCCGTGCTGGTTGAGATCGCCGAAGCCCGAGCGCTTCCAACCGCCGAAGGTGTAGTACGCCACCGGAACCGGGATCGGCACGTTCACGCCGACCATGCCGACGTCGACACGGGCCGTGAAGTCGCGGGCGGCGTCGCCGTCCTGGGTGAAGATCGCGACACCGTTGCCGTACTGGTGGTCCGACGCCAGCGCGAGGGCCTCCTCGTAGTCCCCGGCGCGCACGATCGACAGGACCGGTCCGAAGATCTCCTCGGTGTAGATGGTCATGTCCTTGGTGACGTGGTCGAACAGCGTCGGGCCGATGAAGAAGCCCTTCGAGATGTCCTCGTCGCCGAAGGTCTGCTCGTTGCTGGTGCGGTCGCGACCGTCGATGACGACCTCGGCACCCTCCTCGGCTCCCTTGTCGATGAATCCGCGGACTCGCTCGAGGGCGGCGGCGGTGACCAGCGGCCCGTAATCGGCCTTGGGGTCCAGGCTGTGGCCGACGCGCAGCGCGTTCACCCTGTCGATCAGCTTGGCGCGCAGCCGGTCCGCGGTCTGCTCGCCGACCGGGACGGCGACGCTGATCGCCATGCAGCGCTCGCCGGCGCTGCCGTAGCCCGCGCCGATCAGCGCGTCGACGACCTGGTCGAGGTTGGCGTCGGGCATGATGATCGCGTGGTTCTTGGCGCCACCGAAGCACTGTGAGCGCTTCCCGTGGGCGGCCGCGGTCGAGTAGATGTACTGCGCGATGTCGGAGCTGCCGACGAAGCCGAGAGCCTTGACGTCGGGGTGGGTCAGCAGCGCGTCGACGGCTTCCTTGTCGCCGTGCACGACCTGGAAGACACCGTCGGGAAGTCCTGCCTCGGTGAACAATTCGGCGAGCCGGACCGGGACGGAGGGATCCCGCTCACTGGGCTTGAGGATGAAGGCGTTGCCGCATGCCAGCGCGGGGCCGGCCTTCCACAGCGGGATCATCGCCGGGAAGTTGAACGGGGTGATGCCGGCGACGACGCCGAGCGGCTGGCGCATGGAGTGCACGTCGATACCGCCTCCGGCACCGGCGGTGAACTCGCCCTTGATCAGGTGTGGGATGCCGATCGCGAACTCGATGACCTCGACACCGCGCTGGATGTCGCCGAGTGCGTCGGCGTGGGTCTTGCCGTGCTCGAGCGACAGCGTGGTCGCGAGCTCGTCGGCGTTCTTGTTGATCAGGTCGACGAACCGCATCATGACGCGGGCGCGGCGCTGCGGGTTCCAGGCGGCCCACTCTTTCTGGGCGGCCGATGCGGTCGCGATCGCGGCGGAGACCTCGTCGGTGGACGCGAGCGGGACCTGGGCGGCCACGGAGCCGGTGCTCGGGTTGAAGACGTCGGCGAAACGTCCGCCCTCGGCGGAAACGCGCTTGCCGTTCAGGTAGTGCGGGATCGAGGGGACAGCAGGAGCGGACACGGAGATCACCTTTGACTTCGTTGGGGGTATGGCCGGTGTCACCACATAGTAGGACATCCAAGTATTTCTTCCAACCCCCTGTCACCAGCGATTTCGCGACGGCGAGCCGGTTAGGCTACCCTCGCTTTGCGAAAACGCCGACGTCGAGAGGAGTTCACATGTCGGTCGTCATCCTCTACGGAACCGAAACCGGTAACGGCGAGCTCGTCGCGGACGCCATCGCCGACACGCTGGCCGCCGACCACGACCCCTCGATCTACGACATGAGCGAGTTCGCGGTCGAGGACCTCGACCCCGAGGACTTCCTCGTCATCGTGTGCTCGACCTATGGCGAAGGCGAACTGCCGACGGGCGCCGAGCCCTTCGCCGACGAACTCGAGAGCGTCGACCCCGACCTCACCGGCCTGCGGTTCGCGGTGTTCGGTCTGGGCGACTCGATCTACGACACGTTCAACCGCGGCGGCGAGATCGTCGCCGAGATGCTCACCAAGCGTGGCGCGGTCCAGGTGGGCGAGCACGCCCGCCACGACAACTCGTCGCCGATCAAGCCGGCGAAGCAGGCCGCCGAGTGGGCCGAGGGGATCTCGCAGGAGATCTGAGAACGCCTGACGTCGATGCGGCCGGTGGTCAGGCCACCGGCCGCCGCGTCGCCGCTTCCGACTCCCCCGCCGCGGACTCTTCCGCAGCCGCATCCTCGGCGGCGGCATCCTCGGCGGCATCTTCTGCGGCGGATTCCTCCGCAGCCACGGCCTGCTCCCACCCGCGCACGGCCGACAGCTTCGCGAGTTCGCACACCGCGCGGACCATGATCGCGAGCACGATCCCGAGGAACAGCGCCGTCGGCACCGACACCTTCAGGTTCTCGCCGAGCAGCAGCACGCCGAGGACCATCGCGACGGCCGGCTCGGCCACCGTCATCGACGGGAACGACGTCTGCAGGTCGCCGGCGCCGAAACCCATCTGCTGCGCGATGACCGCACACACCACCACCAGCACGAAGAGATAGATCTCCGGGTGCACGAAGGTACGCCAGAAATGGTGTGTGACCTGGTAGATCACCGTCTTCACCAGTAGCGCCGACACGCCGAACAGGATGCCGGCCAGCAGCCCGTAGAACAACGCCTTGTAGTGCGGACTCGAGCGGTGCGCGAGGATCACCAACGCGACGACGACACCGATCACCGCCCCCACCGTGCTCCAGAGCAGCAGTGCGTCGGGCCGCCTCATCGAGGGTTCGGGACGCGCCACGATGAGGAAGGTGACCACGCAGGCCACCAGCACCCCGCCCCATGCCCATTCGACGCGGGCCGGGTGCCGATGATCGGCCCACGCCTCCAGCGGCAGCGCGAACAGCACCGCCAGCACGACGAGCGGCTGCACCAGCAGGATCGAGCCGAGCCCCAGCGCCGATGCCTGCAAACCGAAGCCGCACAGCGCGATCGCGGCACCCGCCCACCAGCCCGGGGTGATGGCCCCGCTCACCCGGGAGGCGCGCTGACGCAACACGGTGCCGGCCGCGATCATCAGCGCGGCGAACACCGCGAAGAGCGCGGGTACCCAGGTGTGCACGATCCCCAGGGTAACGGCGGCTCCTCGCGCACGCGGTCGCGGCCGGAGCCGCCCGAGGTGATGTTCGCGGTGTCGGAACACCCACCACCTGCCCGGACAACGTAGATTCGAACCCATGCGTTATCGGTCAGATCTGGAACGGCTGGCCACCCTCGACGCCGCCGCGATCGAGGTGGCCTGCACCGACTGCGACTCGGTGGGCGAGTTCATCGCCTGCGCCGTCGACGAATATCTGGAGTTCGATGTCGCCGCCGAGGAGGCCGAGGCCCGCGGCGACGACGAGCACGCGGCTTTCCTCCGCCAGGAGGCCTCGGCATGGCGTGCCACCGTACGAGTGCTGCGGATGATGGATGCGGAGTCCGGACAGCGCCACCGGAGCCGCGACCGGCGACACGGCGCCGCATGAGCCGGGCCCGCACGCTGATCCTCATGCGCCACGGCAAGTCGGGCTACCCGCCCGGGACGCCCGACCACGGCCGCCCGCTGGCCGAACGGGGCGACCGGCAGGCCGCGCTCGCCGGGCGATGGATGGCCGATGAGGGCCTGCGAGTCGACGCGGTGCTCTGCTCGTCGGCGACGCGGACGCGGCAGACCCTGGTCCGGACCGGCATCGACGCGCCGGTGACCTTCGTCGACGACATCTACGGCGGCGCGCCGGAGGAGATCCTCGAGTCCATCCGCCTCCACGCGCCGGCAGACGCCCAGACGATCCTCGTCGTCGGACACGCGCCCGGGATGCCCGAGACCGCGCTGACGCTCGATCCGGACGGGTTCATCGAACGGTTCCCCACCTCGGCGTACGCGGTTGTCGCCGTCACCCACCCGTGGGACCGCATCGGCATGGCCCCCGACCCCGGGGCCCGCCTCGTCGGCGTGCGGATCCCGCGCGAGGACTGACCGATGACGCACACTGGGACCATGCGTGAGATCCAACGAACCATCATCGACGCCCTCGGGGTGAAGCCCTCCATCGATCCCGACGAGGAGGTGGAGCGCCGCGTCCGGTTCCTCGCCGACTACCTCGGAGCGACCGGCGCCAAAGGCTATGTCCTGGGCATCTCCGGCGGGGTGGACTCCACCCTGGCCGGACGCCTGGCACAGTTGGCCGCCGACCGCGTCCGGGCCGACGGCGGCGAGGCCGTGTTCGTCGGCGTCCGGCTCCCCTATCGGGTGCAGCACGACGAGGACGACGCGGCCGCGGCTCTCGAGTTCGTGGCCGCCGACGAGATCGTGACCGTCAACGTGGCCCCCGGCGTCGACGCCCTCAACGCCGAGATCGAACGCGCCACCGGCACCGGTCTGTCCGACTTCACCAAGGGCAACGCGAAGGCCCGGCACCGGATGGTCGCGCAGTACGCCCTGGCCGGCGACCGGGGACTGCTGGTGATCGGCTCCGACCACGCGTCGGAGAACGTCACCGGCTTCTTCACCAAACACGGCGACGGCGCCGCCGACGTGCTGCCGCTCTCGGGGCTCGACAAGCGGCAGGGTCGTGCACTGCTGCGTCACCTCGGGGCGCCGCAGCAGCTGTGGGAGAAGGTCCCGACCGCCGACCTGCTCGACGAGAAGGCCGGTCAGACCGACGAGGACGAGCTCGGCCTGCGCTACGACGACATCGACGACTACCTCGAGGGTCGCGAGATCCCCGCCGAGGCCGCGGAGAAGATCGAGGCCGCCTGGCACCGCAACCGGCACAAGCGCACGACCCCCGTGGAGGTCGACGACACCTGGTGGCGCTCTTGACGATGCGCTCGGCGGAGGCATCGGGGCGCGCCCGCGATTAGGGTGTCGGAGTGTCTGTCTACGCAAACGGATTCGCCCGGGTCGCCGGAGCCGTGCCCGTCCTGACGATCGCCGAGCCCGCGGTCAACGCCGCGCGCACCATCGAGCTCGCGACGCGGGCCGCCGACGACGGAGCCTGCCTGGTCGTCTTCCCCGAACTCGGGCTGTGCGGTTACAGCGTCGACGATCTCTTCCATCAGGACGCCTTGCTCGACGGCTGTCGCGCCGCGCTCGATGAGGTCGTCGCCGCCAGCGCCGGACTGAAGCCGGTCCTCTGCGTCGGTCTGCCGGTGCAGGTCGGCGACGGCCTGTACAACTGTGCCGCGGTCATCCACGACGGTGCCGTGCTGGGAGTGGTCCCGAAGTCCTACCTGCCGAACTACCGGGAGTTCTACGAGCAGCGCTTCTTCGCCGCGGCACGCGACGCGATCCCTTCGACCGTGTCGATCGGCGGCAACGAGGTGCCGTTCGGCGCCGACCTCGTGTTCGAGGCGCGCGACCTCCCGGGCTTCGCACTGTTCGTCGAGATCTGCGAGGACGGCTGGGTGGCGATCCCCCCGAGCACGTGGGCGGCTCTCGGCGGCGCCACGGTGCTGGCCAATCTGTCGGGCAGTCCGGTCACCATCGGCAAAGAGAGCTACCGCACCAATCTCTGCACCGGACATTCCGCGCGGACCATCTCGGCCCACGTGTACGTCGCCGCAGGGTTCGGCGAATCGACCACCGATCTGGCCTGGGACGGCGACGCCCTCATCACCGAGAACGGCTCGCTCCTGGCCCGCAGCGAACAGTTCGCGACGACCGACCAGATCATCTCCGCCGACATCGACCTCGACCGGCTGCGGCAGGAACGTATGCGCATGATCAGTCTGCGCGACCAGGTCGGCGACCACGCCGATCGTCTGAAGTCGTTGCGCCGCATCGGCTTCAGCTTCGGGAACCTGTCCGACGACGACGACGTCGTCCGGCGGGTGGTCCCCCGGTTTCCGTACGTACCGGCGGATTCCGCCGACCGCGACGAACGCTGCGCGGAGGTCCGCTCCATCCAGGTGCAAGGGCTTGCCCAGCGACTGCGCTCCACGGGTCTGGAGAAGATCGTCATCGGCGTCTCGGGCGGTCTGGACTCGACGCTCGCGCTCCTCGTCGCCGTCGACACCTTCGATCGACTCGGGCTGCCGCGCACCAACATCCTCGGTTACACGATGCCCGGCTTCGCAACCGGCGGCCCGACCCTCCGGCGGGCCCACGCGCTGATGAACTCCCTCGGTGTGAGCGGCACGGAGATCGACATCCGGCCGTCGTGCGAACAGATGCTCGCCGACCTCGACCATCCGTACGCGCGCGGCGAGAAGGTCTACGACGTCACCTTCGAGAACGTGCAGGCCGGTGAACGGACCTCGCACCTGTTCCGCCTCGCGAACTCCAACGGTGCCATCGTGCTCGGGACCGGCGACCTGTCCGAGCTCGCGCTCGGGTGGTGCACCTACGGCGTCGGCGACCAGATGTCGCACTACAACGTCAACGGCTCGGTGCCGAAAACGCTCATCCAGCACCTGATCCGATGGATGATCACCAGCGGTCACCACTCCGCGGAGACCACCGAGACCCTGGTGGAGATCCTCGACGACGTCATCTCCCCCGAACTCGTGCCCGCCGGCGACGACGGCCGGATCCAGAGCACCGAGGACACCGTCGGCCCCTACGAACTGCACGACTTCTTCCTCTACCACCTGACGCGGTTCGGCTATCGCCCGACGAAGATCGCCTACCTCGCCCGGCAGGCGTGGGGTGACCGCACCCGCGGACCGTGGTCGGATCTGCTGACCGAGGACAAACGCAACCAGTACGACGAGGCGACCATCGAGCACTGGCTCGGAGTGTTCTTGAAGCGCTTCATGGGCAACCAGTTCAAGCGCTCGGCGATGCCCAACGGGCCGAAGATCGGCTCGGGCGGGTCCCTGTCCCCGCGCGGCGACTGGCGTTCACCGTCGGATGCGTCGGCGCGGGTCTGGCTCGACCAGCTGGCCGGCGGTGCGCCCGGGAGCTAGGCCGGGCGCACCGCCGGTCAGTCGCAGGCGGCGAGCAGTTGCTTGAGCTCGTCGTCGAACGCGTCGGCGATGGCCGAGGGGTCCGGGGTCTGGTCGGTGCACCCCACGATGCCGATGTTGAGGTTGCCGTCGGCGGAGAAGACCGTGATGTTCAGTCCGAGTCCGTGCATGATCGGGCCGAGCGGGTACACGCCGGTCACGCGCGCGCCGAGGAAGTACAGCGGGAAGTCCGGTCCCGCGACGTTGGACACCAGGACGTTGAAGATCGGCGGGTGGGCCGACGCCCAGTTGCGGTCACCGTAGATCTTCATCACGGTGGACAGCGTTGTGCCGGGGGCGAACTGGGCCCAGGACCGCAGGATGTTCGCATCGATCTCCGCGTGATGCGCCTTCGAGGTGCGACTCAGTTCGGCCTGCTTTCGCAGCCGGGCAACAGGATCGGACTCGTCGGAGGAGAGCAGCGTGAACATGCCGGTGACCTTGTTGGTGCCGCTCACGACGAGGTCCTTCTCGTCGGCTCCGTGCACGGACACCGGCACCATCCCGACGAGCGGCCGGTCGGGAAGCTCATCGTGGCCGAGGAGGTAGGTACGGAGAGCACCGCCGACCATCGCGAGCACGACGTCGTTGAGCTTGACGTCGAAGTGGTCCTTCACGCGCTTCACGTCGTCGAGCGACAACTGCGTCACCGCGATGCTCCGATGCGGCGTGATCGGCGCGTTGAAGCGCGTACGCGGGGCCCGGAACGGTGCGGGCATCGCCGAATCCTGTTGCGCGCGACGGAGCCACCCGATGGGCACGCCGACCGTCCGGGGCAGGAGTTTGACCATGGCAAGCGGCCGTTGCACGAAGAAGTTGACGGCGCCGCCCGCCGCCATCGCGGCCCGCGACGACGGCCCCGCCGACTCGCCGACCTTGTCGGCGTCGAGCTCGGGGGGTTCCGGTGTGAGCGTGCACATCTGGGCCAGCATGTCGGCGCCGGTGACACCGTCGGTCCCGGCATGGTGCATCCGCAGCATCGCGCACACCCGGCCGTTGGCGAGCCCCTCGATGACCCACAGCTCCCACAGCGGCTTCCCGCGGTCGAGGGTCTGACCGGCCAGATGACCGCACAATTCGGCGACCTCTGCGGCGCCGCCGGGCGCCGGCACACCCACACGGTGCACGTGGCGCTCGATGTCGAAGTCCTCGTCCTCGATCCACACCGGGTGGTCGATGTTGAGCAGCGAATTGTCGAGCTTGCGCCGGAACGTCGGGATGGCGGCGACGCGGCGTTCCATCTCGGCCCGGAGCTTGTCGAACCGATACTCGTCCGGCATGGTGCTCGGATCGATCTCGAAGAGGCCGATGACGTGCATCAGTTGCGCACGGGTCTCGAGGTAGAGAAACGATGCGTCCAGTCCACTCAAGCGCTGCATGAGTTCAGCCTCTCCTCGGCGTCGGGCACCCACCCCGCAGGCACCCCACGCCATCATGCCGCACCCGGTGTCCCTCGCGGAGCCGGTTCCGCCGACCGCCACCACCACATCGGGACAGATCGCCGGGGCCGTCAGAGTGGCAGTGAGTCCACCATGTCGAGAATGTCCTGACCGTCGGTCTCGAGCACGACGATCATCGCCAGTTCGCGTGACGGGTCGTCGGTGATCTTGAAGACGCCGCGACCGTTCTCGTCGATCAACCCCGTCCCGTGCCGCCACCGCACCGGTCGCGAGGTCGACGACGAACGCGAGTACTCCGCGTTCAGCGCATCCCTCGAGGCGAACCAGAACACCCCGAAGGGCCGGTCGACCGAACCCGCCGCACACCGGACGACGAAGACGGTGCGCACCTGACCCGCGCCGGTCTCCGAGGGGCCGACCTCGTCCCGGCCCCCGGAGTATCGGCGGACGCACTCGGTGTTCATCCACTGCGCGGCGGTGTCGGGCGCCTGCGGGAGCAGCTCGGGGAACTGCGCCACGAGCGGAGCGAATTCTCCCCAGCTCGCTCCCGTCCGAACCCGCTGCACCGGGCCGGCCTCGGAGTACACGCCCCCGCGCATCGCGACCACCCGGTAAGCATGTTCCCCGGCACTCACGGTCGCATCCTCGGCGGTGGTCTCCGGACCCTGGTGGACGACGTAGCCGTCGCCGCGGAGGAGCTGATAGGCGGACGCCCCGGGGACCGGATCCCAGGTCGCGATCACCCGTCCGGGCCGCGCCTGCAGGGTCAGCCCGCCGGGCGCGTCCGGCGCGTCCGGCGCCGTCACCGAACGGACCACCGCGAATCCGCCGACCGCCACCAGCGCCGAGATCAGCACGATCAGTCCGATCAGCCAGGGCGCGGGGCCGGTCCGCCGCGGTCGGGCCGGGACGGTCGGCGGGGTCGGCGAAGTCGGTGAGGTCATCAGATCGGCAACCTCTTCAGGACATCCCCGGCGGCCGCCGCGGGCTTGCCCGGGACGACCACCCACACCACCGACCGCGCATGGTCGCCGTCGTCGAACGTGAGGATCGCCTGACCCTGCTCGCGTTGCTTGTCCGACAGGTACAGCGTGCCGGTGTGTCCCTGCGCCGTCGTGTAGTCGACGCCGCGGAGGTCGTAGGCGGTCACCTTCGCCGACGCGACGGCCTCCTCCGGGGTGTCGTAGGCGTCGACGATCACCTGATACGCGGCCACCTCCGGACCGGACGGTCCAGCACTGCCGGCTCCGGTCGTGGTGTCGGCGTCCCTGGTGCACGAGACGGTGCGCTTGCTCGACGAGAAGGCGAGGTCGCCGTCCTCACCCCAGCAGCGCATCGCGTCGAAACCGTTGGTGCTCAACGGTGTCGCCGGGATCAGGTCGTGGTACAGGTCGGCGATCGGTTGCAGATGCCCCCACGTCATGAACACGTCAACCTGCTCGGAGTTCCGCGAGAAGTCCGACATCCGGCCGTCGTCGTGCGCGGCGACCTGATAGGTGTAGCTGCCGGGCACCGGCCGGGGCGCGGTGAACTCGGTGGCCGGCCCGGAGTAGATCACGGTGTCGTTCTGGGTGACCACGTAGCCGGTGGCGCCGGCCACGTGGTTCCAGCTCAGTTCGACGGCGGCGGTGGTGACCTCCGCATCCGGTGGGTCCGGGGTGTCGAGCGCGGTGGCCGACATACGCACGAGACCGATTCCGGCGCCCAGGATTCCGGCGACGAGCATCGCCACGATCCCGATCACGATCAGGCTTCGTGGCCGACGGACCGGATTCGGTTGCGTCGCATCGTCGTCGGACGGCCACGCCGGCGGGGGTTCCGGCGCGACCCCGGACGGCGGCGCGTGCAGCGCCCCGCCCGGGCCGGGGTCGGAGATCGCCGGGCGAACACCCACATCGACGCCGGTTCCGGCGTACCCCGACCCGGCCGGGGGGTCGTCATCCGGACCCCGGGTCGCGGAGGCCTCCGGCGGATGGGGCTGCACCACAGGGCCGATGAGCGTCGCACGGGAGTCGAAGACGTCGGCCAGCGCGGCCGCGAACTCCCCGGCCGTCGGGTGACGGCGACCCGGCTCCTTGGCGATCGCCCGGGCGAGCACCCGGTCGACGGCCGCGGGCAGCGCCCGGTTGCGCGCGCTGGCGGACGGAGGTTCGTGGTGCATGTGCGCGGTCATCAGCCCGTGCAGTGACGGCGAGTCGAAAGGCGGTGCACCGGTCAGCAATTCATAGGCGGTGGCGGCCAGGGAGTAGATGTCGCTCCGGCCGTCGACGCGCAGCCCCTCGATCTGCTCCGGCGAGGCGTAACGCATGGTGCCGATCGTGATGCCGGTACCGGTCAGGTGGGTGACCTCGTCGAGGACCTGCGCGATGCCGAAGTCGGTGAGCTTGATGGCCTCTGGGCCGCCGACGCCGCCGTCGTCTCCTGCCTCGCCCGGCGTGATCAGGATGTTGGCCGGTTTGATGTCACGGTGCATGACCCCGCGGCGGTGCGCCGCATCCAGACCCGCCGCCGCTCCGGCGATGATCGTGCACGCGAGCCCGGGGTCGAGGGGGGACTCCCGGGCGAGCATGCGAGCGGCGTCGGTACCCGGCACGTATTCCATCGCGATCCACAGCAGACCCTCGAACACGCCACGGTCGTAGACGGCGACGATGTTGGGATGATGCAGGGGCGCCACGATGTCGGCCTCGCGTTCGAAACGCGCGCGGAAGACCGGATCGGTGGCGTGTACCGACCGGAGAACCTTGAGGGCGTCGGCGCGCGGCAACCGAGGGTGGGCGACCTGGTAGACCTCACCCATACCGCCGCGTCCGAGCACGCCGAGGACGCGGTACCCCGCTATCAGGTCCCCTACCTGGTACATGACGTCCTCACCGATCCGTGTGCGGTGTTTGTGCTGGGCACGAATGGTACCGAGTGTCGCGAAACGCGGTGGACGACGCCGCCTCGGACTCTACGATCGGCGACGATGGACACCACCGAGACACCGACTCCACCGATCACCGCAGCCACGCCGGCCCAGTTCACGGCAGCCGAACTCGACGAGGCGTTCGCGCAGTTCCAGCGCACGGTCGCCGAGATCGCCGTCAGCCGGGACTGGGATCGCTACGCCGAGCTGTTCACCGACGACGCCGACTACATCGAACACGCGCTCGGCACCATGCGCGGCCGCGAGGAGATCCGGGCCTGGATCTGGCGCACCATGACCTCCTTTCCCGGCAGCCACATGACCGGTTTCCCGTCGCTGTGGCATGTGGTCGACGCCCCGACCGGCCGGGTCATCTGCGAAGTCGACAACCCGATGCGCGATCCCGGTGACTCGACCCACATCACAGCCACCAACATCACCATCCTCACCTATGCCGGTGAGGGGCGCTGGAGCTGTGAGGAAGACGTGTACAACCCGATGGAGTTCGGGCGGGCGGCGATGCGCTGGTGTGAGAAAGCGCGCGAACTGGGCACCATCGACGAATCCGCGGCGGCCTGGATGGAGACCACCGGCGCGATGTTCGCCTCGCGGCGCTGACCCCCGCCGAGCTGGCCGGATCCGGCTTCACCGGTCCGGGCTCCGGAGGTGACGGATGACACCCCGGCGGTCGGTAACGGTTCACCGGTGCTGCGACGACACCCTCACGACGGACTTGGGACACCGGTGAGCGTGCCGTACGCTAGGACTTTGACCATCGGCGTCGGGGGCCGTGGCACCATCCCATCCGGCTCACCCACGGTCCGGCGGGGACCGCACACCCCCGCCGGGGCGGCGAGTACCACCGACGACGTCGGGAACCACGACTGTGGCAGCCGGCCGCGCACGCGGACCGACCCACGACGACATACAGACGACGACACACGCACGATGACATACGCGGACACCGTTCGGAGGACATCTATATGGCACGCGAGCTGACGCAACTCGAGCTTCTCAAGGAGCTGGCCCCGGTTGCCGAGGACAACGTCAACCGTCACCTCAAGATCGCCAAGGACTGGAACCCCCACGATTACGTGCCGTGGGACGAGGGCCGCAACTTCGCCGCCCTCGGTGGCGTCGACTACGACCCCGAGCAGTCGCAGCTCGACGAGGTCGCCAAGGCCGCGATGATCACGAACCTCCTCACCGAGGACAACCTGCCGTCGTACCACCGCGTCATCGCCGACAACTTCTCCATCGACTCCGCGTGGGGACACTGGGTCGGTCGCTGGACCGCCGAGGAGAACCGCCACGGCATCGTCATGCGCGACTACCTCGTGGTCACCCGCGGTGTCGATCCCGTCGCCCTCGAAGAGGCGCGGATGATCCACATGACCAACGGTTACGACCCGATGCTGGCCGCCGCCGGGCGCGTGGACGAGCTCGAAGAGCACGCCGACGAACTGGGCATCCTGCACTCCGTGGCCTACGTGACCTTCCAGGAACTCGCGACCCGCGTCAGCCACCGCAACACCGGCAAGGCCTGCAACGACCCGATCGCCGACAAGATGCTCCAGCGCATCGCGGCCGACGAGAACCTGCACATGATCTTCTATCGCAACATCTGCGGTGCGGGCTTCGACATCTCCCCCGACCAGACGCTGCGTGCGGTCACCGACATCGTGACCAACTTCCAGATGCCCGGCGCCGGTATGCCCAACTTCCGTCGCCACGGCGTGCTCATGGCCAAGCACGGCATCTACGACCTGCGCCAGCACCTCGAAGAGGTCGTCATGCCGGTCCTGCGCAAGTGGAACGTCTTCGAGCGCGACGACTTCACCAGCGAGGGCGAGAAGACCCGCGAGGAGCTCGCCGCCTTCCTCGAGCAGCTCGAGAAGGACACCATCCGCTTCGAGGAGATGCGCGACCGTTCGCTCGCCCGCGAGGCCAAGAAGCGGGAGCAGCAGGCATCCTGAGCACCACCCTCTCGACGCACCCGGCGCCTTCGACCACCGAAGGCGCCGGTCCCAGCTCCCTGAGGAGCGAGCTTGCGAGCGCCGGTCCCAGCTCCCTGAGGAGCAAGCTTGCGAGCGTCTCGAAGGGGCTGCGCATCGGCTCGATCGAGCTGGCCAGCCCGGTCGTGCTCGCCCCCATGGCCGGTGTCACGAACGTCGCGTTCCGGACGCTGTGCCGTGAACTCGAACTCGCCCGCACCGGCACCGTCTCCGGGCTGTACGTCTGCGAGATGGTGACGGCTCGCGCACTCGTCGAGCGGCATCCGGTCACGATGCACATGACGACCTTCGGACCCGACGAGAATCCACGGTCGATGCAGCTCTACACCGTCGACCCGGAGTACACGTACCAGGCCGCGAAGATGATCGTCGACGAGAACCTCGCCGACCACATCGACATGAACTTCGGCTGCCCGGTCCCCAAGGTGACGCGCAAGGGCGGCGGTTCGGCGATCCCGTACAAGCGCACCCTGTTCCGCAAGATCGTCGCCGCGGCCGTCCGCGCCACCGAGGGCACCGACATCCCGGTGACGGTGAAGTTCCGCATCGGCATCGACGACGAGCACCGCACCCACCTCGACGCCGGCCGGATCGCCGCGGAGGAGGGCGCGGCCGCCGTGGCCCTCCATGCGCGCACCGCGTCGCAGCGCTATTCCGGCGAGGCCGACTGGGACGAGATCGCCCGGCTCAAGGAGCACGTGACCTCGGTGCCCGTGCTCGGCAACGGCGACATCTTCGAACCCGCCGATGCGGTCGCGATGATGAACCAGACGGGCTGCGACGGTGTGGTCGTCGGCCGCGGCTGCCTCGGCCGTCCCTGGTTGTTCGCCGAACTCGCGGCCGAACTCGGTGGTTTCGCGGCCCCCACGCCGCCGAACCTGGGCGAGGTCGCCGACATCATGGTCCGGCACTGCCAACTCCTGGTCGATCACCACGGTGAGATGAAGGGCTGCCGCGAGATCCGCAAGCATGTCGCCTGGTACCTGCGCGGCTTCCCGGCAGGTTCGGAGATCCGCCGGCGGATGGCGCTGGTCGGCAGCGTCGACGAGCTGCGTGAGCTGCTCGCCGAGTTGCCCGCCGACGCCCCCTTCCCGTCCGACGGCCACGGCCCGCGCGGTAGGCAGGGTTCGCCGGCCAAGGTCGCACTGCCGGACGGGTGGCTCGACGATCCGGACGAGGACGTCATCCCGGCCGGCGCTGAGATCATGCACTCCGGCGGTTGAACCGAACTGCGAAAACCGTCACAACCGCCGCCTGGCTGAGACCCATTCTCAGGTGCAATCAGTACTATTGCGCGGAGGTCCCGGCCGC
The DNA here is from genome assembly GCF_001418765.1 of Gordonia sp. HS-NH1. Lineage (NCBI taxonomy): Bacteria > Bacillati > Actinomycetota > Actinomycetes > Mycobacteriales > Gordoniaceae > Gordonia > Gordonia sp. HS-NH1. Next base: position 77,696 of record NZ_LIYC01000001.1, read on the forward strand.
CGGGGCCTCACATCTGTGCGCACCGCGCTGGTCGAGCCCCGATCTGCGGTGACTTGCGAACCAGACCACGGGGCATGAGGAACGTGCATTGAGTCGTAGGACACCGGGCCCGGACGACCCCGAGGCGGGCGACGCCGATCGCTCTCGTCGTGGCCGTCGCGCCGGACCCTCCCGCGACGACTTCGTCCCGGCGCCGGGTCAGGACGCGACCGGCCCCGCCGATCCCGGTACTCAGCCGCCCGCACACCCCAGCCTCCGCGAGCCCCGCTCGGCGGATCGTTTCGTCCGTGGACGAACGCGGCTCACGGTCCGCCAGCTCATGGAGCAGATGAACGCGGAGGAGTCGGCACCCGCCGAGCCGCCCGCGGGTCCCGGCCGGCCCGGCACCCGCCGCGCGATGCCGCCACGTCCGGAGTCACGGACGCCCGAGATCCCGCCGTCGACCCGCGGACGGGCCCGCCGCCTCGGCCAGCCGTTCGGTTCGGGCGCCGAGCCCCCGCCGGCTCCGCCCGGTCGCGCGCCGGACAGCCCGCAACCGGCACCCGACGACCGCCCCACCACGGTCCACCGCTTCGACAACGACGTCACCCAGAAGATCCCGACCGTCGGCGACTCCGCACCGGACCTGTCCGACCGCGCGACCGCTAAGCGGGCCATCGAGGAATCCCGTGCCCAGGAGCCGGTCGCCGGGCCTCCGGCCGGCGCCCCGGCCGTGCAGCCGCCGCTCGAGCGCACTCCCGACCTCACCGGCCCCCTCGCCCTGCGTTCGGCGCCCCGACGCCATCCCGGGCGCGACGAGGACCGCCCGGGCGCGATGCTCCGCAAGACCGCCGCGACCGGACGGATCCTGGTCGCCATCGCGTGCGTGCTCGCCCTCGTCGGCACCGGATTCGTCTGGGGCTACCTGCAGTCGTGGAACGGCAACTGGCGCAATGTCACCGCCGTCGATCCCGATGACCAGAACATCCGCAACAAAGACGCCCAGTACGGCGACGAGACCTATCTGATCGTCGGAACCGACACCCGGGGCGGACAGAACGCCAAGGTCGGCGCCGGCACCACCGCCGACGCCGAGGGCGCCCGTTCGGACACCGTCATCCTGGTCAACATCCCGGCCAACCGCGGTCGCGTCGTCGCGGTGTCCTTCCCGCGTGACCTGCAGGTGGACCAGCCGGCGTGCAATGCGTGGGACAACGAGACCGGCCAGTACGGCGCCGAGATGCCGCCCCAGAGCGGCGTCAAGCTCAACAGTGTCTACTTCTACGGCGGTCCGCAGTGCCTCGTCCGCGTCATCACCGCGATGAGTGGCCTCAACATCAATCACTTCATCGGGATGGACTTCTACGGTTTCGAAAAGGTCGTCCGCGCGATCGGCGGCGTCGAGGTCTGTTCGACGGTCCCGCTCTACGACTACGAGATCGGGCAGATCCTGCGCAAGCCCGGCAAGCAGAAGCTCACCGGCCGGCGCGCCCTGAACTACGTGCGCGCCCGCAACATCGCCTCGGAGGGCAACGGCGACTACGGCCGGATCAAACGTCAGCAGTTGTTCATGTCGTCCCTGCTGCGGTCGAGCCTGTCGGGCAATGTCCTGTCGAACCCCAACAAGCTCAACGGGATCGTCAACACCTTCATCGAATACAGCTATGTCGACGGAGTCGACACCCAGTCGCTGATCAGCCTGGCCGAATCGATGCAGGGCATCGAGGCCGGACGCGTCTCGTTCCTGACGATCCCGACCTCGGGTACGTCCACCGACGGGGCCAACAACGAGATCCCGCGCACCAGCGACATCGACGCGATCTTCGACGCCATCATCGACGACCTGCCCCTGCCGGGCGAGCAGGCACGCAAGAAGCCGCCGTCGTCGTCGAGGGCTCCCTCGAGTTCTGACGCACCGAGCACGAACGCCGACGCCGGCACTCCCGGACCCGTCACCGCCACGGCACAGAATCCCGGCAACGTGGGCGTCCGGGTGCTCAACGGCACCGATCAGACCGGTCTCGCCACCGAGGTGTCCGAACAACTCACCCCGTACGGCTTCGACGTCCGCGGTGTCGCCGACGCCTCGGAGAACCGCGACGACACCGTGGTGCGCTACGGGCCGGGGCAGCGCGACGCCGCCGCGACCCTCGCCGAGATGTTCCCCAACGCGAGCATCCAGCTCGACCGAACGGTCAAATCGGGCGTCGAGCTCATCGTCGGTGCGGATTTCGCCGGCACCCTCGGGTCCGTGCCGGCCTCCGGGGCGACGCTGACCGCGAATCAGCTCGCACCCGCCGAGAACACCGGCAATCTGCCCAACGACCTGGCGATCACCAACGCGGGTGACACCACCTGCACGTGATCGGCGAACGTCCGCGACCGTCCGGGTGGACGGATCTGCACCCGACGTTCACTGTGCGTTCATCGGTCGGAGTCGGAGTCGTGTGATCACGCACGTATCCTGGGATCATGCGTACCGCCTACCAAGAGCAACTCGAGGCGCTGACCTCGGTACTGGGTGAGATGTGCGAGCTCGCCGGCACTGCGATGGCGCGCGCCACGCAGGCCCTGCTGCAGGCCGATCTCGCCGTCGCCGAAGAGGTCATCGGGGACACCGACCGGATGAGCCGGCTGACGGCTCGCGCCGAGGAACAGTCCTTCGCGCTTCTCGCGCTGCAGGCCCCGGTCGCCGGCGACCTGCGCGGAGTCGTGAGTGGATTCCAGATCGTCGCCGACGCCGACCGCATGGGTGCGCTGGCCCTGCACGTCGCGAAGGTCGCACGTCGTCGCCACCCGGCGAAGGCCCTCCCCGAAGAGGTCAACGGCTACTTCGCCGAGATGGGCCGCTTGGCGGTGACCCTGGCGAAGAACGCGCACGAGGTCCTGGTGACCAGCGACCCGCAGGCCGCGCTCCGTCTCCAGGAGGACGACGACGCGATGGACGACCTCCATCGCCACCTGTTCACAGTGCTCATGGACCGCGAATGGAAGCACGGCGTCGCCGCCGCGGTGGACGTGACACTGCTCGGCCGGTACTACGAGCGGTTCGCCGACCATGCGGTGCTGATCGGACGCCGCGTGGTGTTCACCGCGACCGGCAAGACCCCGGAGCAGTTCCAGACCCTTGGGTGATTTCCCTCGCTGGCGCTGATCGCCGAGCGGAGGACCACACGAAAGAGGCCGAGAATTCAGTTTCGCACACTGAACTCGGCCTCTTTTTCATGTCCGTGAAGATCTGTGCCCGGACCGAGTCCTGCGAGATTTCAGTTGCGTCCAGCTCGTCGTTAGGGTGGCGGACATGGCCCAGCACTATCCGACCGAGCCCGATTTCAATGCGGTGACCGACGAGGACGCAGAGGCTGCCGCCCATCGACGCAAGATACTGACATACCTGGGTGTGACCGCGTCACTGGTCGCCATGCTGGCGATCCTGGTGCTCAACATGTGACTCCGCGACTCGTCGACAGCCGGAGCCCGCCGCACCCACACCCGCCGACACGACGAGGCCCGCTCCCCGGACGGGTGAGCGGGCCTGGTCGGTGTCGCGGTCGATTCAGCCGAAGCGGCCCGAGATGTAGTCCTCGGTTTCCTTCTTCGTCGGGTTCGAGAACATCGTCTCGGTGTCGTTGATCTCGACGAGCTGACCGGGCTGGCCGACCGCCTCGAGATTGAAGAACGCGGTCTGGTCGCTGACGCGGGCCGCCTGCTGCATGTTGTGGGTCACGATGACGATGGTGTACTCCTTCTTGAGTTCACCCATCAGATCCTCGATGGCCAGTGTGGAGATCGGGTCCAGCGCCGAGCACGGCTCGTCCATGAGCAGGACGTCGGGCGAGACCGCGATCGCACGGGCGATGCACAGACGCTGCTGCTGGCCGCCCGACAGGCCGCCACCGGGCTTGTCCAGACGGTCCTTGACCTCTTCCCAGAGGTTGGCGCCGCGGAGACTCTTCTCCGCGACGTCGTCGAGCTGTGACCGGTTCCGTACACCCTGCAGGCGGAGGCCGGCGACGACGTTGTCGCGGATCGACATCGTCGGGAACGGGTTCGGCCGCTGGAACACCATGCCGATGGTCGCGCGCACGCTCACCGGGTCCACGGACTTGCCGTAGATGTCCTCGCCGTCGAGCAGGACGCTCCCCTTGGCGTAGGCGCCCGGGGTCACCTCGTGCATGCGGTTGAGGGTTCGCAGCACCGTCGACTTGCCACAGCCCGACGGGCCGATGAAGGCGGTGATGCACCGCGGCGGGACCTCGAGGGTGACGTCCTTGACCGCGTGGAAATCGCCGTAGTAGATGTTCAGGTCTTTGATGTCGAGGCGCTTGGCCATGGCATTGGTCCGTTCTGGAAAAAGATGACCCGAGATGGGTGGGAGGTCAGGAGGTCTTGGGGGCGAAGAGCTTCGACACCGCCTTGGCACCGAAGTAGACGATGGCGACGAGGATCACCAGCGTCAGCGCCGCACCCCACACCTGGTCGAAGGCGCCCGGCCCGTTGTTGTACTGCTGCACCATCATCAGCGGCAGCGACTGCTGGTTGCCCTCGAACGGGTTGAAGTTCATCGCTCGCGTGGCGCCGACGAGGATCAGCACCGGTGCCGATTCACCCATCACCCGGGCGATCGCGAGCATGACGCCGGTGACGATGCCCGACAGTGCCGTCGGCAGGACGACCTTCACGATGGTCTTCCACTTGGGGATGCCCAACGCGTACGACGCCTCCCGCAGGTCCTGCGGCACGATCTTCAGCATCTCCTCGGTGGCGCGGACCACCAGCGGAACCATCAGGAGCACCAGCGCGATGGCCACCACGAATCCCGAGCGGGGCAGGCCGAGTGTGGTGCGCCATACCGCGTAGACGAACAGCGCGGCGACGATCGAGGGCACGCCGGAGAGGATGTCGACCATGAAGGTGGTGACGCGTGCCAGGAGCGATTTCTTGGTCGCGTACTCAACCAGGTAGATGGCGACGAAGATGCCCAGGGGAATGGAGATGACGGCGGCGAGCGCGGTCTGCATCAGGGTGCCGACGATCGCGTTGGCCGCACCGCCCTTCCGCTCGGCCTGGGTCCACCAGTCGATGTCGAGGATGGTCTCGATACCCCGCGACAGCAGGGTGAAGACCAGCCAGAGGAGCGGGACGAGTGCCACCAGGAGGGCGGCGACGACGGCGACACGCACGGTGGCGTCGGTGAAACGCCGGCGCCCGGACATCGGGGTGAAGCCCGACGGCTTCTTGACCGGGTCGGCCGCGGAAGTTGTCGTTGTCACAGACATGGTCACTTCTTTCCGGCGACGACCGCGCGGGCGGCGGCGTTGACGATGAAGGTCAGGACGAACAGGGTCAGGCCGGCCGAGATGTAGGCGCCGGTCTTCGCCGGGGAGTCGAACTCGGCCGCGTTGTTGGCGATCTTCGTGGCGAAGGTCTCGCCGCTCTCCATCAGGTTGAAGTTCATCGGCCCGACGGTCGAGATGATGAGCAGCAGCGCCATCGTCTCGCCGAGCGCGCGGCCCAGGCCGAGCATCGACCCGGAGATGTAACCGGAGAACCCGAATGGCAGCACCGCGACCTTGACGACCTCGAACTTGGTGGCGCCCAGCGCGAGCGCCGCCTCACGATGACCCTTCGGGGTCTGCATGAAGACCTCGCGGGTCACCGCGGTGATGATCGGCAGGATCATGACGGCGAGCACGATTCCCGCGGTCAGCAGCGTTCCGCCGGTGCTCATGTTGGCGACCTGGGTGGGCTGCTGGAAGAAGGGCAGGAAGCCGAGGTTCGCGACCAGCCACTCGTTCACCGGCACCAGCGCCGGGCCGAGCACGAGGATGCCCCAGAGGCCGTAGACGATCGAGGGCACAGCGGCCAGGAGGTCGACGGTGTAGGTGATCGGGCCGACGAATCGCTTGGGCGCGTATTCGGTCAGGAAGATCGAGATACCGAGTGCGACGGGCATCGCGATCAGCAACGCGATCACCGACACGACCACCGTCGCATAGAAGAGCTGCGGGATGCCGAAGGCGAGCTGATCTCCACTGGTGATCCACTGACCGGTGTAGGTGAAGAAGTTCTCCTCGTTCTTCGCCAGCGACGGGATCGCCTGTGCGAGAAGGAAGAGCGCGATCAGCGCGATGACGAGGGAGACCACGAACCCCGACCCGACGGCCAGATTCCGGAACACCTTGTCGGCGACCCGGTGATGCGCGGCTGCGTGCAGTTTGGATTCCGGTTGGTCTGGCGATGACCCGGGGGCGTTCGATTCACCGGTGTCCGGCGGAATCGCGCCACCCTCTTTGCTCAGCGAGGTCATGCGTCCTTCTTGTGATTCGGCTCTGGTCATTGGGGCACTTCCCGCCGTCTCGTGGACACGCGAAATGTCGTGTCAGTGTGTCAACCACGTGCGCGGGGCCGCAACCGAAGCGGCCCCGCGCACGCGATCAGATGGGGTTGATCAGGCGTTCCCGGACCCACCGGACAGCGAATCGATGGTTCCCTGCAGCTTGGCCTTGAAGGCGTCGGGGACCGGCACGTAGCCGATCTCCTCGAGGCCGGCCTGGCCGTCGTTGAGGATTCCGGTGAAGGCGTCCTTCAAGGTCTGGCTGGTGGCCTCGTCCTCGTAGCCCGCGGAGCAGACGATCGAGTACGGGGTGAGCAGCAGCGGGTACGCACCCGGAGCCTTGGAGGCGAACAGCGCGTCGGTGTCGACGACGAGGTCCTTGCTGGCCGGGTCCTTGAAGGCCAGCGACTCGAGGGCGGTACCGGCGCTCTCGGCGTTCAGCGCGACCGGGCCGGCACCGAAGTCGACCTGCGCCACTCCGAGGTCGTTCTCGGTGGCGAAGCCCCACTCGACGTAGGTGATCGATCCGGGGGTCTTCTTCACGGTGTCGCCGACGCCGGTGGACTTCGAGGCACCCGAGCCGACGCCCTTGGGAGCGAATTCCTTGCTGTGCTCGTACGGCCAGTCGGCGGGAGCCGAGTTCTCGAGGAAGCGCTGGAAGTTGTCGGTGGTACCGGAGCTGTCCGAGCGGTACACCGGGACGATGTCGCTGGCGGGCAGCTGCACGCCCGGGTTCAGTGCGGCCACGGCCGGGTCGTTCCACTTGGTGATCTTGCCGTTGAAGATCTTCGCGATGACGCTCGGGTTGAGCTTGAGGTCGTCGACACCTTCGAGGTTGTAGGCGACCGCGACGGGACCGACGACCAGCGGCAGGTGCCACGGGGCGTTGCCGTTGCAGCGCGCGGTGGCCTCGGTGACCTCGTCGGCCTTGAGGGCGGAGTCCGACCCGGCGAAGTCGACGTCACCCGCGATGAACTTCTTGATGCCGTCACCGGAGCCGCTGCCGGTGTAGTCGAGCACGATGTCACTGTTGTCGGTCAGGACCTGGCTGAAGTGCTCCATGGCCTTCTGCTGCGCGGTGGAACCCTCGCCGCTGACCGTCTGTTCGCTTCCCCCACCGCACGCCGTCACGAGAGTCAGTGCCGCGATCGCCGACACCGACGCCAGGGCGCCGTTCCGATTGATTTTCACCGCTGGTGTTGCCTTTCCGTTCGCGTTCTCCGCCCCGACTGGCGTCGGGTCCGGAGTGTCCGAATGGAAAGCTATGGGGGCGTGGTGGACTGATCCCCTACAAAAGATGAACTGCGGGTGAACTGGCCAAGGCAGACGGGGTGAGAACAACTTCGGGGCGAGCGTACGTGATCTGCGTAACCCGACATTCGGGACTTAGGCAAGCCTTGCTATAGTTTCCCGGATCGCACTCATGGCCACGCCCTCACCCACCGCGGCTTCGACCCCCCGGCACGTCGACCCACCGGCATCCCGACCCGGCACGCTTTCGCGTTTCCGCTGCGCGGCGATCGACCTGCTGCACGGACACAACCGGGCGGCACTGGTGATCGGCCCGCTCGACCTCCCGTCCCGCGCGGTGGCCGCCGACCGGATCGTGCGCCTCGCGCGGGTGGGGCCGCACACCCGCGTCGGCCTCCTTCCCTCGCCCCATCGACGCGAGTGGGTCTTCGACCCCGACGCCGCCGCCGACTCGGTCGTCGACGCGTCACCGCCGGCGCCCGGCACAGACCCGGCCCGCCTGTTCGATGTTCTGTACTCGTTGCCCCACCGGCCGTTGCGGATCGTGCTGGCCGGCGACCACCTCGCCCTGGACTACGACCACGGACTCGGCGACCTCACCCTGCTGAATCTCATCGTCGACGTCATCGTGGGCGCGGTCGACCCGTCGACGCTGCCGCGCCGGGGACCTGTTCTCCCCCCGCTGCTGGTCGCGTCTGCGATCACGGTGGCCGACCCGCGCCGCGCCGTCTCGCTGCTGCGCTTCCAGCGGCACCGCGAACCCGTCGAGCCGCCTCGCACCCGACGCCCGGTTCCGCCACGACGGCCGGTCTCCGCGAACGTCCACATCGCGGCCCCCGCGGTGGACGCGATCCGGGCCGGGCGGACGTCGTCCATGCCGGGAACGGGGCTGTTCGCCATCTACACGGTTGCCCTGGTCGCGGCGCTGACCGAGGCGGGCGTCCGGCTCGACCCGATGGTCACGTTGCCCTTCGACGCCCGCACATACCTGCCATCCGCGATGCGGACCTACGGCAATTTCTCTGCCGGGCTGAGCTTCCCCGTAGACGAGGCCACCTCGGCTGCCGCGCTGCAGCGCGCGATGACCGCGTCGGCCCGGATGGGACGGCCGACCGCCAATCTGGCACTCGCCACGATCAAGACCCTGTGCCGTCCACGCGACGACCGCGGCTCGGCGTCGCCGGCCCAGCACGTCCCGGCCGACGGTCGGGTCCGTGCCGAACTGCTCCACTCGAGTGTCGGCCACCTGCCCGGACACGAACGCGGCTGGCAATGGTCCGACCCCGCCCGCGCCGCGGTCATCGGGGTGGCCACGCCGCCGTCGGCAACCGGGATCACGGTCACGACCGGTTTCGTGGGCGGCGCGGTCTCGATGACCGCGGCGTTCCGCGACGACGTCTTCGACCCGGCGCGCATTCGCGCGGCGATGGACGCCGTCGCCGGGCACGCCGTACGGATCGTCGGGGTGTCCTGACGTCCATCACTCCCCCGGTCACACCGCGAACCACATCTGATCCCGAGCTACCGAAGGCCGAAACCGTGCTGTCCTCCCATCCTGTCGATCCACTGGCCGACCAGGCGACCCCCGTTCCGGGTGCCCCCGACCCCGACGCCCCGGTCCGCCCCTATCCGACCCTGTCGGTGGTCGTCTGCTGTTACACCGAACGCAGGCGCCGGCTGCTCGACATCGCGATCGCCGAGATCCGGGCACAGCTCGGCCCCGGTGACGAACTCGTCCTCGTCGTCGATCACAACGAGACCCTGTGGGCCGACCTCGCGGCCGCACATCCCGACGCGGTCGTGTGCGCGAACGAGGGATCCCGCGGGCTCTCCGACGCGCGCAACTCCGGCACCGCCGCCGCCCGCGGTGACATCGTCGTCTTCATCGACGACGACGCGTGCCCGGCACCGGGGGCACTCGCGGCCGTTCGGGCCCGATGCGCGGACGCCGACATCGTGGCGGTGGGCGGAGCCGTTGTGGCGCAGTGGGATTCGCCCGCGCCCCGGTGGTTTCCCGAAGAATTCGGATGGGTGATCGGTTGCGACTACCGAGGACTGCCCGGCGACGGCTCGGCCATCCGCAACCCGATCGGCGCCGCGATGGCGGTCCGCCGGGACGCACTGACCGACATCGGCGGATTCTCGACGCGGCTCGGCCGGCGCGGCACGATGCCCGCCGGATGCGAGGAAACCCTCATGGGCATCGACCTGCGTCGTCGCGATCCTTCCTCGAAGATCTTGCGCGACACCACTTTCGAGGTCACACATGCGGTGACCGACGACCGCGCCCGGTTCGTCTACTTTGCCCGTAGGTGCTACCAAGAGGGACGCTCCAAGGCGATTCTGTCCGAATTGGCCGGCACCGGCGATGCCCTGTCGAGCGAGCGGAGATACACCACCCGGGTGCTGCCCTCCGGGGTCTGGCGTCATCGCCGGACCCCGAGTCGTGTCGGCGCGCTCGTCATGGGCTTCGTGTTCACCTGCGCCGGATACGTTTCCGGCCTCGTCCGCCGCGACCGTGGTGTGTCCCGATGATGGGGCCCGGACGGCTGCTGGCGTCGATGGGCGCGGTGGTGGCGACGGCGGTGTCGGCGTGTTCGGCACCGACCGTCCTGGCCGAACCCGACAACGGGCCCGAGGTCATCTTCGTCGACGAGTTCGACGGCCCCGCGCGTGCACCGGACGACCCCTGGCAGATGATGACCGGCGGCGGGGGCTGGGGCAACGACGAAGCGCAGGTGTACACCGACTCGCCAGCCAACGCCCGGATCGACGGCGAGGGACATCTGGCCATCACCGCGCGACGGGGACCCGACGGTTACACCTCGGCCAGGTTGTCCACGAAGGACCGGTTGTCGGTCACCTACGGCCGGGTCAGTGCCCGCATCGCCGTGCCCGCCGGCACCGGCCTACACCCCGCGTTCTGGATGCTCGGCGACGACATCGACGAGGTCGGCTGGCCCGCGGCCGGGGAGATCGACATCATCGAGACACTCAACCAGGCACCCGAGTACCACACCGGCGTCCACGTCCCGCAGGCATCATCCGAACGGGGACAGAACATCTCGAGGTCGGGCGTGCCCGCCCAGCCACTGACCTCGACCTTCCGTACCTACTGGGTGAACAAGCTCCCGGGCCGGATCGAGAGCGGGATCGACGACCAACGGCTGTTCGTCGTCGAGCCCGGGGATCTGGCACCGGACTCGCGGTGGGTACTCGATCAGCCCTTCCACCTACTTCTCAACCTCGCCGTCGGGGGCAACTGGCCCGGACCGACCGACGACACGACACCTGCGGAGAACACCATGCTCGTCGACTGGGTCCGGGTGACCGCACCGTGACAACCGACTACGCCCACGACGCGGCGGATGCCACCGCCGAGCCGGACCCCGTCCCACTCGATCCCGCGATGCCGCTCGAGGGCGCCCCCGAATGGCCGGGCGCCACCTGGGTAGGGATGCTCGATGTCGCCGAGATCACCGGCGACGACCGGGATCCCGATTCGGTATCCGACGGAATGGTCACGTGCGCCCCACTCGACGCCGCCGGTTATAGGCGAGCCCGGGTTCTCCTCCGGCACGGGTCCGCGCCCATCCGGTTCGTCGACGCGCCGATCGTCGACGGCCTGGTGCGTGTCCCGGTCGCACCGTACGCTCTGCCGGACTTGCCATCTCGTGCCACACTGCCGCCGATCAGCGTCGTCGTCTGCACGCATGAGCGGCCGGGCATGCTGGCCGATGCACTGTCCTCGTTGCAACGACTCGACTATCCCGACTACGAGGTGGTCGTCGTCGACAACGCACCCCGCACCGACGGCACGCGACGCGTGGTGGACACGCTCGACGATCCGCGGTTCCGGCTCGTGACCGAGCCGGTGGCCGGACTGTCCAACGCGCGCAACGCCGGTCTGCTCGCCGCCGCTCACGACCTCGTGGCCTACACCGACGACGACGTCGTCGCCGACGCCGGGTGGCTGCTCGGCCTGGCCCAGGGTTTCGGCCGGTCACCGGAGATCGCGTGTGTGTGCGGAATGGTGCCGAGCGGGGAATTGCGGACGCGGTCCCAGATCTACTTCGACTGGCGGGTGTCCTGGGCGGATTCCATGCGGGCACGGGTCTTCTCGCTCGCCGACCCACCGTCGGATCTCCCGTTGTTCCCCTTCCAGATCGGCGTCTACGGCACCGGTGCGAACTTCGCGATCCGCCGGGACGTCGCCCTGGCGCTGGGCGGATTCGACGAGGCGCTCGGGGCCGGGACACGAACGCGGGGAGGCGAGGACATCGACATGTTCTTCCGCATCCTGACGGCCGGCCATGCGCTGGCCAACGAGCCGGATTCGATCATCTGGCACCGGCATCGCAGCACCGACGAGGATCTCCTGGAACAGTCACGGGGCTACGGGCTCGGGCTCGGTGCATGGCTGACGAAGGTCGCCACCGAGCGGCATCATCTCGCGCTCGCGCTGCGCGTACTCCGGCGCCGGTCGCGAGCCGTCGCGAGAGCCGGTGCCGCCTACGGCGCGATCACCAGGCCACCGGAGGGGATAGCCGACGGCGTTGCGGCGCAGGCAGGCCGGCGTGAGGTGCTGTCGGTCGTCGGCGGGCCCGTCGCTCTTGCACGCGAACGGCTTCGCGGCCGGCGCGCCAGGCCTCTGGCGAAGGCGCGGTCGTGACGGCCGCCGCGGAGGCCGCGCCGTCACCTCCCACCGACGCCGACGCTCGGGCCGGGATCTCCCCGGCATCGGCCGGACCGTCGGGGTCCGTCGCGGTCCTGAGCCTCGTCGCCGCGATCGCCGGACTCGTCGGCGCCCTGCCCCTGCCGTCGGTGCCGAGCGCACTGCTGGTGGGCTTCTTCGTTCTCTGTGGACCCGGTGCCGCCGTGTGCACCTGGGTGACACTCCCGCGGCGCACCGTGCTCGCCGCGGTACCGACGCTCGGCATGGCGCTGACCACCCTCGTCACCATCGCCGCGCTCTGGTCGTCGTGGTGGCATCCGACCACACTCCTCGTGGCCGGCAGTGCGGCGGTCCTGGCATCCGGCATCGTCCACCGTCGGCGAACGCACACCCCGGCACCCGACGTCCGGGAGCTGCGGAGTCGACTCACATCCCGCGGACTCACCGCGGTCCGCAGTCCGGCGCTGCGCTCCACCGGCTTTCGCGTGTCGGTCGCCTTGTGCGTTGCGGCGCTGACCTGCTGGGCAGTGGCCGTGCCGACGCTGCCCAGCGTCGACGCGAGCTACTACGGCCTGTTGTTCTCCGGCAGCGGACGTCTACTCATCCCGGCGACGGTGCTGACGGCGGCCGCAGCCGTCGTCGCGATCGCCACCCGCAGCAGCTCCGGACTGGTCGTCACCATCGGCACCGCGATCGTCGTCAGCCGCGTGACCACCTGGCTCGGTACCGAGATGCCGCTCTACGACTGGACCTACAAGCACCTCGCGGTCGTCGACTACATCCAGGACACGGGCACGCTCACCCCGGGCGGCACCGACATCTACGCCCAGTGGCCCGCCTTCTTCGCGGTCGCCGCATGGTTCTGCGACGCCACCGGGCTCGATCCGATGGTCCTGGCGCATCTCTTCGCCACGGTCGTCCACATCCTGCTCGCGGTCGTCGTCTATGCCACCGCCCGCACGTTGTCGATGAGCCGTGTCGTCGCACTGACCGCGGCCCTCATCGTCGAGACGGTCAACTGGGTCGGCCAGGACTACTTCGCGCCCCAGGCGTGGGCACTTGTCCTGGCCTACGGTGCGATCGCCCTTCTGCTGGCGTCCCGGCGTGCCCCGCGAGCCGCAGTCCTGGCGATCATCCCGTTCGCGGCGATCGTGCCGAGTCATCAGCTGACACCGTTCTGGGTTCTGGGTGCGGCCGTCGTACTGGTGGTCCTGCGCCGGGTCCGGCCGTGGTGGGCGGTGGCCATCATGCTCGGCATCGCCGGTGCCTATCTCCTGGCCAATCTCGAAGCCGTCGCGCCGTACGGCATCCTCTCGGGGGGTAACCCGATCGACAACGCGGCCACCAACTTCACGATGGCCGGTGTCCCCGCGAAGGAGACGACGTCGACGGTGTGCCGCGCCCTGTCGGCGGGCGTCGTGGTGGCGGCGGGGATCTGCGCGCTGATCGGCTGGCGCCGCCGACGCGCACACTGGCTCACCCTGGCCGTTCTCGCCTTCTCCGCCCTCGCCCTGCTGCTGGGACAGAGTTACGGCGGCGAGGCGATCTTCCGCGTGTATCTCTATGGGCTACTCGGGTGCGCGCTGCTCATCGCGCCCACCCTCGTGTGGTTGCTCACCGGCTTCGCACGCGGCGGCCGCGCCCGGTTGCGCGCCGCCGGTGCCGCGATCCTGGTCTGTGCGGCGACTCTCGCCGGGATGTACTCCTACGTCGCGCTGTGGCCGGTGATCGTCGAGACGCGCGCGCAGTACGAGGCTATCGACGCCATCACCGAGACCGCCGAGCCCGGAACCCGGTTCATCACACTGCATCCGGCGGGCATGCCCACCCGGACGAACGGCAACTACGCCCCGATGACGCTGGCGAACCCCTACTTCGACTACCCGCTCAGTTTCGACCTCGCGGGCGACCGGATGACGTTCCCCAGTCCCGAACAACTCGGCGACCTCTTCTGGAAGGTCGACCAGTCCGACAAGCCGACCTACGTCACCTTCACCGAGCAGTCTCGTCGGATCTCCGAGTACTACGGCACCTACCGCCCCGGTGCGGCAGCGGAGCTCGAGGCGGCCCTGCGGGTCGCACCCGGGTGGCGGTTGGTCCACGAGGACGGCGACACCGCGATCTTCGTCTTCGAACCGAAGCCCGCCGCCTCTGCTCCCTGATCCGAAAGAACGACCTGCTTCCTGCTCCCTGATCCGAAAGAACGACCTGCTTCCTGCTCCCTGAGGTGCGAGGAGCGCAAGCGACGAGCCACGAAGGGTCCGGACAAACACCCACGCGACCGATGAACTTCAACTCGACTGATGGACTTCGATCGAAGTCCATCAGTCGAGTTGAGGTTCATCGGTAGAGCGCGAGACGCCGGCGACCACACGGTCGCCGGCGTTCTTGTCACGCGAGCCGTCCAGCGGTGCGGCCGAACGTCTTTCGATGCTGCTCAGCGAACGGCTGAGGCTTTCGCGTCGCGATGGAGACGACGCTCGAGGCCGATCGTCCGGAGCACGCGCATACCGTCGGTCAGGGCGTTGAGGTTGCTGCGTCCGTGGATTCGCTTGGACTCCCGGCTGCCGACCTCCCGGATCGTCAAGCCGCTGCGCGCCATCCGCACGTTGATGATCGTCTCGATCTCGAATCCGTCGCCCCACTGGGGTTCGTCGAAGTCGGTGAGCGGAAGGTCGAGGACGTCCAGGTGCCGACGCCAGAATGCGTTGTAGCCGTAGCAGAGATCGGCGAACGAGGTGGCGAAGATCCGGTTCACGAGCCAGTTGAGCCCCTTGTTGCCGACGCGGCGGAAGGCGGTGATGTCATCGCTGTGTCCACCCAGGGAGAAGCGGCTGCCCTTGGCGAGGTCCGAGCCGGCCACGAGCGCTCCGACGAAGTCGGGGATCTCGGCGGGATCGGTGGACCCGTCGGCATCGATCATGACGATGATGTCGCCGGTCGCCACCTCGAACCCGCAGGCGAGCGCGTTTCCCTTCCCGGAACGGGTCTGCGAGACGATCGTCGCGTCGGGCCACAACGACCGCGCGACGTCCACCGTTCCGTCGACCGACGCACCGTCGACGACGACGATCTGATCCACGGGCGGCATCCGCTCGGCAACATACGGCAGGTTGAGCGCTTCGTTCCGGGTCGGGATCACCACGGTGACAGTCGGTTTCGCCGTCTCCACGATCCCGGCCTCGGAGACGCCCAGTTCGTTCTCGAACTCCGTCAAATCGTCGAGCACCGCCGGATCGGCACTCCCCGTGCCATTCCCAGCGTCGATCAAGTCGGTCACCATTCCTCCAGAGCATTCGCATCATCGATAAGCCATGAAGCGCCCCCCACGACGCTCAGCGAGAAGAAGCATAACCAGTAAGGTTAGGCTTCTCTTACTTTGTGATCAGCTTCATACGAACCGCCCAAAACGGACTCGCAGACGTGCACGGGGTCCTCGCCTTCCGCACTCCCCGCCGGTCAGGGCGCCGTCGACCCGAAAAGGGCTCCGGCACCACCGAATGGAAGCAATCTTCAGGATAGGCTACCCTCATCTCGGATCCGAGCGCCCCGCCAGATCTACAGCCGCCGGATCGGATCGGAGATGTCAGTGTTCGACGCGCACACGCCGTCTCGACGATCACAAGACCGACTCGGGTCCCATCCGCGGATCTCGGCGACCGCACACCGATCCGGACTCCGACGGTGACCGTCACCCACCGTCGCATCCGGACGCGACGGGGACTCACCAGAAACCCGGGCGGACTCCTCGGCGACCAGACGGGCGTGGGCCTCAACATCATGGCCGTCATGACGTCGAGTCTGGCGACCGGCGTGCTCGGGTTCATCTTCTGGACGATCGCCGCGCGCGGCTACACCACCGCGGAAGTGGGTCGGGCGTCGGCGCTCATCACCTCGGCGACGCTGCTGGCGACCTTGTCGAATCTGAGCATCGGCAGTCTCTACGAACGCTTTCTGCCGGTCGCGGGTGGCAACGCTTCACGAATGATCGCGTCGGGGCGCATGGTGATCATCGGTGCCGCACTTCTCCTCGGCCTCGGTTTCGTCCTCCTCGGACCGGTCGACTCGCTGTTCATGAGCCCCTGGGAGACTTGGCTTTTCCCGCTGTTCGTGGCCGTTCTCGGCATCTTCGCCATCCAGGACCAGATCCTCATCGGCCTGGGCCGTTCACGAACGGTCGCCACGAAGAACATCTCCCAGTCGACCATCAAGCTGGTCCTCGTGACGGCGTTCATCCCGATCGCCACCGGGTTCGCCGTCTTCTGGGCCTGGGTCCTACCCGCCGCGGTGATCGCGGCGTGGGTGGGTCTGGGCGCGATCCGTCGAACCGCACGCTCGATGACCGGGCCGGGCACATTGCCGCGGCCCGGCGAGATCGCCCAGTTCTACGCCGGCTCACTGGGGATCACGGCCGTCGGGGTGGTCGTGCCGCTCATCGTCCCGCTGGTCATCGTGGCGCGCCTGGGCACCGAGATGAACGCCTACTTCTCGATCTGCTGGCTGGTCGTCAACACCGCGTCGATCCTCCTGCACGCCACGTCGGCACCCTTCGTGGCCACCGCCGCGGAGCCCGGCGCCGATCTCCGGTCGGCAACGCTCCGGTTCATCGCCCTGTGCGGCGGCGCCGGGGTCATCGGCTGCGTCGTGCTGTTCGTCACCGCGCCCTGGATTCTCGCGATCATGGGACCGCAGTACGCCGACGAGGGCACCGACCTGATCCGCTTGATGGCGCTCACCCTGCCGACGGTGTCGTTCGTGACGATCTACACCGCTCTGGCCCGCGTGCGCCGCAAACTCCGTCTCGCGGTCGGCGTGCAGGGCGTGTTCGGCGTGATCGTCCTGTGCGGCATCGTCTTCGGCGCCGACCACTGGGGCATCATCGGCGTCGGTTACGTCTACCTCACGGCCAACGTCGCCGTCGTGATCCTCCTGCTCGTTCCCGGGCTGCGCCTCATCCGGCAGGCCCTGACCCCCACCACCACTGCTGCCGAGCTCTCGGCGAGGACGACCACACCATGACCATCGACACCTCTCGTGGCCCCCTGGCCGCGGTGCCCACGCCTGTCTCCGCCCCCGAGCCGGACCTGACCGGCGGACTGGCGCACGCGTTCGCGACGGCGGCCGACCGGTTCGGGGACGCGATCGCGCTCCGCTTGTCGGACACCGTGATCAGCTACCGCGAACTCCTCCGCGCCGCACGGGGAGTCGCCGCCCGCATCCG
The DNA here is from genome assembly GCF_001418765.1 of Gordonia sp. HS-NH1. NCBI lineage: Bacteria > Bacillati > Actinomycetota > Actinomycetes > Mycobacteriales > Gordoniaceae > Gordonia > Gordonia sp. HS-NH1. The sequence goes on from NZ_LIYC01000001.1 coordinate 95,159, forward strand.
CGACCTGCAGCCCACTGATCAGGGCCCGGTCGTCGTCCAGCTCGGTCTGTGGCCGGACACCGTCGCCGTGGTCCTCGGTGTCTTCCTGACGCGGCGCCCCCTGGTCACGCTCGACACGGCCCTGCCCGCGGAGCGGATCGACGCGATCCTCGCGTCGCTGCGCACCCACGGTCGGCCACCGGGACTGGCCATCGCCGACGCCGAACACATGGACGGGTTGCGCGACTGCGGAACCCGATGTGATCTCCCGGTCGTCGAGACGACCGGCCTCCTCGTCGACGCGGCGTCCGCACCGGACACGGCGGCGCGGGCGATCGAGACCGAGGACACCCGATCCGGATCCGACGCCGCGTTCGGGGTCACGAACATCCAGTTCACTTCCGGTTCCACCGGAACGCCGAAGGGCGTGCTGCAACCGGGCGCGATGTGGCTGTGTGACTCGATCTTCATGCGGGAGCGCTTCGGGCTCGGTGAGCGCTTGCGCGTCGCCCTGTGCATGCCGATCAGTTTCGGCGGCGGGTTGAACGTCTTGATGGGTTCACTGCTGAGCGGCTGCGATGTCCTCGTGGCCGACCCCAGGCAGGGCACGCCGACCGACCTGCTCGACATGATCGCGGCGGAGCAGATCCACACCGTCTTCCTGACCCCGTCGCTGCTGCGTTCACTCGTTCGCTCGAGTACCGCCGGCACCGTCCACCCCGCGTGGTCGACGGTGCGACGGATCATCACCACCGGTGAGCCGCTCACCGGTGAATCCGCGACCGCCACACTGTTGTTGGCACCCCAGGCGACGGTCACCAACTGGGCCGGCTCCTCGGAGACCTACGCGATCGGACACTTCGACGTTCGCGCCGGCGACCCTGCGCGAACAGGACCGCTGCCCGCCGGCACACCGGCACTCCACAAGACGGTGAGGGTCGAACGGTCCGGACGGGTGTCGATCTCCTCGCGATACATCGCTCTCGGCTACCTCGACCCGGCCGGCGACGTCGATCGGTTCTCGGTCGACGACAATGGGATTCGCACGTTCCACTCCGGAGACAACGGGCGGTTCGACGGCGAGGACCTCGTCCTGCTCGGCCGCGCCGACGATGCGGTGAAGATCCGGGGTTACCTCGTCGAACCGGCCGAGGTGAGCGCCGCGCTCCTACGCGAGGGCGATCTCTCCGAGGCCGTCGTCATCGCGCGCGAGAATGCGAGCCAGACAATCGAATTGATCGCGTACGTGGTCCCGGAGGGAAACCGGCGCACACCGCCGACAGCGGCCCTGCGCGCGCGCCTCCGCGAGGCGTTGCCCCCCTGGATGGTCCCGGCGCACATCGTCGAACTGTCCGACCTGCCCCGCAATGCCCGGGGCAAGATCGACCGCACCGCCCTGCCCGAGCCCCGGCGCCACATCGAACCCGTTGTCGGCGAACTCGAGTCATCCGTCGCCGCGACCTGGGCCGGTGAACTCTCGCTGGATGTCGTCGGGCGGACCGAGAACATCTATGCCTTGGGTGCGGATTCCCTGACGATCCAGCAGATCATGGTGCGCCTCAACTCGACGCACCGAGCGGGCCTCACCCAGTCCGACATGGCCTCCGCGCCGACCGTCGCCGAGCTCGCGACGATCATCGCCGCCCGCACCGGCGGCTCGGGCACGGGGTCGCGGGATCGGCGAGGCGAACGCCTGGCACCGACGACGATCCCGTTGCGCCGGGGACACGGGCGGCCGGTCTTCTGTTTCACCGGCGCGGGCGCCTCGGCACTCACGTTCGTGCCGTTCGCCGACCGCGTCGGCGAACTCGACGGCGTCGGACCGGTTTTCGCGTTCGCACCGCACGGCCTGGACACCCGCGGGATCCCCGACTGGACGGTCAACGCCGCCGTCCGTCGCCATCTGCGCGACCTGCGTCGTATCCAGCCCGAGGGACCCTACGTCCTCGTCGGGCACTCGCTGGGAGGGTTCATCGCCCTGGAGACCGCGCGGCGACTCGAGGCCGAGGGGCACCGTGTCGACCTGGTCGTCGTGGTGGACACGTTCGTCCCGCCGCGGATCCTGCATCGCGCCAAACGTGCCGACCCGTCCCTCACCACCACCCCGGTGTACGAGCCGCTTCCGCGGAAAGAACTGTGGCGCCGACGCATTCGCGTCCCGCTCGCGGGCGTGGTGAAGACCTCGCCGACCGCCGACGCCCAGGCCCTCGAGGAACTCGGCGTCCGGGTCGGGCGGCTGCATCGTCCCCGCCCCTATTCCGGGCGTGCCCTGGTGGTGCAGGGCAGCGAGAACCGCGACGAACCGTCGATCTGGCGGCGCCACATCGTGACCGGGGACGTCGACGTCCTCCGTCTCGACTGCAACCACCTGTCCGTGGTCCGCGAACCCCACATCGGCGACATCGTCGACGCCATCGACACCGTCCTGCGAACGCGGGACCGGTGAGACTCAGCCGTAGGCGACGTCGACGGCGTAACGGGTGAACCCGAGCCGCTCATAGGTGTGCAGCGCGGCGGCGTTGTCGCCCTCCACGTAGAGGTTGATCTCCGAGACACCTGCGCGCGCGAGATGGTGCAGTCCGGCCAGCGTCAGCAATCGGCCGAGCCCCCGGCCCTGTGCGGCGGGATCGACCCCGACGATGTAGACCTCGCCGAGGTCGGCGTCGTGCCGCTTGGTCCAGTGGAACCCGAGGAGCCTGCCGGGCTCGTCGCCGGCCTCGCCGCCGGAACGGTCGAAGGCGAGGAACAGACCCTCCGGATCGAACCAGTCGGCGCCCACCCGTTCGCGGATCTGCTCCGCGGACCAGCCACCCTGCTCCGGATGCCAGTCGAAGGCCGCGTTGTTCACGCGCAGGATCTCGGCATCGTCGGACGGTCCGGCATAGGTCCGGAGCTCGACGGTCGGGTCGACGACGAGTTCCGGGAGTTCGTGGCCGGCTCCGACCGGACGACGCAGCTGCAGCAGTTCGCGACGCTTCGTCAGGCCCATGGATGCGGCGAGCGCCACCGCGCCGGGCAGGTCACCGTGCGCCCACACCCGCACCCCGGCTCCCGACTCGGGAACGGGTGCGGCACCGAAGGCCGCGTCGAGCAGTTGCCGACCGTGCCCCTTGCGCCGATGGGCCGGATCGACGACCGCCTCGATCATCGCCGGCTCACCGTCGCGACCCGGGACGATGACGGCATAGGCCGCAGTCGACCAGACATGCACGACCGGCGATCCGTCCGGAGCGTCGATGGCCGTCACCGCGCCCTCCGAGAGCGGGGCGACGCCGTCGGCCGCTGTCGCATCGCGCACCAGGCGATGAGCGAAATCCGCGACATCGTCGGGCAGCGCGCCCCGATGCACCTGCACCTGATCAGTTTCCGGCGCTTGCACTGAACTCCTCGTCGAAGGGATCCGGACCGTCGAGAGCGCCGTCGAAGTCGTCGGCGTCCGCCTGCTCGGCACCGACCGGGCCAGGACCCGCCGGCTCGTCGTCGGACAGATCGGTGTCGGCCGCCGCCGCCCGGCCCCGCGTCGGACGCACGGCCTTGTAACCCACGTTGCGCACTGTGCCGATCAGCGATTCGTGCTCGCTGCCGAGCTTGGCGCGGAGTCGACGGACGTGCACGTCGACGGTGCGGGTGCCGCCGAAGAAGTCGTACCCCCACACCTCCTGCAGCAGCTGCGCCCTGGTGAACACGCGACCCGCGTTCTGCGCCAGATACTTCAGGAGTTCGAATTCCTTGTAGGTCAGGTCGAGCGGACGTCCGCGCAGCCGCGCGGTGTAGGTCCCCTCGTCGATCACGAGTTCACCCAGGGTGACCTTGCCCGAGGACTCCTCGGCCGCGACCCCGCGGGTGCGCACCACGAGCAGGCGCAGCCGGGCGTCGAGCTCCGCGGGGCCGGTCCCCGGCAGCAGGAATTCGTCGATACCCCAGTCCGCGTTGACCGCGACCAGCCCACCCTCGGTCAGCACCGCCGCAACCGGCACCGAGGAGCCGGTACTGCCCAACAGCCGGCACAGTCCACGAGCTGCGGCCAGATCGGCGCGCGCGTCGACCAGCGCCACATCGGCGTTCCCCGCCTCCATGAGTGACGACACCTCGGTCGGAGCGGTCCTCACCGTATGCGCGAGGAGCGACAACGACGGCAAGACCGACTCCGGATTGGGGTCGGCCGTCAACAACAAGAGATCCACCAAGCACTCCGATCTCGTTCGTCCCCGTCCCGGACCATCCAGATCGCTCACCACGACGTGAACGCCACCCCCACATGCGCTCGGCGATTGTTTACGCCGCCTTACCAACGTGTGCGGGACAGGTGACAGAATAGCGCCACCGGGGCGGTTCGCTGTTAACAAGGCGACCTCGACCGCAGGATGACGACGACGGGGAGGGTGATCGGCCGAGTATGCCGCGCATCCGGAAAGTGCTCGTCATCGGCATCGTCGCCACCCTTGCCGCAGTGGGGGTCGCCGTCGGCGTCGACGTCGGGGCCGCCGTCCGCGGGGAATACCAGCTCTCCCGCGCGATCGCCGAATCCCCCCGCGTGACTTTCGATCCCGAGGTCACCATCGCCGGTTTCCCGTTCACCTCCCAGTCATCCGCCGGTCACTTCGCGGGTGCCACCATCGCCGCGCGGGGCGTCGAACTACCGGGATGCGAGCCCGTTCGCGGTGTCTGCCGGGGTGAGCTGGGTGCCTCGCTCGGCCCGTTCGACGTCGCCGACGGCAGCGGATTCTCCCCGAGTGATGTTCTCCACACCCGCTCGATCTCGGCATACACCCGCCTCGACGCCGTCACCCTCGCCCGGTACCTGCGCATCGTCGACCTGACCGTGAGCACCCCGGGGCCGGACGGCAGGGCCGGCGCGGGCGGCCCCCAGGACGGCACCGTCAGTCGCCAGAGCGGCGTGGTGTTCACCGGTACGGTCGCGCTGCCGCCGCGCGACGGCCTCGATCCCGCCGACCCGCCGTCGGCGTCGGCCTACGACGGGCCGAAGGTCCGAGTCAGTGTCTCCGTCGACCTCGCCGTCGTCGACGGCGCACTGGACATCCGGGCCACCGGCTTCTACACCGGGCCCGAACGCCACGTCGACGCCGAGGTCCCGCCCGAGATGCGCACCGCGGTGCTCGACCGGTTCAGCATGACGCTCCCCCGCCTGCCGATGGCCTGGGATGTCACGGCCGAGCGCGCGGAGAGCTTCGGCGGGGACGTCCAGCTGGTCGGCGATTCGGGCCCGGCCGCGGTCCGTCCCGACCGCTTCTGAGACGACCGTCCGAGGAGACTCTGAGCAGTTCAGACGGGTTTCTGGCGGTGTCGGCGCCAAAGCACCCCGGCCGTTGGGGTCCGAGATCGGCTCTGTTGTACCCTCGTGGGCATGCAGCAGCGCCGTGAGTACTTGCTCACACGACGCCGGGCGATCGACTTCTGTCGTGTCGCCGACTGTTGTTGTCGCACTCGCCGTTGACGGTGTGACCATCCGTGCTGCGTGAGCAGCCGGCCGCCCACACCGTCGATGAGGACGGGGGCGTCTCCACCGAGGTCTGAATCCTCGATTCCATGCGCCGCCACCCGCGCTCATCATCTCCGCCGAGAACGCGGGAATCCGTCCCGCGCCTCACTCTCCACCATCTCCATCTGATCGACGACCATCACAGATCCACTGGAAAGGACACCGCCATGGCACGTTCCGACGTCCTGGTCAGCACCGAATGGGCTGAGCAGAACCTCAATGCCGACAAGACCGTCTTCGTCGAGGTCGACGAGGACACCTCGGCCTACGACGGCGGCCACATCGCCGGCGCCGTCAAGCTCGACTGGAAGACCGACCTGCAGGATCCGGTCCGCCGCGACTTCGTCGACGCCGAGCAGTTCGGCGCCCTGCTCTCCGAGCGCGGCATCGCCAACGACGACACCGTGATCCTCTACGGCGGCAACAACAACTGGTTCGCCGCCTACGCCTACTGGTACTTCAAGCTGTACGGCCACAACGAGGTCAAGCTGCTCGACGGCGGCCGCAAGAAGTGGGAACTCGACGGTCGCCCGCTGTCCAGCGATGCCGTCAGCCGCCCCGCCACGACCTACAAGGCAGGCGAGCCGGACCTCAGCATCCGCGCCTTCCGCGACGAGGTCGTCGACGCCATCAACGTCAAGAACCTCGTCGATGTGCGCAGCCCTGACGAGTTCTCGGGCAAGATCCTCGCGCCGGCTCACCTCCCGCAGGAGCAGAGCCAGCGTCCCGGCCACATCCCCAGCGCCATCAACGTGCCGTGGAGCAAGGCCGCCAACGAGGACGGCACCTTCAAGTCCGACGAGGAGCTCAAGGAGCTCTACGGCGAGGCCGGCCTCGACGGCTCGAAGGACACCATCGCCTACTGCCGTATCGGCGAGCGCTCGAGCCACACCTGGTTCGTCCTGAAGGAACTGCTCGGTCACCAGAACGTCAAGAACTACGACGGCAGCTGGACCGAATACGGCTCGCTGATCGGCGTCCCGATCGAACTCGGAGAAGGAAAGTAAGAGATATGTGTGCTGCACCCAAGCAGGGACAGAAGCTGCCCGCGGGCGTCGACGTGGAGAAGGAGACCGTCCTGACCGGACAGGTCACCGACGGCTCGGGCTCGCCCGTCGCCGGCGCCTTCGTCCGTCTGCTCGACTCGACCGGTGAATTCACCGCCGAGGTCGTTGCCTCGCCCACCGGTGACTTCCGCTTCTTCGCCGCCCCCGGCACCTGGACGCTTCGCGCCCTGTCCGCTGTGGGCAACGGCGACGTGACGATCAGTCCCGAGGGCCCCGGCATCCACGAGAAGGACATCACCGTCTCGAAGTGACGCCGATGTCGACCAGACAGCCCGGTCACCGCATCCGCGGTGACCGGGCTGTCTCGTTGCGACCCTGCGGAGGCCCACCCGCCGGCCCGGGGTTAGAATTTCTCTCGTGGTCCTCTTCTTCGAAATCCTGCTGATCCTGGCCGCTGTGCTGATCACCTGGTTCGGTGTCTACACGCTGTACCGCCTGGTGACCGACGAGTCGTGACGTCCGCACCCGGAGGTCCGGCCGCGGACAATCCAGGTCATCCGGAGCCCTCCGATGACGGGTTCGTCGCCGACGCCGAACCCCGCCGGTCCGGCGACGAGGCGATCAGTCAGGCCGAAGCCCGTGCGGCGGAGTCCGGCAGCCGGGAACGCAACATCCCCACCTGGGATGATCTGCCGCTCCCCGCCGACACCGCCAACCTCCGCCTGGGTGCCGATCTCCACCCCGGCCTCCTCGCCCTGCTCCCCCTCGTGGGTGTGTGGCGCGGAGAGGGTGAAGGGCATGATCCCGAGACGGACACCGATTACCACTTCGCACAGCAGATCGTCGTCTCGCACGACGGTCAGAACTTCCTCGCCTGGGAGTCCCGCTCGTGGGTGATCGACGAGGACGCCTCCTATCAACAGCCCGATCTCCGCGAATCCGGATTCTGGCGGATCGGTGAGGACGACTCCATCGAGTTGCTCCTCGCGCACGCCGAGGGATCGATCGAGCTCTTCTACGGCACCCCGCTGAACCAGACCACCTGGGAACTCGCCACCGACGTCGTCATCAAGGCCGAATCCGGCCGACGCACCGGCGGCGCCAAACGCCTGTACGGCCTCGTCGCCGATGGCGACCTCGCCTATGTCGAGGAACGCGTCGACGCCGACGGGGACCTCACCCCGCGACTGTCCGCCAAGCTGCGCCGCCACGTCGGCTGATCGGGCCGGAACCCCCGCGTCGCCGATCCGAGAACGCCATGTACAGATTCCGCTTCGGTAGTGCGCTGTACACCGGCGCCCCGAGCATGACGACGACCGATCCGTAGGCGGTGGCCTCGCCCGGACGTCCCGCCCAGCCGGGATGCACCGTCCCCGACGGCGACATGTACGGTCCGTGCCCGGCCGTACCACCGACACGCCGCCCGACGACCGAGAACACCTCGGCCCGCGCGGCATGTGGGGACAGTTCGAAGCAGACGCGTTCTCCCGGTGGACACTCGACGAAGGTGATGTCGGTCCCGGATCGATGCACCACGCCGATCCAGTCACGGCCCGAGTTGCGCACGACAAACGTCGAGCCGCCCGTGCGGTACTGATACGAGATGCCCGCCGCAGCGGCGTCGAGGATCTGTCTGCCGGAGACACCGCCGTTCCACTCCGCGCTCCACGGGGTGAGATACCGGGCATCGAGAAACTCGCGCCGAGTGGGAATCGGCAGCGTCACCGGCATCACCCGTCCGGACCGCACCCACACCGCGCCGTACAGAACCGGCCGCCCGCCGGTGGTGCGCGGCGCCTGCACATAGGTGAGTGAATCACATTCCGGCAGAACGATTTCCGAGCCGGGAGTCAACGGTTCGAGATACGACGTGCCGTCGGCGAGCAGAACCACCGCGGCGGCATCGCGCAGGCCGCGGTTGTGGATGGTGATGCGGTCACCGATGTCGTGGGACGTGCCTTCGGCGTGGAACGACCCCGCGTGGAACAACCCGGCGGCGTGGGGATCGGCGAACTCGAAACGGGGTGGCGACGCCGTCCCGAAGTCCGGATCGCCCGGGGTCCAATAGCGTTCGCCCACGCCGGGTTCATCCCGGTTGCGGTTCGACTCTCCGACCGCCGCGGCGACAGATGTGGCCACCATCGCTCCTTCTCCCTCTCGACGCCTCGACGGGCGCCGTGGACTCTGCTGTGTGACCATTCCAGCTGTTCGGTGCCGAAATCTCGCGAGTACTGCGCTACGCGGATCACCACGTCCGTCGCCGGTGCGCCGGCCTGGCCTACCTGCGCCCGGAGCGGGTTCCGACGGAACCGGGACGCAGGTCGAGCCGTCGCAGCAACTGGGCGTTCAGCGCCACCACCACCGTCGACGCGGACATCAGGATGGCACCGACGCTCATCGGCAGGACGAAGCCGACCGGCGCCAGGATTCCGGCCGCCAAGGGCACCGAGACGAGGTTGTATCCCGCTGCCCACCAGAGGTTCTGCCGCATCTTCCGGTAGCCGGCGCGCGACAGCTCGATGACCGACAGGACCGATCGCGGATCGGAGGAGGCCAGGACGACGCCGGCCGAGCCGATCGCCACGTCGGTACCGGCGCCGATGGCGATTCCGACGTCGGCCTGCGCGAGGGCGGGGGCGTCGTTGACCCCGTCGCCGACCATGGCGACGCGATGTCCCTCACGCTGCAGCTCGCCGACGATGGCAGCTTTGTCCTCGGGCCGGACCCCGGCGTACACCCGATCGATGCCCAGTCGACCGGCGACGTCGTCGGCGACGGCCTGCGCGTCTCCGGTGATCATCACGACCTGGACACCGAGCGCGTGGAGTTCGTCCACGGCTTCGCGCGACTCCGGCCGGACCTCGTCGGCGAGCCGGATCGCTCCGGCGACGCGGTCGTCGACGAGCACGTGGAGGATGATCGCACCTTGCGCACGCCACGCCGCCGAGACGGACAGCTCGTCGAGGCCCCGTTCGTCGAGCAGGTTGGGTCCACCCACCCGGACCTCGTGCCCGTCGACGGACGCGGACACCCCCACCGCGGGCGAGGAGGAGAAGTCCTGGGCGGCGAGCGTGTCGACCCCGTCGGCCCGGGCGGCACGCGTGATCGCCGACGCCAACGGGTGCTCACTGGCCGCCTCCGCGGCGGCCGCGAGGCTCAGCACCCGACGCCGATCGTGTCCCGGAGCGGGTTCGATCTCGACGACGGTCGGCTCCCCCTTGGTCACGGTGCCGGTCTTGTCGAACAACACGGCGTCGACGTTGCGCATGGACTCGAGTGCGAGCCGGTCCGTGACCAGGACCCCGGCGCGCGCCGCTCGCTCGGTCGCGATGGCGACGACGAGCGGGATCGCCAGTCCCAGTGCATGCGGGCACGCGATGACCAGCACCGTGATGGCGCGGACGACGGCGTCGTCGGGCGACCCGACGGCGGTCCAGACGATCGCGGTGAGCACGGCGGAACCGAGAGCGAACCAGAACAGCCACCCGGCCGCGGTGTCGGCGAGCCGCTGGGCCCGCGACGAGGAGGCCTGCGCGTCGGCGACGAGGCGTCCGATGCCGGCCAGGGCGGTGTCGTCGCCGGTCGCGTTCACACTGACCCGCAGTCCGGAGTCGGTCGCGACGGTGCCGGCGACGACGACGTCACCGATCCCACGCCGAACGGGGGCCGACTCGCCGGTGACCATCGACTCGTCCATGTTCGCGGAGCCGTCGACGATGGTGCCGTCGGCGGGTACGGACGCTCCGGGCCGGACGACGACCACGTCGCCGACGACCAGGGAGTCGGGCGGCACCGAGACGATGTCGTCCCCCACGACCTTCTCGGCCTCGTCCGGAAGGAGCGCGGCGAGTGAGTCGAGCGCCGACGTCGTCCGCGCCAGCGAACGCATCTCGATCCAGTGACCGAGCAGCATGATCACCACGAGCAGGGCCAGCTCCCACCAGAAGTTCAGCTCATGGTCGAACAGGTGCAGCGTCGAACCCCAGGAGGCGACGAACGCGACGGTGATGGCCAGCGAGATCAGGAGCATCATCCCCGGACGACGGGTACGGATCTCCTCTGCCGCACCGACGAGGAACGGACGTCCGCCCCACAGGTAGACAACGGTGCCGAACAGCGGCGACACCCATCGCACCCACTCCGCGTCGGGCAGCTCGTAACCGAGGATGTCGGCGAACATGTCATTGAACGCGACGGTCGGGATGGCCAGGACGAGCATGATCCAGAACAGTCGCCGGAATCGGTCGACGTGCCCGCTGTGATCGGCATGCCCACCGTGGTCGGCATCCCCGTCGTGCTCCCCGTGGTTGCCGTGCCCGGCTGGGGTGTGGGGGCTCGCCGCGTGGCCGGTCGTCGGCGAGGCCGCTGCGCGTGGATGGTCGTGGTGCGTGTCCATACGGGTGAGGATATACCCCCCAGGGGTACCTGCGCCAGGTCTACTTCTACCCCGTACGGGTACTCACCGAACGCGGCCGGACATGGAACGGCCCCCGCATCGCCCACGAGGGGCCTGCGCCGACCGGACCGGGTCGGGATGCGGGGGCCGGGTGACCACCTGGTATTCGCTTGCGCCGACCGACGGATGGATCCCGTCTCGGTGCGACACGAATGCCACACGGTCAACTGCTAGCGGATGGTCACCTCACATGTCCGATGAGAAATCACTATCAGACCACCTCCTTCCTTGTGTACCCGCGAAAGTACGCCCGATTGCGGCGCGCCGCAACGGATTAACGCGGTCAGGGGGTGGGAACCGGCGCTCCGGCGGGGCCGGGGGCCACCGATGGCGTCCCCGACGGCGTCGCCGTGGGGGCGGAACTCGGGGCGGGTACCGGCTTCGCGTCGGGGGGCAGCGACTCGACGACCTCGATCTTCGATCGGAACGTGTCGTCGGTGATGACCTCGATGGCGTTGATGAGCCAGCGGTCGCCCTCGCGCTTCATGTCGAAGGTCAGCCGCGACGGATTGATGCTGACGAGTTCCTTGTTGCCGCGGGTCACCGACTGGTTCATGAAGATCAAGACCTGCGAGGTGTCGGCCGTGTTGGTCACCACGCCCGCGTCCTGGATCGTCACCTCGGACACCACCGACTGCTTGCGCACCTCGGCGGCGAGGTTGTTGTCGGTGATCAGTTTCGTGTACTCCGGCTTGGCCGGCCCGGTGAGCACACTCATCGACTGATCGATGTGCTCGGTGACGTTCTCGGCGTTGTAGCCGAACATCGTCGTCGCATACTCACGAGCCGCCGTGAGTGACGATGCACGCGCATCCTCGACGGCGCGGCCCTGGGTGAAACGGAACCCGAGGAACGCTGTCGCCACGACCGCGGCGACCAGCACGACACCGAGCGCGATCAGCCCGAGACGCCCCTTCCCCACCGTGAATCGCGACTTCGACTTCGACTTCGACTTCGACTTCGACTTCGACTTCGACTTCGACTTCGACTTCGACTTCGACGCCATCACGCCACCCACTCGAAGTCGGTCATCTTGAGGTCGCCGTTGATCCGTGTCATGTCGACCCGCCAGCGGAAGACCTTCTCCTGCGACGGCACCTCGCCGTCGAGGGACCGCTGGTGCCAGCCGAACACCATGATGACCGAGCCCTCGTCGGGTTCGGCCTTGGTGACCGCGGAGCTGAGGATGAGCGACCGTGTTTCCAGCTTGCCGTCCCGGACGAGTGCCGCGACCTGCTGGATGTTGGTCTCCACCTCCTGCTTGACCTTGCCGCTGGTGTCCTCCTGCACCGAGTTCAGCGTCTGGTCGACGGTGTCGGGGTTCATGCTGGTGAGGTTCACGAGCACCTGCGACGCGAACGCCGAATACTCGGCACGCAGGTCGTCGGTCCGGTCCTGTCGCGCGATACCGAGCGCGAACACCACCGACGCGATGGCACACACCACGATGACCACGAGCGCCACCACAACACCCACGATTGTCCGCGGCGAGCGACGGCCGGAACCGCGATAACGAATGCGGCGCTTGCCCTTCGGTGCCCGGGCATTCGACGACGCAGCCGTCCGGGCTCGTCGGCGCTCCCGGTAGCTGACGGTCTTCTCGACCTCGGACGGGTCGGGCGCGATCGGTGGTTCGGCGTCGGTCCGCCGGCTCGACTCCGGCGGGGACACCGTCGACGTCGTGTCGTGCGCGGAATCGGCGGTGGCCGGCGACGGCGTGTCGGTGTCCCCATCTGTGGCTGCGGGATCGTCGGGTGCGGGAGCCGGTGCGGTCGGCTTCGACGACTTCGACGGCTTCTTGCCGGCGGGACGACCACGCCTGATCGGAGCCGACCGCACGGGCCGCTTCGTATTCCGACTGTCACCCGTGCCGGTGCGATCTGGGGATGCCGTACCGGGCCCGTCCGGGGTCACGGGGCGACCGTCCCGCTGATCATCGTCTGCCATGTACTGCTCTGTCCCTGCTCATCGCTGCCGGCCCCGGCGTTGTAGGTCTTCCCGTCGGGTCCGATGAAGTTGCCCGAGTCCGGGTCGTATGTCGTGGCGTACACCGCGGGCTCCGCGTCGAAGTCCTTCGGTGTGCCCGGTGTCACGGTACCGGAGGAGGCCGGCTGCCATTTCAGCCCGAACGGCAGTCCGCTCTGGAACGGGTCGACCGAGCCCGGCTTGGGTACATAGCCGGTTTCGCACTCAGCCGGGGTGGGCGCCCGTCGTCCCGGGAACTCCGCGCACGGGTAATTGCGGGCGCCGCGGACGGCGATGTTGGAGTTCTGCGGCACCCGGCACAGCATGCCCGGCGGCAACTCACGGGCGGTCTGCTCCGAGGGCCAGCGCCAGTCCTCCTTCGGCAGGAAGCCGATGTTGCACGGCGGCCGGTCCTGGAAGGCCAGCGAGAAGTTGACGTTGGGTCCGAACCGCGTGGTTCCGGTGTTCAGCGCCGTGATCAGCGAACTGACCAGTCGCGGATAGAGAACCAGCACCTGCTTCCAGTTCGGCAGGTACACCACCTGCGTCTTGGCGATGGTCCCCAGATTCGAGACCAGCAGCGGGTACGACGCACCGAGGGACTCGAAGAGTTCCTGGCTCTTCGACGCGGTGGCCGGCCCCTTCCGCAGGATGTCGCCGATCTCGGGGCGGTTCGCGCGGAGCTGGTCGGTGAACGCGGTGACGTCCCGCGTCCAGGATCGGATGGCGTCGGCGGTGCGCGACTGGGTGGCCAGCAGCGGCGCACCCTGTTCGACCAGCTGGATCGTCGTGTCGGTGTTCTTGTTCGCCTCGTCGACGAAGAGGACCATCGAGTCGAGCAGCCGCTGGAGCGCTTCCCCCGTGCCGTTGAACGCGACGAAGGCCTCGTCCATGAGCGAGCGCAGCCGAGTGTCGCCGATCTCGGCGAGCAACCGGTCGGCCTGGTCGAGCATCGCGGAGATCTCCACCGGCACCTTGTCGGTCGAGACCGTGGCACCGTCCTGCAGCAATTCTCCGGACTCACCGGCCTCGGGGTCCGGCGTGAACTCCACGAACTGCTCGCCGATCGCGGAGACGCTGCGCACCGACGCGGTCGACGACGCCGGGATCTCCGCACCGTTCTCGATGGTGAGCATCGCCTCGACACCGGTGTCGGTCAGCTGCACCGAGTCGACCTTGCCGACGTAGACGCCGCGATAGCTGACGTTCGCGTTCTGGTACAGGCCACCGCTGGTGGGCAGCAGCAGCTGCACCTGATAGCTACCGACCCCGAACATCGACGGGATGCGGATGTAGAACAGCGCCATCACCACCATCGCGACCACGGTCACGATGGCGAAGAGCATCAGCTGCATCCGGACGAATCGCGTGATCTTCATCAGCGGCCACCCCCCGCCGCCGGGACCGGCGTGACCGCCGGACTCCGCGGGATCATGTTCGCCGGAACCGGTTCGGTCGAGTCGGGCAACCGCTCACCACCCGGTTGCAGCGGCGCGATGAACGGGTCGAGCCCGCGCGCGGCGGCGCCGGCCGGACGACCGAAGACGCCCTCGGGACCGGTGACGCCGAGACTGGCGAACATCGTCTTGTTCAGGCGTTCGAGGGTCAGATCGAGGACGAGGTCCGAGTTCACGTAGTCACCCTTGACGATCGTCCGGATCGTCGGTTCGTAGAACGGGAAGGTCAGCAGGATGTTCAGCGATTGCGTCATCGCGGGACCGGCGGCCTGGAGCTGATCGAGGGCCGGTTCGATGCCCTCCACGATCGTCACGATGTTCTCGGAGTTGGCATCGAGGATGTCGTTGGCGGTCTTCGACAGTGTCGCGACCGAGCCGAGCGTGTCGAGGAACTGCTGACGCTGGTCGACGAGCAGCTGCAGTATCTGGGGACTGTCGGCGAGCGCGCGTTCGATGGTGCCGGCCTGCTCGTTCATGGTGCGCGACAACCGGTCGAGTCCTTCGGTGGCCCGGATGATGTTGCCCTTCTGCGCATCCAGATCGGCGACGAGTGTGTTCAGCCGCGGGATGAGTTCCTTGATCTGGTCCTCGCGTCCGCCGAAGACCTCACTCATCTCGTGCACGATGTCGCCGATCTGCGACAGGCCACCACCGTTGAGCACCACCGACAGTGAGCTCAGCACCTGTTCGGTACTGGGATAGGTGCATGCCGACACCTGTTGTGCCGCATTGATGTCGGGGACCGCGGGCACTGACGGGTCCGGCACGATGTTGGATTGCTCCGGGCACTTGGTGAGGGGGATCTGGTCGCCCGGCTCGAGCCGGCCGCCCTCGGGTTCGGCCGGTTGCACGATCTCCAGGTGCGTCGAACCCAGCACACTCGTCAGCCCCACCATGACGTGCGACCCGCGCGGGACGATCACACCGTCGTTGAGTCGGATGGTGACCAGCGCGTTCCAGTCCTCCACCTCGATGTCGCCGATGCTCCCGACCGTCGCGTCGTCGATGAGGACCGGCGCGTTGTTGACCAGTCCGGCAGCCGACGGGATCAGGGCGGTGATCTCGTAGGAACCACCACCGGTGCCCTCGGCGCCCGGGACCGGCAGCGAGTTGGGGCCGTCGAACGAACATCCGGCCAGGATCAGCGCGAGGGATGCCGCGCCCGTGACCAGCCCGCCGCGCAGGCGTGCCGGCCTCATCGGTCACCTCCGAACGGGACCAGCAGATCCTCGAGCGGACTGCCCCGATTGTCACGCCGGGTCTCGTTGTCCAACCGGGTGACACCGGCGTTCGCACGCGCGCGAACACTCGCGTTCTGATATTGGAGCTGGCTCGGTGTCGCGTTGCGGCCCTGCACCGGATTGGTCAGGAACGGTGGGTAGTTCATCGAGATCGACGACAGGACGGGCGCGAGGATCTCCACGCACTTGTCGACGTCGGCCATCGTGGTGCCGGGTCGCTTGGTCGATTCCATCGACCCGCACAGCAGCGTGATCAGGTTGGTGCCGTTGCCCAGACCGAACACACCCGAGAGCGAACCCGACAGCGGGTTGTAGATGTTGTAGAAGTTCGCGAGCTGGTTGGGCGCCGAATGCAACACGCCGCGCACCTGTTGGTCCTTGTCCGCCACGATCTTCGTACTCGCCGCCAGTCGCTCCACCGACGACGACAGCGCCGTCTGGTTGGTGTCGATGAAGGTCTGCACGTCGGTCATCGCCGCGTCGAGGCCTTTCAGCGCCTCGTCGAGTTCGGTCGTGTTGTCCGCGAGAACCGAACTGACCGAGGCGATCCGGCCGTTGAACTGCACCAGCTGTTCGTGGCTGCCCGACAGTGCGTCGGTCAGTTTCTGCAGGCTCTGGATGGTGGCGAACAGATCGCCGCTGCCGGCCGCGAGGGTGCCGATCACGTCGGACACCTCGCGGATCGAGGCGTTGATCGCCTCCCCGTTGCCCTCGAGGTTCTCGTCGAAGACGTTGACCGCCTTGGCCGCCGACCCCGGATCGGCCCCCTCCGGCCCGATGGCCTCGGTGAGCCGGGTGAGCTGGGCCTTGATGTCGTCCCACTCCATCGGCACCGCGGTGCGATCCATCGGGATGTCGGCGCCGTCGGACATCTGCGGCCCGCCCGAGTAGACCGGCGTCAGCTGCACGAACCGGCCCGAGACCAGACTCTGTGCGACGATGACCGCCTTCGCGTCCTGCGGGATGTCGACGCTCTTGTCCACGCGCAGTTCGACTTTCACGTCGTTCTCGCGCGGGGTTATCGCCGAGACACTGCCGACGTTCACACCGAGCACCCGGACCGGGTCGCCCTTGTAGAGACTGGCGACACCGCCGAAATAGGCGGTGAAGGTGTTCGTCGTGGATTTGGTGAACACCTTCCAGCCGACGAGGATCAGGGCGATCGCGAGAACCACGGCGAGCACACCGAAGAGCACCTTGCGCCCGATGGTCATACTTCCGACGGTCATGTCACCTCCCCCTCGTGGTCGGCGCGGGCGTGGGATAGGTCGGCCTCGGCAGGGGTCCGCGCGGCGGATCGCTGCCCACCGGCGGTCCCTGCTGCCAGGCATCAGGCAGGAGGGGGAAGGCGGTGTACATGAACGATTGCCACAGCTGCGGGTACCGGCCGCGCAATGCGTTGAGGAAGACCGCGGTGTAGTCGCCGAAGGTGTTGAGTCCGACCAGCGAGTCGAAGTTCGGACCCGACGCCACCGCCTCGCCGAGCGTGTTGGCGAACGGTCCCAGCCGGTCGATCGTCTCCTTCAGTTCCTTCTCCTGATCGGTGAGGATCGTCGCGACGCGGTCGAACTTCTGCAGGACCGGCGTCAGCTGCGCATTGTTCTCGGCGATGAAACCCCGCAGTTGAGCGGTGACGTCGCCGATTCCCTTGATCAACTGGTTGAGCGCGTAGCGCCGCATCTCGATCTCGCCGACGAGGGCGTTGGCGTCGACGAGCAGGCGGTTGATCTGCTCGTTGCGGTCGCCGACGATCTTGCTGACCTGGTTGGCCTTGGCCAGCAGCGCCCGTAACTCGTTGTCGCGGTCGGCGACCGCCTTCGACAGTCGCGCCACACCGTTGACCGCTCCCTGCACCTGATCCGGGGTCTCGGAGAAGGTGATGGTCAGCGTGTTCAGCGCTTCGTTGAGCTGCTCGGTGTCGGTCTCGGCCACGGTGTCCGTCGCGCCCTCGAGCGCGTCTTGCAGCGAATACGGCGAGATCGTGTTGCCGACCGGGATCGAGCCACCGGGCTTGATCCGGTCCCCGCCGTGCGGGATGACGGTGAGATTGCGTCGGCCGAGCACGGTCTCGGTCCGGATCGCGGCCTGGGAGTCCGCCCCCATCTGGACGGTGTCGTCCATGCGGAATCCGACCTCGACCTTGGTCCCGGCGTCGGTGCCGGCCAGTGCGATCGACTCGACCGTGCCGACCTGGACACCGGAGACGGTGACGATGTCGCCCTTGGTGAGTCCGCCCGCGTCGTCGAAATAGGCGGTGTAGGTGCTGATCGGCGAGATGTAGGGCAGCTTGTCCATCTGCATCGCGGTGATCACCACCAGACCGATCACGACGATGCCGATGACGCCGACCTGCGCGCGGCTTCGCTGCCCGCGCTTCACCTCGCGGGCGACGTCGGCCTCGTCGGATTCGGATCTGCGGCTCGAGAACATACCTCCGAACGGAAGACTCATGAGCCGTCACACCTTCCGCCGGCCGTCGTGGTGTTGCCCATCACGTTGTTCGAGGTGTACAGGATCGTCTGCCCCCCGGGTGCCGGGAGCAACAGGCGGATGCGACAGAAGTAGATCTGCAGCCACGCACCGTAGGAGCCCAGGTTCGACAGCGTCTTGTAGTCCTCGGGAAGTCGCGAGATCAGGTTGCGGATGAAGGGTTCCGCGGCCAGCAACTCCTCCGAGACCCGTCCTGTGTTGGTCACCATCGACTGCAGGGTCGGCCGGGTGGTGGCCAGCAGATCGGCGAGACCGTTGGTGACGCGCGAGGTCTGCGTCAGCGCGTTGCCGACCGTGGCCTTCTGTTCGGCGAGCCCGGTGACCAGTTGCTGCAGGAGATCGACGCTGGTGTCCAGGCCTTCCCGGTCGCCGTCGAGCGTGGCGAGGGTCGTGTTGAGGTTGTTGATCACGTCGCCGATCAACTGGTCGCGGTCGGCCAGCGAGTCGGTGAACGACGCGGTGTTGCCCAGCAAGGTGTTCAACGCACCGCCCTGCCCCTGGAAGACCGCGATCAGCGAACTGGTGAGCGCGTTGGCGTCGTCGGCGTCCAGGGTCCGGAACAGCGGTTTGAAGCCGCCGACGAGCTTGTCGAGGTCGAGCGCGGGCTCGGTCTGGCCGACCGGGATCTGCGCACCGTCGGCGAGGAAGGTCGATGTGTTGCCCGTCCCCTGCTGCAACTCGAGATACCGGTCGCCGGTGAGGTTCTCGTACCGGATCAGCGCGCGGGCCGACTCCGGGAGCGGATACTTCTGGTCGACGCTGAACGTGATCACGGCATCGTTGTCGCGGTTCAGTTCGACGTCACCGACCGATCCGACCTCGACGCCGGCGATCTTGACCTTGCTGCCCGACTTCATCGCCGACGCGCTGGTGAAGACGGCACTGTACTCGTTCGACGCGCCGGAACGATAGCGGCTGAAGACGACGACCAGCGCGACGAACACCAGGACCATCACCACGGTGAAGGCACCCAGTTTGATCAGGGTCGCGCGGAACGCGCGAGCGCGGTTATCCACGGGGCGGTTCTCCGAACAGGATCTGGAACAGCTTCTGCGAGTTCGCCTTCGGCTTGGTCCTGGGCTGATAGGGCTGCGGCGCGTTGTCGCCGACGTAGAACGGTGCCGGCACCGCGGAGGAGGGATCGCTGAGCCCGCCCTGGCACGTCGGCGGCCCTTCGACCCCGACCCGCGGCAGGTCGTAGGGGTAGGCGTAGGGATCCTTGCCCGGCAGCAGACCGGCGTCGAGCATCAGCATGCCGTTGCGCTCACCGAGGAACGGCGCCGCCACCTCGGAGGCGATCGCGCTGGCGGTGAGGAAGCACTTGATCCCCGGGGCGTTGTAACCCAGCAGCGCGGCGATGGGGTCGAGGTCCGACAGCGCACCGATGAGTGTCTTCTTCGACGGCGCGATGACCCCGTCGATGGTGTTCGCCATCCCGGTGGCGTTGATGAGCAGCGCGTCGAGGTTGGACGTGTTGTCCACCAACGTGTTCCCGACGACGGTGAAGTTGTCGACGGTCCGCAGCAGGTCGGGCATCGAGTCCGCGTACACGTTGGTGACGGTCGCGCCTTCCCGGAACAGGCGGTTGAGCGCGGGCAGATGCGGGTTGGTCTTGCCGAGCAGCGCGGTGAGTTGCTCGAGGGCGTCGCCGATCTCGTCGCCCTGCCCCTGCAGAGCCGTGTTGATCGCGCCGAGGGTTGCGTTGAGCTTCTCCGGCTGGAGTTGGGCGAGCACCGAGACGAGCTGCTGGTAGACGGTGTTCAGTTCGACGACCACCCGGTCGGCGGGGATCTCGGCTCCCGCGGTCAGCGTGCCCTCCGGTTCTCCGGGGACCACGAAGTTGACCGCCTTGGCGCCGAAGATCGTGTTCGACTTGATGTCGGCCGCCACGTTCGCGGGGATCTTCGCCATGTCGCCGTCGGCGATGTCGAGGGTCAGGATCGCGTCGCCGCCGCGCTCGGAGATCTCGGCGACCCGACCCACCTCGACGCCACGCAGTTTCACCTTGGCGTCGGGGTTCATCACCAGCCCGGCTCGGGGCGCGACGAGGGTCACCTGCTGGGTGCCCTTGAAGGCACCGAGGAACGACGCGCTCGCCCCGATGATCAGGGCCAGCAGCACCGCGACCATGGCGACTGCCGCCGCTCGGCGGGTGACCCGTGAACGCTCTTGTCTCCTGCTCATGACTCAGCCCGCCAGGTTGAACTTGCCATCGGCGCCATAGATGGCGAGGGAGGTCAAGAGTGTGATCACGACCACAACAACGAGCGATGCGCGGACCGCGTTCCCGACGGCGACGCCGACGCCGACCGGCCCGCCCGAGGCGTTGTAGCCGTAGTAGGTGTGGATCAGCATGACCGCGACCGCCATGCAGATCGCCTGCACGAACGACCAGAGGATGTCCGACGGTATGAGGAACGTGTCGAAGTAGTGGTCGTAGACGCCGGGCGACTGCCCGTACAGGAAGACCGTCGCCGACCGGCTCGCGAGGAACGATGCCAGCGATGCCAGCGCGTAGAGAGGGATGATCGCGATCAGGCCGGCGATGATGCGCGTGGACACCAGGTAGGGAATGGAGGAGATCGCCATCGTCTCGAGTGCGTCGATCTCTTCCGAGACCCGCATGGCGCCGAGCTGTGCGGTCGCACCGGCACCGATGGTCGCGGCGAGCGCGATGCCGGAGATCACCGGGACGGCGATGCGCACGTTGATGAACGCCGAGAAGAAGCCGGTGAGTGCCTCGACGCCGATGTTCGCCAGCGAGCTGTAGCCCTGGACCGCGATCGTGCCGCCGGTGAACAGCGTCAGGAAGCCGACGACCACGACGGTGCCGCCGATCATCGCCAGCGCGCCGGTGCCCATGGAGATCTCGGCGATGAGCCGCAGCGTCTCCTTCTTGTAGTGCTGGATCGCGCGGGGTATCGACACGACGCTGTCCCAGTAGAACAGCGCCTGGTCGCCGATCTGATCCCAGTCCTCGCCGGCCCTCTTGACCGCGACGCGCGCGGTCCGGAACCGGGTGGTGAACGGAAGTACCATCGCTCAGCCCGCCGTTGCCTTGAGACCGACCGCGGTGACGACGACGTTGACGACGAACAGCGCCATGAACGAGTACACGACGGTCTCGTTCACGGCATCGCCGACGCCCTTCGCGCCACCCTTGACGTTGAGCCCCTGATAACAGCCGACCATCCCGGCGAACAAGCCGAACAGCGCGGCCTTGACCATCGAGATCATCAACTCGCCGAAGCCGGTGAGCAGGGTCAGATTGGCCACGAAGGCACCGGGATTCACGTCCTGGAGGTAGACGGAGAAGATGAAGCCGCCGCCGATGCCGATCGTGCAGACCAGACTGTTGAGCAGGAGCGCCACCCCGGTGGAGGCCACGATGCGGGGCACGACCAGACGGTGGATCGGGTTGATGCCGAGCACCTTCATGGCGTCGATCTCTTCGCGGATGGTCCGGGCGCCGAGGTCGGCGCAGATCGCGGTCGCGCCCGCTCCGGCGACGATAAGGACGGTGACGATCGGACCGATCTGGGTGATCGTGCCGAGCGCGGCACCCGCACCCGAGAGGTCCTGAGCGCCGATCTCGCGCAACAGGATGTTCAGCGTGAAGCTGACGAGAACCGTGAACGGGATGGCGACGAGGAGCGTGGGCACCATCGACACGCGGGCGATCGCCCAGGACTGTTCGACGGTCTCCCGCCACTGGAACGGTCGGTGGAACAACTCGCGCGCCGACTCGACCCCGAGCGCGACGAAATCCCCGATTCCGCTCAAGGGTGTGGCCAGTTTGCTCAGCACCTCCGGCCCCCCTTCACCCTCGCACCATCGCGAAACCTATCACGCACAATTGACCCGAATTGGTCAGTTGACCAGAGCGCTTGCCGAGAATGTGCGTCCCGGATCGCGGTCGGCGAAGTGACCCGTCAGGGTCTTCGCGAGGTCCTCCGCGGACCACGCGTCGCCCTCGGCGACGAAGACCTCGTCGACCGTTGGCGCGGCCATCAGGGTGACCTTGGGGCCGTAGACGACGAACACCTGGCCGGTGACCGCGTCGGAGTCGGGGCCGGCGAGGTAGGACACCAGTCGCACGACGTGCTCGGGGTCGAGGGGATCCACGCCCTCGGTGGGGGCGTCGCCGAACACCGAGGCGGTCATCGCCGTCCGTGCCCGCGGGCAGATCGCGTTGGCGCGCACGCCGTATCGCTTGAGGGCACGCGACGCCGACAGCGTGAGCGCGGTGATACCCGCCTTCGCCGCACCGTAGTTGGCCTGCCCCTCGGGACCGAGCAGGCCGGCCTCCGACGCGGTGTTGATGATCCGGCCGTAGATCGGACCGCCCGCCTTCTTCGACTCCGCGCGCCAGTGCGACGCGGCGTTTCGGGTGAGCAGGAAGTGACCGCGCAGATGGACGCGGATCACCAGGTCCCACTCGTCGTCGGTCATGTTGAACAGCATCTTGTCGCGCACGACGCCCGCGTTGTTGAGGACGATGTCGAGCGAGCCGAGTTGTTCGGTCGCCGTCGCGAGGATCGCGGTGGCCGTGGCCGATTCGCCGATGTCGCCGGGCACCGCGACCGCGCGGCCACCCGCGGCGGTGATCGTGTCGATCACGTCGCTCTGCTCGAGCGCCGCGGGGAGGTCGTTCACGACCACCGCGGCCCCCTCGGCGGCCAATCCGATGGCCTCCGCGCGACCGAGTCCTGCACCTGCACCGGTGACGACCGCGACGCGACCGTCCAACGAGTAACCCACCCGACATCCTCCTGAGCTAAAACTAGAACCTGTTCTAGCATGATTCACGAACGGATGGAACCGAACCGCATTTTCGCCCGGATCAGTCCTCCACGACGGCCAGCGCCGACTTCGGACAGTTGGCGGCGACCTGACGCAGTTCCTCGACGCGGTCGGCGGGGATGTCCTCTTGGAGAATGACCAGGTAGTCGTTGTCATCCAGGTCGAAGAAGTCCGGCGCCATCCCGACACAGATGGCGTTGGACTCACACAGGTCGAAATCTGCCTTGATACGCATCGGAACCGTCTCCTCGTCGATGGGTCGCCTGTTGACTGGGCTGTGAGAACAGGTTAGAACGTGTTTCAGAAGTGCACGAGTACTTCGACTGTCAACTTGACCATAAGCCGGGACCGGACGCTAGCCGATCCACCCCTTGGAGTGTCGATGCGCATCGCCTATACCGACCAACAAGCCGAGCTCCGTAGGGAACTCCGCGACTACTTCTCCGGCCTCATGACCGAGGATCGTCGTGCCGCCCTGTCCGGCGGCGACGGCGAACTCGGCGAGGGCGACGCCTACCGCGACGTCGTCGCCCAGATGGGTGCCGACGGCTGGCTCGCCCTGGGCTGGCCCACCGACTTCGGCGGTCAGAACCGGTCGATGATGGACCAGCTGATCTTCACCGACGAGGCAGCGATCGCGGGTGCGCCCGTTCCGTTCCTCACCATCAACTCGGTGGCGCCGACGATCATGAACTACGGCTCCGCCGAACAGAAGGCGTACTTCCTGCCGCGGATCGCGGCCGGCAAGCTGCACTTCTCGATCGGGTACTCCGAACCGGGCGCCGGCACCGATCTCGCGGCCCTCCGGACCACCGCGGTGCGCGATGGCGACGACTACGTCATCAACGGTCAGAAGATGTGGACGAGCCTGGTCGCCTACGCCGACTACATCTGGCTCGCCTGCCGCACCGATCCGTCGACGCTGGAACCCGGCGGCAAGAAGCACAAGGGCATCTCCATGCTCATCGTGCCCACCACCGCCGAGGGCTTCAGTTACACGCCGGTCCACACCATGTCGGGGGTCGACACCAGCGCGACCTACTACCAGGACGTCCGGGTGCCCACGTCGTCGATCGTCGGCGAAGAGGGTGGCGGGTGGCCGCTGGTCACCAACCAGCTCAATCACGAGCGGGTCGCGCTGTGCAGCGCGGCACCGATCCAGACCGCGCTGCGCGAGACGGTCGCGTGGGCACAGCAGACCAAGACTGGCGACGGTCATCGGGTCATCGACGCCCCCTGGGTGCAGCAGAACCTGGCCCGGGTGCATGCCAAGGTCGAGTTCCTCAAGCTGATCAACTGGAAGATCGCCTCGGTCGCCAGCTCCGGCGGATCGCCGAGTCCGGCCGATGCCTCGGCGACGAAGGTCTACGGCACCGAGTTCGCCACCGAGGCCTATCGACTGCTGATGGAAATCGTCGGACCCGCCGCGACGCTGCGTACCGGCAGCACGGGCGCCCACCTCAACGGACGCCTGGAACGGTTCCAGCGCACCTCACTCATCCTCACTTTCGGAGGCGGCACCAACGAGATCCAGCGCGACATCATCGCCATGCTCGCTCTCGGCCTGCCGCACCAGCGTCGCTGACAGAGCCCGCCCCGCTGGTTGAGTAGCCACGAGCGAGCGCAGCGAGCACGCGGCGTATCGAAACCACCCCGCACCCCGAACATGGAGACACACCATGGATTTCTCGCTTCCCGAATCCGGCGCCGACGTCCGCGGCCTCGCGCGCGACATCGCGACGTCGATCAGCACCCCCGAACGGGTCGCCGACCTGGAGGCCACGCGTGCCGCGCTCGACGCGGACCTGTGGCGCGAACTCGGCGGTGCCGGACTCCTCGGCCTCGAGCTGTCCTCGGAAGCCGTCGGTGATGCCGGTGGCGATCTCGGCGTCGTCGAGAACGCGCTCGTGGCCACCGAACTCGGCCGGGCACTGGCCCGCGTGCCGTTCGGTCCCCACGCGATCGCCGCCCTGCCGGTGATCTCCGCCCAGGGTTCGGCGCAGCTCCGCGACCGGGTCCTCGCCGCCGGAGCCACCGGTGACGCGGTGCTCACGGTAGCCGTGGAGGAAGACCTGGCCACCGACCTGCGCTCCCCCACCGCCACGTTGTCGACGGAGGGAACACTCACCGGGGTCAAGGTCGACGTTCCCTATGCCGAGGCCGCGGACATGTTCGTGGTCACCGCATCCGGACCCGACGGCGTCGTGGCGGTGGTCGTGGCCGCCGACGCCCCTGGGGTCGTCGTCACCCCCACCCCGTCCACCGGGCTGATCCCCTCGGCTCAGGTCGAGTTCGACAGCACGCCGGTGTCCGGTGACGCCGTCCTCGGCGGCGGCGCCGACACGGCCGCGACACTCGTGGCCCGCGCGACCCTGGCGTGCTGCGCCGAGCAGACCGGCATCGTGGAACGCGGACTCGAACTCACCGCCGAGTATGCCCGCGAGCGTGAGCAATTCGGTCGCGCCATCGGGTCGTTCCAGGCGGTGGCCCAGCGGCTCGCCGACGGGTACATCGATACGCAGGGACTGGCACTCACGACGACACAGGCGGCCTGGCTGCTCGACCACTCGACCGGCCACACGCCGGAGCTGCAGAACGCGGTCGCGACGGCCAAGTTCTGGGCCGCCGAGGCCGGTCACCGGGTGGCGCACACGGCCGTGCACGTACACGGTGGCGTCGGCCTCGACACCAGCCACCCGGTGCACCGATACTTCCTGCGCGCCAAGCACAACGAGTTCGCGTTCGGCTCGGCCACCGCGTCGGTGCGGGTCATCGGAGCCGAACTGGCCGCCGCGCCGGCGTGAACCAGCCGGTCGCGGTGCGGGCCCGCACGGTCGCCGACCTACTCGCGCCACTGGCCGCGGTCGAGGATCGCGGGGTCTGGTTCGAGAGCGGGTTCTGTTCGTGGGCAGACCATCTCGTCGGCGCGGCACGGCGAGCCGGGGTGTTGCGCAGCCGGTTGTCGGATGATCGCCCACGCCACGTGGGCGTCCTGCTCGCCAACACCCCGGAGTTCAGCGCGCTGTTCGCCGCGGCGGCACGCCACGGATTCGTGCTGGTCGGTCTCAACACCACACGCCGCGGCAACGCCCTAGCCGCCGACATCGCCCGCGCCGACTGCCAGATCGTGCTGTGCGACGGGGACACCCGGCATCTGCTCGACGGCCTCGAGCTCGGCGAAGCTCGCGTCGTCGACGTCGATTCACCCGAATGGACGGCCGCGGTGACCGCGAGCGACCCGGCGCCCCTCGCCGAACCGGCACCGGACGACCTCATGATGTTGATCTTCACCTCGGGGACCACCGGCGATCCCAAGGCGGTGCGATGTACGCACCGGACCTTCGCCACCAGCGGCCCGATGCTCGCCGAACGTTTCGGTCTCGGCCCGGATGACGTCGCCTACCTCTCGATGCCGATGTTCCACTCCAACGCGATGATCGCCGGGTGGTGCGTCGCCGTGTCCGGCGGCGCCTCGATCGCGTTGCGGCGCAGCTTCTCCGCGCGCGGGTTCGTCGAGGACGTCCACCGGTACGGCGTGACGTATGCCAACTACGTCGGCAAACCGCTGAACTACATCCTCGCGACCGAGCCCCACCCCGACGACGCCACCAGTTCACTGCGGGTCATGTACGGCAACGAGGCGTCGGCCCGTGACCGGCGCCGGTTCGCCGAGCGCTTCGGCTGCCGCGTCGTCGACGGTTTCGGGTCCACCGAGGGCGGGGTGGCCATCACCCGGACCCCCGACACACCCGACGATGCCCTGGGCCCGCTGCGTGCACCTACGGCGGTCGTCGACGTCGAGACCGGTGAGCCCGTTCCGGCCGGGGTGGTCGGTGAGATCGTGAACCTCTCGGGGCCCGGACTCTTCGCCGGCTACCACAACGACCCCGGCGCCACCGCCGAACGCCTGCGCGGCGGGATCTATCACACCGGCGACCTCGCCTGGGTCGACGACGAGGGTTATCTGCACTTCGCCGGGCGCCTCGGCGACTGGTTGCGCGTCGACGGTGAGAACATCGGCACCGGACCCATCGAGCGAATCCTGCTGCGGCATCCGGACATCCGGCAGGCCGCCGTGCACGGCGTGCCTGTGGAGATCGGCGACGAGATCGAGGCGGTCCTCGTCGCCGACGGACTCACCGCCGACGATCTCTCCGAGTTCCTCTCCGCCCAGGACGATCTCGGGCCGAAACAGTGGCCGCACCGGGTGCGGATCGTCGCCGAACTCCCGGAGACGGCGACCTTCAAGACCGTCAAGCGCCTGCTGGCCTCCGACACGACCCCGCCCACGTGGCGGCGGGAAGATCGGGTCTACCGCGCCGCGACGTAAACTCCCTCCCACGATCCGTATGACGTTGTGCCCGGTTTCCGGGTTCAGCGTCATACGGATTCCGGCGTACTTGTGGATGCTGTTCCCCATTCTCGATCGTCACGCACTACGTTGATAGCGCACAGTTCCGGAAGGCGCTGACCGTGCTAGCTTCTACGCACACTCTCCGGGGGGAGACGAAGGCAGATCTGACCGTGGATCCACGCTATTTCGGTCGTCGCACACCGTTTGTCGCGATTGCTGCGGTGGCCCTGTCGTTCGTTGCGTACGCACTCCTCTGGGGTCTCGGTGTGATGCTCGCGCTGCTCGCCCTGCTCGGAGGTGCTCTGTGCATGCTC
Source organism: Gordonia sp. HS-NH1 (assembly GCF_001418765.1). Taxonomy (NCBI): domain Bacteria; kingdom Bacillati; phylum Actinomycetota; class Actinomycetes; order Mycobacteriales; family Gordoniaceae; genus Gordonia; species Gordonia sp. HS-NH1. The sequence goes on from NZ_LIYC01000001.1 coordinate 122,725, forward strand.
TTCCCTGGCCCGGCGAGACAGACGGGGACCGGGGTTGTGGTCGGCATCATCGTGTTCGTAGCGGGTTTCGCCGCGTTCCTGCTGACGAACCTCTGACAAGAGGTCCTGACGCACCCGGCGATGTGACGATCACGCCGTCGGCGGCGTCGGGGAACTCCGTCACCGTGACCGTCACGAACAGGTCCGCGGCGGTGGTCGGGTGCAAGATGTTCGGGCTGCCCGCGGGGTCGGTCGCCGACAGCGAGTCCCGGCCACCGTTCAGTTACGTCAACCCGGTCGACCCGCGTGCGCTGATCGCACCGACCCCCATGCCCCCGGGCCCGTGTCCGGACGCTAGCTGTCTCCCGCCCGACGTCGCCGACGTCGTCGACGACCTGTGGGGCGAGTACACCTCGCCATAGTTCGACCGTCGCACCGGGCACCATCGTTCGCGGTCAACGGTCGTTCCGATGCGTTGGTTCCGCCGTCACCTCGATTGGTGACGTATTGCCCGGTGGGACCGGCATGTGGTTGGACTCACGTGGCGCTGACGGCCGACTTAGGGTGCTCTGGGAGTTGGGAACTGCCCAATTCGGGCTTCGCCGACGGGACCTACCGCCGGTGCTGCCGAGTTACACATTCCCGTTCGAAGGCCTATCGCGACCACAGCCCTACCAGCAGGACTGGAGCCCAACCGATGACCGTTGTCGAACGCGCCGCATCCACTGCCGACTCGAGCGGCGAATCAACCCGAAAACAGCTGCTGGGCCCGTTCTACGACGGGCGGGAGATGGTTCTCGCAGCCGTCCTCGCCGCGTTGGCGGGCGCCACCGGCGCCGCGGCGTGGCTGTACTCCTCCGGCTGGTACGTGACCTTCATGACGGGCAACAGCGAACGGCTGGTGCTCGAGCACATCAAGGGGGCGCATCGTCTCGGTTTCACAGCTCTGGTCACCGTGATCGTCTTCGTTCTCGGCGTGTTCGTGGCCACCTTGGCGCGGATGTATATATGGCGCAAGGCCCGGCACGGGGCGACGATGCTGACCGCGGGTTCGACGATCGCGGCATGGCTCATCGACATCGGCCTGGAGAACGGCAATCGCGAATTCGGCGCCGGCCCTGTCCTCTGCCTGGCCTTCGGTCTCGGCGCACTCAACACCTCGATCAGCCGCAAGGGCGAGGTCGTCATGCCCTTGTCTTATGTGACCGGCACCTTGGTGAAAATCGGCCAGGGCGCCGGGTTACACGTGGCCGGCGTCAAACGATGGGGATGGGTCGCTCACCTCAGTACCTACGCGGGATTCCTGGCCGGCGCAGGATTCGGCGGCCTCCTGTTCAACGCCTTCGACGAACGGAACTCGCTGCTGACCTTGGCCGTGGTCGCGGTTGTCGCGGCGGCGATCACGTGGCGCCTGGATCATCCGAAATTCTTGCGTGCCGATGTCCGCTGACATGACGTTGCGCTCAGCCCCTCAGCCGCCCAGCGTCTTGTTCATCCGTCCGACGGCCTCGTCGTACTCGCTCACGAGGTCGGCGATGAGGTCGGCGACCGGTGTGATCGCGTTGCACCGCCCGACGATCTGGCCGGCCGGCATCGCGACGACGTCGGGGTTGTCGGCCGCCGAGATACGCGCATGCGCCTCGGCGACAAGGAGATTCTGCAGCGGCATCGGCAGGGGCTCGGGCGCGTTGTCGGCGTCCCACGCATCGGTCCAGGCCGTCTTCAACAGTCGCGCAGGCTTTCCCGAGTAGATTCGCCGACGCACGGTGTCGCGCGATGTCGCCTTGAGCAGTGCCTGTTGGACGGTGGACGGCTTGTCGGAGCCCTCGGGCACGCCGAGCTTGTACTCCGCGGCCGTCAGCCAGTACGTCCCCATCCACACCCCCTGGGCGCCGAGCGCGATGGCCGCGGCGATCTGGCGGCCACTACCGACGCCACCGGCCGCGAGAACCGGTGCGGTGTCGCCGACCGCGTCGACGAGTTCGGGCCACAGGATCATCGAGGTGACCTCGCCGGTGTGCCCGCCACCTTCGTAACCCTGCGCGATGACGATGTCCACGCCGGCCTCGACGTGGTGCAGCGCATGGTCTTTCGCGCCGGCCAGTGCGGCCACCAGCACACCGTTGTCGTGCGCGGTCTGGATGACGTCGGGCGGCGGGGATCCCAGGGCGTTGGCGATCAGCTTGATCTGCCCGTACTTACGACGATGCTCCATCGAGATGTCGACGTGGGATCGCGCGACCGAGTGCAGCCAGCCGAGCACACCGGCGTCGACCCGATCACCACCGGGAAGGGGCGGCACACCCAGATCGTCCAGCGTGCGTTCGACGAATGCGCGGTGCTCCGGCGGGATCATCGAATCGAGGTCGACCTTGGAACCCTCGGTGGGGATCTTGGCGGGCATCACCACATCGACGCCGAACGGCTTGCCGTCGGTGTTCTCGTGCATCCACTCCAGGACCTCGTCGAGCTCGTCGGCCTCGTTGAAGCGGACACAACCCAGCACCCCGAGCCCACCGGCGCGACTGATCGCCGCCGCCACATCCTGGCTGGGGGTAAATCCGAAGATCGGGTACTCGATGCCGAACTTCTCGGCCAGTTCAGTACGCATGATGTCAGCTCGCTTCCGGCGCTCTACTGCGCCTCGTCGGCGGGACGCCCGGTGGTGACCGACGCTCCCCATCGATAGTCGGGTTTGCCTGCGGGAGAACGCTTGATCTCGTCCACGAACCACACGCTGCGCGGACATTTGTAGCCCGCGAGTTCTTTTCGGACGACGTCGTTGAGACTCGCGAGTGACGGTCGCGCGCCGTCCCGGGTGGCGATGACCGCAGCGACGCGCTGGCCCCACCGATCATCGGCCACACCGACCACGACGGTGTCGAACACGTCCGGGTGGGCCTTGAGCGCGCCCTCCACCTCCTCGGGGAACACCTTCTCGCCACCGGTGTTGATCGACACCGAGCCTCGGCCGAGCATGGTGATCGTCCCGTCGGCCTCGAGGACGGCGTTGTCGCCGGGCAGCGAGTACCGCACCCCGTCGAAGACCCTGAACGTCTTGGCCGACTTCTCCGGATCGTTGTGGTAGCGCAGCGGTACATGTCCGGAACGGGCGAGGACGCCGACCTCACCACTGCCGGGCTCGACCGGTGTGCCGTCCTCCCGCAGGACGTGGGTCTCGCTGTCGGCCTTCACCCGCGGTCCCCCGGTGTGCGGTGTGCCCTTGGCGACCACGCCCATCCCGCCGAAACCGGTCTCCGACGACCCGATCGCGTCGATGATGATCGAGTTCGGGAAACGGTCGAGGAACTGCTCTTTGACACTCGGCGAGAAGAGACAGGCCGACGACGCGATCGACAGCACGCTCGACAGATCGCGCTCGCCGCCGTTCTCGAGGGCCTCGATCATGGGTCGCCCCATCGCATCTCCGGTGATGAACACGACGTTGACCTTGTGCCGTTCGACGATGTCCCACGCGGCGGAACCGCTGAACTCGGGGTACACCACCGCTTTTCCGCCGGCGAACAGGGACTGGAAGATCGCCCACTGCGACCCGCCGTGGATGAACGGCGGGATCGGATAGCGGACGAGCTGCCCGCCCTCGGCGCCGGTCTTGGCGAGATGCCATTCGTCGGGCACGGGTTCGCTGGTGTACCAGTCGATTCCGCCACCGAGGACGCGCCACACGTCCACCTGCCGCCACACCACGCCCTTCGGCTTCCCGGTGGTACCCCCGGTGTAGAGCATGTACAGGTCGTCGTCGCTGCGTTCGTCGAAGTCGCGTTCGGCCGACGACGCCGCGATCGCCTCCTCGAAGCGGACCGCATCGCTGTGGCCCGCACAGCACAGCTCTTCGGCGGACCCGTCCTCGATGACGATGCGGTATTCGAGATCGGGCGATTTCGGCAACGTGTTGCAGACGCGTGTGGCGAAGCTGCGTTCGTGGATCAGCACCTTCATCCCCGAGTCGGTGAAGATGTGTTCGAGCTCGGCTTCGACGTAGCGGTAGTTGACGTTGACCATCACCGCGCGCGCCTTGAAGATGGCGACCATCGCCTCGACCGACTCGATGGTGTTCCTGCTGTACAGGCCCACGCGGTCGCCCGGCTGCACGCCCAGTTCCCGCAGTTTGTGGGCGAGGGCGTTCGACCGCGCCTCCAGTTCGGCGTAGGAGCGCGTGCGGTCACCGGACTCGAGCGCGATGCGCTCGGGAACCAGGTCGACGGCATGCTCGATGAGGTCGGCGATCGTGTAGGCCATGGCTTCAAAATTAGAACGTGTTATCGTTCTGGGCAAGCGGCAAAACACGGCCGCCGCGATCACCTGAGCACGGTGACACCACCCGAGCCCAGCGACACCGGAGTGCAGCGATGACCACAGCAACCCCCGCCGAGTCCGTCACCGAGAAGGCACCCGAGTGCCTCGTCGAGAAGCGCGGGCACATCCTGATCGTGACGATGAACCGCCCGGAGGCGCGTAACGCGCTCTCGACCGAGATGATGCGGATCATGACCGAGGCGTGGGATCAGGTCGATGCCGACCCCGACATCCGCGTGGCCATCCTCACCGGCGCGGGCGGGTACTTCTGCGCGGGCGCCGACCTCAAGAGCATGAACAAGAACGCCCCCGGCGACACGGTAGATTCCGGCGCCTGGAATCCGGCCTCGTTGCCGGCTCTGCTGAAGGGGCGCCGGCTCACCAAGCCGCTCATCGCCGCGGTGGAGGGGCCGGCGATCGCCGGCGGCACCGAGATCCTGCAGGGCACCGACATCCGGGTGGCCGGCGAGAGCGCCAAATTCGGTGTCTCCGAAGCTCGTTGGGGCCTCTACCCGATGGGCGGGAGCGCGGTTCGTCTCGTCCGGCAGATCCCGTACACCGTGGCCTGCGACATCCTGCTGACCGGCCGCCACATCACCGCGCGCGAGGCGCTCGAGTACGGCCTCATCGGCCACGTCGTCGACGACGGAACCGCCCTGGACAAGGCGCTCGAACTCGCCGAGAAGATCGCGGCCAACGGCCCTCTCGCGGTGCAGGGCATCCTCAAGACCATCCGCGACACCGAGGGCCTGCACGAACTCGACGCCTTCGAGATCGACGCGAAGATCGGCATCTCGGTCTTCAAGTCGAAAGACGCCAAGGTCGGACCCCGCGCGTTCGCCGAGAAGCGCACGCCGGAGTTCACCGGGGAGTAGAGCCACCGGGCAGTCCGGTCGAGCAGCATGCCCGGTGCGCGCCGGTGCTCAGTGGACGACGTCCGATGAACTCCCCGACGACCTACGGGCGCGCAGCACGATCTCGTCGAGGCGCCGACGGTGGTGATTCTCCAGGGGCAGGCTCGCCTGGATCTCGACAATGAGGGCCGCGGCGACGTCCCGGATCTTGACGTTCTCCTGCTGAGACCGCCACCGGAGCACATCGAATGCGCGGTCGGCGTTGACTCCGTAGACCAGCATGAGCATGCCCTTCGCCTGCTCTATCACCCCGCTGCTGTCGCGGAAGGCCCGCACCTGGTCGTCGACGCGCCGTTGTACCACGGCCAGTTCGGCGTCGGTCAGATCGAGATAGAAGCCCTCCGTGCCGATCGTCTCCCCGGTTGCGTCGGTGATGGAGTGGGCGATGACCGCGACCGGGCGGACCCGCCCCGACGTGTCGACGATGCGGTGGCGACTCGAGAACGGTGCGTGATCGGTGAGCATCTCGGCCAGCATCGCGTCGAAGTGGGCACGATCCTCGGGGTGCTTGTGGCGGCGCATGAGTTCGGTGGTCGGCTCCACCTCACCTGGTCCGTAGCCGTGCAGCGCGGCGACCTCATCGGACCACTCCCACTTCTCACCCTCGTAGAAGAAGCGGAAGTCGCCGATGCGTCGGATTCCCGACGGCATGCGGTCGGACGTCTTGTCCGGACGCCTCGCCGGGAGGGCGCCCCGTTCGTGGTCGGCGTCCTCGCAACGAGGGCCGTGGTCATCGTGCTGCACGCGGAGAATTCTATGACCGGCGAGGCCTCGAGGATGGATTTCGGCGGGCACCCGCGTCCGGGAGGGGGATCAGACCAGCGTCGCCAGTTCGCGGATCGTCTCGGCGTCGCGAGCGGTCACCATCAGCATCGTGACGCCGGCCGCCTCCCACTCCTTGATCTGGGCGCGTACCTCGTCGGCCGTGCCGACCAGCATCGTCTCGCGGACCATCTCGTCGGGCACGGCGGCCACCGCCTCGGCCTTCTTGCCGCCGAGGAACAGGCTCACGATCTCGTCGACTGCGTCCGAGTAGCCCATCCGCTTGTACAGCTCCGCGTGGAAGTTCTTCTCCTTCGCGCCCATTCCGCCGACGTACAACGCGGTCGACGGCCGGTATCGGTCGATGGCGGCGGCCACGTCGTCGGTGATCACCACCTGCACGGTTGCGGCCACCTCGAAGTCCTCCCGCGAGCGACGAGCACCCGGCCGTGCGAAACCCTCGTCGAGCCACGAGTTGTACTGGTCGGCGAGACCGAGACTGAAGAAGATGGCCAGCCACCCGTCGGCGATCTCCGCGGTCTGCGCGACGTTCTTCGGCCCTTCGGCGCCGAGCCAGATCGGCACGTCGGCGCGCAGCGGGTGGGTGATCGGTTTGAGCGGTTTGCCGAGTCCGGTCGCCCCGGGTGCGTCGGCCGGGTACGGCAGCGGATAGTGCGGACCCGCGCTGGTCACCTTGTCCTGCCGGGCCAGCACATCCCGCACGACACGCACGTATTCGCGCGTGCGCGCCAGCGGTTTTGCGAATGGTTCGCCGTACCAGCCCTCCACCACCTGGGGACCCGACACCCCGAGTCCGATGATGTGCCGGCCACCGGAGAGGTGGTCGAGGGTGAGCGCGTGCATGGCGAGCGAGGTCGGCGGACGCGCCGACAATTGGGCCACCGCGGTGCCCAGCCGGACGCGCGAGGTCGCCGCGCCCCACCACGCGAGCGGGGTGTAGGCGTCGGAGCCCCACGACTCCGCGGTGAACACCGCGTCGAACCCGCACTCCTCCGCGGCCGCGATCAACGCGGGCGCGCCCGGAATCGGATCGGCACCCCAGTACCCCAGTTGCAGACCGAGCTTCACCGGCACTCCCCTCTCACCCGGCCGCGCATTCCCACGGCCTGACATGCACCTTGTGTCCAATACTAGAACGTGTTCTACTCGAGATGTGAGCATGAGCGTAACGTCTCCGGCCGCCCCGAATCCCGACACGCCACATCCTGTCGCCGAGGTGCCCGAGCCGAAGTCCCCCATCCTGACCGCTCCCCTGACCAACTCCTTCGACTACACACGGTCGCTGGGCCCGGTTCTGAGTCAGTTCGCGCTCGCGCTGCGCGACGGCCGGATCATCGGGTCCAAGGGCAGCGACGGCAAGGTGTCGGTGCCCCCGGTCGAGTTCGATCCCGTCACCGGCGCGCAGTCAGCCGAGTTCGTCGAGGTGTCGACCATCGGCACGGTGACCACCTGGACGTGGAACCCCGAGCCGACGCCGGGCCAGCCGCTGGACACGCCGTTCGCGTGGGCGCTGATCCGTCTCGACGGCGCGGACACCACACTGCTGCACGCGGTTTCGGCCGACTCACCCGACGCGTTGGCGACCGGCCTGCGGGTTCACGCCGTGTTCAGCGCGGCACGCATAGGCCGGATCGACGACATCGCGTACTTCGCGCCCGGCGAGGAGCCCGCCACCGCTCCGGCCAACACCGCGGAGGCCCCCCAGGGCGCCGAGACGGGGCTCGTCGTCATCCCCACCCCGGTCAGCACCGAGATCACTCACTCGGCCAACGAAGAAGAATCCGTCTATCTCGAAGGACTGAAGGCGGGCAAGCTGATCGGCACGCGCATCGGTTCGGGAGTCGACGCCGGACGCGTCTACTTCCCACCTCGCGGGGTCAGTCCCGCCGACGGCTCGCCCGCGTCCGAACGTGTCGAGCTGGGCCACACCGGCATCGTCACCACGTTCTGCATCGTCAACGTGCCCTTCCAGGGCCAGCGGATCAAGCCGCCCTACGTGGCGGCGTACGTACTCCTCGACGGCGCTGACATCCCGTTCCTGCACCTGATCCTGGACTGTGAGGCCTCCGAGGTCCGAATGGGTATGCGCGTCAAGGCCGTCTGGCTTCCCGAAGACGAGTGGGAGTTTTCGATCGGCAACATCAGTCACTTCGCACCCACCGGAGAGCCCGACGCCGAGTACGACACCTACCGCGCCCACCTGTGATGAAGGACCACCTCTGATGACACTGCCACCGATCGCGATCATCGGCTTCGCACACAGCCCCAACGTCGCCGGCAGCCACGGCACCACCAACGGTGTCGAGATGCTGATCCCCTGTTTCGACAAGCTCTACGCCGAACTCGGCATCGCCCGCACCGACATCGAGTTCTGGTGCAGCGGATCGTCGGATTACCTTGCCGGGCGCGCGTTCTCCTTCATCTCCGCGATCGACTCGATCGGCGCCATGCCGCCCATCAACGAGTCACATGTCGAGATGGACGGCGCGTGGGCTCTCTACGAGGCGTGGGTGAAGATCGCGACCGGCGAGGTCGACCTCGCCCTCGCCTACGGATTCGGCAAGGCCACCGCGGGCAACGCCGATCAGACCCTCACCCTGCAGACCGACCCGTACACCGTCGCCCCGCTGCACCCGGACGCGCGGTCGCTCGGCGCCCTCCAGGCACGTGCCGGCATCGACGCCGGCGTGTGGACCGAGGCCGACATGGCCGAGATCGGCGCGCGCACCTTCGGCGGTTCGGTCGACGAGCTGCTCGGCCGCGAGTACGTCGCGAACCCGTTGCGGCAGCACGACATCGCGCCCTACACCGATGCCGCCGCCGCGGTCGTGATCGCGAGCGAGCGCAAGGCCCGTGAGCTGGTGGCCAATCCCGCGTTCGTCACCGGGTGGGACCACCGCATCGACACGCCCAACTTCGGGGCACGCGATCTCACGCTGTCGCCCTCGACGAAGGTCGCCGGCGACACCGCGTTCGGCGACCGCAGCCGAGCGGTCGACGTCGCCGAGATCAACGCGTCGTACACACATCAGGAGATCATCGTCCGCAACGCGCTCGGGTTGCCAGACTCGGTGCGGATCAACCCGTCCGGCGGCTCGCTGGCCGGCAACTCGCTGTTCTCCGCCGGTCTCCAGCGCATCGGGTACGCGGCGCACGAGATCCTCAGCGGGAACGCGGGCACCGCACTCGCCCACGCGTCGAGCGGGCCGCTGCTGCAGCAGAACATGGTGGTCACCCTGAGTGCCCAAACGAACTCGGGAGGCGAGAACTGATGGGACACAACAATCGAGCCGCGGTGCTGGGAACCGGACAGACGCGGTACGTCGCCAAGCGGTCCGATGTCACGATGGCCGGCATGGTCCGCGAGGCCATCGATGCCGCGCTCCTCGACTCCAAGGTCTCTCTCGACGACATCGACGCGATCGTCATCGGCAAGGCACCGGACCTCTTCGAGGGATCGATGATGCCCGAGCTCGCGATGGCCGAGGCCATCGGCGCGGTCGGCAAACGACTCATCCGCGTGCACACCGCGGGTTCGGTCGGCGGCTCGACGGCCAACGTGGCCGCGTCGCTCGTCTTCGCCGGAGTGCACAAACGGGTCCTGGCCGTCGCCTGGGAGAAGCAGTCGGAGTCCAACGCGATGTGGGCCCTGTCGATCCCGGTGCCGTTCACCAAACCGGTGGGCGCTGGCGCGGGCGGCTTCTTCGCCCCGCACGTGCGCGCCTACATCCGGCAGTCCGGAGCCCCCGAACACATCGGCGCGATGGTCGCGGCCAAGGACCGTCGCAACGGCGCGCTGAATCCGCTTGCGCACCTGCACCAGCCGGATCAGACCGTCGAGAAGGTCATGAGCTCGCAGATGCTGTGGGACCCGATCCGCTACGACGAGACCTGCCCGTCGTCGGACGGGGCGTGCGCGGTCGTCATCGGTGCCGAAGACGTCGCCGACGCGGCGATCGCCGCGGGCGATCCGGTGGCGTGGATTCATGCCACGGCGATGCGCACCGAGCCGCTGTCGTACGCGCACCGCAACGTCGTCAGCCCGCAGGCCGGTCGCGACGCCGCCGCCGCCCTGTGGAAGGCAGGCGGCATCAGCAATCCCCTCGAGGAGATCGACGCCGCCGAGATCTACGTGCCCTTCTCGTGGTTCGAGCCGATGTGGCTGGAGAACCTCGGCTTCGTGGCCGAGGGCGAGGGCTGGAAGCTCACCGAATCCGGTGACACCGAGATCGGCGGACGACTCCCGCTCAACGCGTCCGGCGGTGTGTTGTCGTCGAACCCGATCGGGGCGTCGGGCATGATCCGGTTCGCCGAGGCGGCGATCCAGGTCATGGGCAAGGCCGGCGACCACCAGGTCGCGGACGCCCGCAAGGCCCTGGGCCACGCCTACGGCGGCGGTTCCCAGTACTTCTCCATGTGGCTCGTCGGCGCCGACAAACCCCTGCACTGACGCGTATTTCGTAGCATCCATGCGCGCCATGTGCGCATGAATGCTACGAAATGCGTTCGGGCACAGCGCAGGCGAGGCCGTCGGACATTCCGGTGGGCCGGACACCCAGAGACTGGTTGAGGCGCGCCCGCTGGTTCTCCCAGGCGACGGTCATGGCGAGTTCGACGATCTGGGTCTCCGACAGGTGCTCGCCCAGCTCACGACGCAGCTCGGCGAGGTCCTCCCCGACGGCCGGTGTGCGCGTCATCGCCTCGGCGTAACCGATGACGAGCTTCTCCAGGTCGGTGTAGGCCGTCGACTCCCGATAACGCGGGAGGTCGCGGAGCTGCTGCTCGGTGATGCCCGCGCCGGAGGCGACCGCCGACCCGATGTCGAGGCAGAACTCGCAGCTGACCATGCCTGCCGCCTTGAGTTCGGCGAGTTCCTTGAGCTTCGGGTCCATCCGGTTGGACAGCAGCATCGCGCTCTCCATCCCGGCGACCCCGCCGGCAAGCAGCGGCCGCCGTGCCAGATGGCCGACGAGCTCGGTGCGGTGGCGCCGTGCCCGTCGCATGGCGCGTACGTAATTCCGGATTCGATGCAGTGCTCTCATACCCGTCCTTCCTCATCCGGCCCTCGGCTGTAACGCCCGCCCAGGACGAAGGTGACCAGCAACACCAGCGCGGCCACACCGACCGCACCGTGCGCGACCGCACCCCAGGCGAACACGCCGATCTCGTGCACGCCGCGTCCACCCATGACCAGTCCGAGCGGCACGCCCACGATGACGGCGACGGGCAACCACCGCCGGCGCGTCGAGGCGACCGCGATCGCCGCACCCAGGGCGATGAACGCCAGTCCCCCGTCGATCATCGCGTGCTGGTTGTACGGCTCGCCCAGCGACGCCGAGATCCATTCCCCGGCAACCAAGTTCCCCATGCCATGGATGACCAGGACCGCGCCGAGCACGGCCGCGGCCACCTGCGACGCCGACCATCGTCGTCTCGGACGGGCCGAACGCCGGGACTCCAGGCCCTGATCGACCGCGGCGTAGGTCGACGGGGGCGGATCACGGCGTAAGCCGTCGGCGAGCAGTTCGAGTTCGGGTGTCCGGGCACCCGGCATCTCGCGCCCGTCGAGGACGGCCGCGATCCTGGCGTCGAGCAGTTCGGCCGCCGCGACCTCGGCAGGGTCGTACGCCTCGGACGCAGCCGGATCCTCTGGCGTCACCTCGGCATCACCTCCCTCAACTTCGCCACCCCGCGATAGACGAGCATCCGGGCGGCGGTTGCCGAGATCCCCATCGCGACCCCGATCTCCTCAGAGCTGAGTTCGGTGCCGAACCGCAGGGCCACGGCCTCGCGTTCGCGCGCGGTGAGCACCCACAGCCGGCTGCGCACGTCGTCGGCCGCCGCGGCGCGCAACATCGAGGTCTCGGGGTCGCCGTCGGGAGCGGACATCACCGCGGCGTCCACGTCGACCTCGGCGACCGGCACCTCCCGAGACTGCCGCGCCCACCAGTCCGCGACGACGTGCCGGGCTATGCCGATCAGCCAGGCGCCGACGGTGCCGCGCCGATCGTCGAATCGGTCCCAGGAGCGCATCGCCTTCACGAAGACCTCCGCGGTCACGTCGTCGGCATCGACATTCGCGGGCACGCGGGTTCGCACGTAGCGCCAGACCCCCGCCACGTGTTCGCGGTACACCGCGTCGAACTGATCGACCGCGCCCGACTTCGAGTCGTCCCCCCTTCGCCATCGACACCGTGGGCCGTCGGCGACGCCCCGGGCATCATGGACCCTGCGATACATCTTCCGGCACGGGCGCCCGGCTGTAACGGCGGATGCGCGAACTCGGGCGGCCTCCTCGGCTGGGCGCACAGACGACGGCGGGCGGGACAGGTGAGGAACCTGTCCCGCCCGCGTCGGACCGTGGTGCGACCCTCAGGCCTTGCGCACCGAGTTGATCGTCTTCTCGACCTCCCAGAAGGCACGCAATGCCGACAGCTTCCCGTCGGCGTCGGCGCGGTAGGTGAAAACCCCTCGCGCCTCGGAGACATGGCCGGCGATGTGGGTGACGATGCTGCCGATGTAGGCGACCTCGTTCCCGCAGATGATCTCCTCGTCGAAGCGGAAGTCGATGCTCTCGGTCGTGCCGATCGACTTGTCCCAGAACTCGGAGATCTGCTCGTGCCCACGGAATCCGACGCCGTCCGGATCGAACATCGACGGCCCGACCGGGTCCTCGACCGTCGCGTCGGCCGCGAAGTTGTCGATCCAGGCCTGCTTGTCCCGCGATGCCACGAACTCACGCGAACGACGTCCCGCCACGACTGCGGGATGGTTCTCCCGGTCGATGCCGAGGTATGCCGGCGTCTCCCGTGGTGCGGTGTCTTCTGCCGCGGTCACTTGGTGCCGTAGTCGACGCGGAGTTCCTTGACCCCGTTGATCCAGCCGTGCCGCAGGCGGCGAGGGGCGTCGAGCTTGGTGATGTCGGGCACCGTGTCGGCCAGCGCGTTGAACATCAGGTTGATCTCCATCCGTGCGAGATTGGCGCCGACGCAGAAATGCGCACCGTTGCCGCCGAACCCGACGTGCGGGTTGGGATCGCGCATGATGTTGAACGAGAACGGATCGTCGAAGACGTCCTCGTCGTAGTTGGCCGAACCGTAGAACATACCGACGCGCTCGCCCTTGGCGATGTCGACGCCGCCGATCTGCGTGTCCCGCTTGGCCGTCCGCTGGAAGCAGTTCACCGGGGTGGCCCACCGGACGATCTCGTCGACCGCCGTCGCCGGACGATGCTTCTTGAACAGCTCCCACTGGTCGGGATTGTCCAGGAACGCATTCATCCCGTGACTGATGGCGTTACGGGTGGTCTCGTTGCCCGCGACGGTCAGGAGGATGAAGAAGAACCCGAACTCGGTCTCGTCGAGCGACTGCCCGTCGATGTCGGCGTTCACCAGCGTGGTGACGATGTCCTCGCCGGGGTTCTTGCGCTTCTCCTCGGCCATCGTGTAGCCGTAGCCGAGGATCTCGGCGTTGGCCTGCTGGGGATCCGTGGTGTAGTCCGGATCGTCGGCGTTCATCATCGAGTTCGACCAGTCGAACAGCTTCTCCCGATCCGACTCCGGCACACCGAGCAGGTCGGCGATGGCCAGCAGCGGCAGGTCGACGGCGACGTCCTTGACGAAGTCGCCGCTGCCCTTTTCCGCGGCCCGGGTGACGATCTCACGGGCGGCGTCGTCGAGCTTCTCCTCGAGCGAGTGCACCGCGCGGGGCGTGAACAGCTTGGAGACCAGCTTGCGCAGACGCGTGTGCTCCGGCGGGTCATGGTTGATCAGCAGGGCCTTGGTGATCTCGATCTGATCGGCGGTCATCTCGTCGTCGAAACGCATGATGACGCCGTTGGCGTTGGTTTCCCAGTCCTCGTTGTTCTTCGAGATCTCACGGACATGGGCGTGCTTGGAGATCACCCAGTAGCCGCCGTCGTGGAAACCACCGCCCTTGCCGGGCGCCTGGGCATTCCACCAGACCGGCGCGGTCTTGCGCAGTTGCGCGAACTCCTGCACGGGGATTCCCTGCTCGAGCAGGTCGGGGTTGGTGAAATCCCACCCCTCCTGCTCCATGAACGGGCACTTCGCGACTACGTCGGAAGGGCTCGTGCGCGCAGAATCCGCCGGGGTCGGCTCGCTGCCGATCGGGGCGCTCTGGGCCTGGGTCACGTCACACCACCTCGCTGTGAGATTTAGAACCTGTTTCAATCACATTCAAGCACACTGTGACCCATTCGACACCCCCGGATGAGAACTTGTTCTAGTTCTCTGGTCGCCCCGTGGTCCCCACCTGCGACGTTGACTCGTGAACCGCGAGACATCTGTCCGCGTGCAGCAGGGACACGACCTCCGCGACAGCCGTCGGGCGATGGTTACAGAACACGTTGAGCCCCCACCATAGACGCAAACATAGAACGTGTTCTAGCTTGGATCTCAGCGGCCTCGACGTCCCGTCGACAGGCCATGCTCCGTGGGCAACGGAGTTCACTGGGACTAACGAAGGAGTGGCCATGGGCGTTCCGGTCATCGTGGAGGCGGCGCGTACGCCGATCGGCAAGCGCGGCGGATGGCTGTCGGGGTTGCACGCCGAGGAATTGCTCGGCCTCACCCAGCGAGGTCTCCTCGAGAAGGCGGGCATCGACCCCGCGCTCGTCGAACAGGCGATCGGCGGCTGCGTGACCCAGGCGGGCGCCCAGGCCGGCAACATCACGCGCAAGGCGTGGTTGTCCGCGGGCCTCCCTGAGGCGACCGGAGCCACCACCATCGACGCCCAGTGCGGCTCGGCACAACAGGCCAATCACCTGATCGCCGGACTGATCGCCTCCGACGCGATCGACATCGGCGTCGCCTGCGGGGTGGAGACGATGTCCGTCGTCCCGCTCGGCGCGAATGTGGGTACGGGTGCCGGCCCGTACCACGCGGATTCGTGGGACATCGACATGCCCAACCAGTTCGAGGCCGCCGAGCGCATCGCCAAGCGCCGGGGCATCACGCGCGCCGACATCGACGCGCTCGGCGAGCGTAGTCAGCGCAATGCCCGCCAGGCGTGGGACGAGGGCCGTTTCGATCGCGAGGTCCTGAGCCTCAAGGCGCCCGAGCGCACCAAAGAGGGCGAGTTCACCGGGAACATCCTCGACGTGAGCCGCGATCAGGGCCTGCGCGACACCACGCTCGAATCCCTGTCCGCGCTCAAACCCGTTCTCGAGGGCGGCATCCACACCGCGGGGACGTCGTCGCAGATCTCCGACGGCGCGGCCGCCGTGCTCATCATGGACGAGTCGAAGGCGCGCGAGCTGGGCCTCACGCCCCGCGCGCGCATCAGGGCACAGGCCCTGGTCGGCGCGGAACCGCATTTCCATCTCGACGGTCCGGTCCAGGCGACCGAGCGCGTCCTGGCGAAGTCGGGTATGTCGTTGTCCGACATCGACATCGTCGAGATCAACGAGGCGTTCGCCTCCGTGGTCCTCAGCTGGGCCCAGGTCCACGGCGCCGACCTGGACAAGGTGAATGTCAACGGTGGGGCCATCGCGCTGGGACATCCCGTGGGCAGCACCGGCTCTCGGCTGATCACCACGGCCCTGCACGAGCTGGAGCGCCGGGACGGTCAGACCGCGCTCGTCACGATGTGCGCTGGTGGCGCGATGGCCACCGGCACCATCATCGAGCGGATCTGATGCCGGCCTTCGATCCGGACAACAAGCCGGCACAACTGGATTCGCCCGTCGTCAGCAAGTTCATCAAGCTGGGATCGAAGGCGAACACCGCGCTGTACAAGGCCACCGGAGGCCGGATCGGGGGGACCTGGCGAGTCGGGGCGGGCCTGCGCAAGCCCGCCCCGGTGTGCCTGCTCACCACGATCGGCCGCAAGTCGGGCCAGCCGCGGACCGCACCGCTGATCTATCTGCGACGGGGTGAGTCGTTCGTGGTGGTGGCGTCGCAGGGCGGCTCGGCCAAGAATCCGGCCTGGTATCTGAATCTCCGGGACAACCCGCAGGTCACCATCCAGCTCGGCAAGAAGAAGTACGACCTCGTGGCGCGCACCGCCACCGATTCCGAACGCGCCGACCTGTGGCCCGATCTGGTCGACACCTATGCCGACTACGACACCTACGCCGCCTGGACGGAACGGACGATCCCGGTGGTCATCTGCGAGCCGGCCCGCTGAGGCAACAGGACCGCCGGGGGCCCGATCGTCAGGGTTGCCGCCGCACCCAGGTGACGGAGTCGCGGCCGGTCCAGTTCGCGAGCCGCTCGGTGGGTCCGGCCTCGGGGCGGGGTTCGACGACGGGCCCGAAGGGCACGGCGGGGTCGGTGCGGATCGCGGCCGGGATGAACTGTCGGGCCACCCCCAGGGTCGTCTCGGCGAGTTCGGCGTCGGCCTCGGCCGGCCGGCCGGTGGCGACCGCCAGATCCCAAGCGTGGACGAGGGTTTCGCTGACATAACCCCACAGGGCCCCGGCGCCCGGGACCTCACCCCAGGGCATCTGGACCATCACGGAGAGCTTGGTGTCATCCGACCACGAGTCGAGCGCCTGGTCGATGAGGGCCGCGTACGTCCGGGCGTCGTACTGCTCGGCGATCGACGCCATCGTGCGGATGTCGGCACCCTCGGCCAGCGCTGCGGCGCGATGCGCGACGGCGACGAGGTGCGCCGACAGGGTCCGGACGTCGAAGTCGTCGCAGGGCGTCGGCGAGTCGAGTTGGTCGTCGGACACTCCCTCGAGCAACTCCACGACCCAGGCGGTGGCGGCGCGGAACGCCGGCCGGGGATCGTCGAAGGCGGGTGTCGTCTCAGGAGCCGGTCCGGAGTTCGTGGTCGGTGCGTTCATGGCATGTCCTCTCGTGTCTTTCGGGTACGAGGACCAGTGAAGTCTCGATACACGACACCTTCTGTCATGTTTTTCCGGAAGAATCTCTACCGTGCGCGCCGAACGTCTCATCGCCCTGCTGATGCTGCTGAAGAAGCACGAGCGGGTGACGGCTGCCGAGCTGGCCGCCGAGCTCGGGGTCTCCGAGCGAACCGTGCTCCGCGACATCGATGCGCTGTCGCTGTCCGGCGTGCCGGTGTACGCCGAGCGCGGACGACACGGCGGGTTCGCGCTGTTACCGGGGTACCGCACCGACCTCACGGGGCTGACCGTCGACGAGGCGACGTCTCTCCTCGCCGGCACCGGACGGGTCGACTCCCCCGCGTTCGCCAGCGCCATGCGTAAGGTCACCGCGGCACTGCCCGAAGCGCACCGGAGCCAGGCCGTGCGGGCCGCGCAGCGGATCCTGGTCCGTCCGGAGGGTTTCGTCCGGGCCCCCGAAGTCCTCGACAACCTCCAGGCCGTGCAGATCGCCGTCTTCGAGGGCCGGCGGATCCGTGTCCGCTACCGGAGCCGGGGAGCCGACGCTGCGCGCGAGCACGTACTCGATCCGATCGGCCTGATCGTGGCGGGCGACACCTGGTACCTCGTCGCGGGGTCCCGACGCCGAGATGCGACAGCGACGCCTGCCGAACGAATGTTCCGGCTCTCCCGGATGAGCGATGTGGACATCCTCGACGAGCCGGCTCATCGCTCCGACGAGGTCGACCTGGCCGAGATCTGGGAGCGGCACCGTGACGCCTTCCGGCGCTCCTTCGATCCGGTCGACGTCGTGATCGACTGCTCGGCCGACGACGCCGAACGAATCGGATCGATCGCCTCGGCAACACATCTCGGTGAATCCGCGGACGGCCGGTGCCGTCTCGATCTCCGGTTCGCCGACCGCCGGCACGCGGTGCGCGCGCTCTGGTCGACGATGTTCGATCACGACTTCGTGGTGCGCGAGCCGGACTGGCTGCGGACCGCGCTGACGGCCCGTGCCCGCGCCGCGACCGGCGAGTGACGGCGTACACGAGGCGTCACCTGCACCGAACGAATGAATCGCCTGGCGACACCTCGGGCCGTGTGGTCTGATTCACGGATGTTCGGGGTTCTCACTCCATGTCGGCACGCACTCGACGACGACCTGATGGACCAGTGGCGCTCTCACCTGTGTGGGGTCTGTCTCTCGCTGCGAGACAACCACGGTCAGTCGAGCAGGCTGACGGTCAACACCGACGCGGTGATGGTCTCGATTCTCACCGCCGCGCAGTCGACGAAGGAGTGCGCGTCCACCGAGGCCGGGCGCTGCCCTCTGCGCGGAATGCGCACGGCGACGGTCGTGTCCGCCGACGAGCCGGGCGTGCGTCTCGCCACGACCGCCTCGCTCACCCTGGCCGCCGCGAAGGCCGCCGATGTCGGCAGCGAACAACATCACGCGCTCGCACCCCGGCGTCCGGTCCGCGCCAAGCTCGCGGAGTACGCCGGGGGCCACCTGCGTCGGCACGCCGCGGCCGACACCACGGTCGCCGGCCGCCTCGACGTCGACGCCATGATGACGACCCTGTCCCGGCAGGCGGAGATCGAATCGACGAGCGTCGTGCTCGACGACCTCACGCAACCTTCGGGTGCCGCCGCCGCACAGGTCTTCGCCACTTCGGCGGTCCTGGCCGAGGTCCCGGGCAACCAGGAGCCGCTCCGCGACATCGGTGCCGACTTCGGCCGGATCGCGCATCTGCTGGACGCGGTCGACGACTACGACTCCGACGCCGCCGAGGGGCGATTCAATCCGCTCCGGGCGACCGGCACGTCTCCGGAGACCGCGCTCGAGCAGTGTCGACGACTCGCTGCCGCGATCCGGGCGCGCTATGCCGACCTCTCCCTCGCCGACGACCGCTTGCTGCGCGTGGTTCTGCTCGACGGCCTGCGGCACGCCATTCACAAGCGCATGCATCCGCACGCCGACGCCATCTCCGTCACCGCCGACTCGCGCACCCAGTGGCCTCCGCACCGGCCCTTCGGATATCCCTCCGAGTGGCCCTATCCGCCGCCGTTCAAACCGAATCGATCATTCGGCGAGCGGATTCTGCCGTTCATCGGCGTCTCCTGCTTCGGTAAGGCCTGCTGCACGGACCACTGGAATCACTTCACCGACAAGTACAAGGACGCGGTCTGCGACGACTGCGACTGCTGCGATTGTTGCGACTGCTGCGACCTGTGACCCGCGTTCTCCGACCGTCCGTACGGGGCAGGGGCCATGCGAATCGGGACCTACCCGACGCCGCGGTCGGAGTCGGCCCAGTACTGAGACCGCAGCGCCTTCTTGTCCGGCTTGCCGAGGGCGGTCAACGGCAAAGCGTCGGCGAAGATCACGCGCTTGGGTGACTGCACCGCCCCCTTGCGGTCCTTCACGGACTGCTGGATCTCGGTGACGATGCGGTCCTTCGCCGCGTCGTCGGCGGGGGCATCGCCGCGCAGGACGACGATCGCGGTGACCGCCTCACCCCACTTCTCGTCCGGGACACCGATCACACCGACCTGACCGACCGCCGGATGTTCGGCGACGACATCCTCGACCTCGCGCGGGAACACGTTGAACCCACCGGTGACGATCATGTCCTTGGTGCGGTCGACGATGAACCAGAACCCGTCCTCGTCCTCGCGCGCGACGTCGCCGGTGCGGAGCCAGCCGTCGCGGAAGGTGTCCGCGGTCTGCTCCGGGAGACCCAGGTACCCACCGGCGAGAAGTGGTCCGGCGACACAGATCTCGCCGGGCTCACCCTGGGGCACGGGCTTGTCGTCGGGTCCGAGCAGGGCGGTGCGCAGGAAGGCCGACGGCCGTCCGCAACTGCTCAGCCGACGCTGGTCCTCACCGGGACCCGGATGGTCTCCCTTGGCCAGGTAGCTGATGACCATCGGCGCCTCGGACTGGCCGTAGTACTGGGCGAAGATCGGCCCGAAGCGCTCGATGGCCTCGGCGAGGCGGATCGGATTGATCGGTGACGCACCGTAATACACGGTCTCCAGCGACGACAGGTCACGCGTCTTCGAGTCCGGGTGGTCCATCAGCGCGTACAGCATCGACGGCACCAGCATCGTCGCGGTGATCTTCTGCTCCTCGATGGTGCGCAGCACCTCGGCCGGGTCGAACTTGGACAGGACCACCATCGATCCGCCCTTCATCAGGGTCGGGACGAAGAACGCCGCACCCGCATGCGAGAGGGGAGTGCAGAGCAGGAATCGCGGATGCTCGGGCCATTCCCATTCGGCGAGCTGGATCTGCGTCATCGTCGACATCGCACGCGCCGTTCCGATGACCCCCTTCGGCTTGCCGGTGGTCCCGCCCGTGTAGGTGATGGAGACGACGTGGTCGGGTGAGAGGTGCGCCGCGACAAGGGGCTTCGGTTCGAAGCCGTCTGCCTCGGCGATCACGTCACGTGCATGTGCGGCCAGCTGCTCGGGTACCGGCCCGAGCGTCAGCACCTGCTTGAGGCCGGGCACCCGTTCGAGGAGGGCCGCGGCCCGTTCGACGAACATGGGCACCGGATCGATGATGAGGGTCGACACGCCGGCATCGGAGAGCACGTATGCGTGGTCGTCGAGCGAGCCGAGGGGATGCAGTGCGGTGCGGCGCCACCCCTGGGTCTGGCCGGCGCCGATCACGAACAGCACCTCGGGACGATTCAGCGCGAGCAGGCCCACCGCGGTCCCGGTACCGGCTCCCAAACCCTCGAAGGCCTGGATGTACCTGCTGATCGACGCGGCCATCTCACCGCCGGTCATCTCGGTGTCGCCGAGGGACAGGACGGTGCGGTCGGCGTGCCGCCGCAGCGCCGCGACCATCAGGTCGCCCATATGCGTGCCCCCGCGCAGGTGATCGAAGTCGGCCGGTGCTGTCGTCGTACCCTCGTTCGTCATGCCCACCAGACTAGGACGCGTTACAGCCGGAGGGAAGAATCTCCTCGAAAACAGCCGTACATAGCAGTAGAACCTGTTCTAAATTTCTGGGCCGTATCGGCCGGCGGAGACGCCGCCGGCGGACATGATGTCCACCACATGGTGACGACCGGTGACCTAGGATCGAAGCATGACTGACCTCGACCTCGCCACCACCCGTCGCGACATCGCCGACGCCCTGCTGACCGCCCTCGAACGTCGGCACGAGGTCCTCGATGCCATCGTCGACGCCGAGAATCACGACGAGGCCGTGACCGCGATCGTGGGGCTGCTCGGGAAGTCCCGGCTCGGTGCCGAAGCCATCCTGGACATGAAGCTCGATCAGCTCACCAAAGACGACCGTCGAAAAAACCAGGCCGAACTCGACGACCTCAACAGCGCGCTCACCTTCACGCTGGCCGAACGGCCGGCGAGCAGCGGTGACACACTCGACCTCCGTCCGTTCGACCCGTCCGCCGACGCGGAGCTGTTCTCGGCGCGCACCAACGAGATCGGCACCGCCGGAGACGGTTCCGGCGCTCCCGCCGGGGATGTCGCGGCCGAGATCAGCGCGGCCACCGCCCGGGTCGACGCCGAGGAGGCCGTCTGGCTGGTCGCCGTCGAGGGCGACTCGAAGGTCGGCTTCGTCTTCGGCGAATTGAAGGACGGCGAGATCGACCTGCGCATCTGGATTCATCCGCAGTTCCGCAAGGCCGGGTATGGCACCGCCGCCCTGCGCAAATCCCGTTCGGAGATGGCGGCCTACTTCCCCGGCGTACCGATGGTCGTCCGCGCGCCGGGCGCCTGACACGCAGCTCCACCCGGAGGGCGTGTCCACCGCCCCTCGGGTGGTGGACACGGCCATCCGTGGTGAGTGCGCTCGGCGATCAGGCCCGCTGGGGCCGTGGAAGCCCGAAGTGCGCCACGATCGCGCGAATCCGATTGTCCTCATCGACGACGAAGGTCTCCGACACCGTCGCACCCAGCCGTAGTCTCTTGGGTCGGACGTGGACGACGTAGCGCGTGGTCACGCTGTGGCCGTCGACCGTGGCGGTGAAGTCCGAGATCCGATGGATGAGACGGAATTGCGGACCGCGGGCGAGGCTTCGGGCGATGTGGGCGCCGTTGCGACCGGTTCGGACGCCGAACTCCACGCGTGTGCAGTCAGGGTGCAGCGCGACCGCCGATGGATCGTGACTCACCAGGGCGTCGACGTAGGCCCGCGCCGCCCCGATCCGTTCGGCCGAGAAGTCGGCGTGTGGCGTCATCGCGCGCCGTAGACCGGCATCGGAACCGGCGCCTTCGCCAGGATCTCCTCGATCACCGGGCCGAGCTCGGCAGCTTCCCAGCGAGACCCCTTGTCCCGCTCGATGCTTCGCTGCCAGCCGTCGGTGACCGAGATCTTGCCGCCCTCGACCTCGAACACCCGGCCGCTCACCGAACCCGCTTCGGGCGAACCGAGCCAGACCACGAGTGGCGACACGTTCGCGGGATCCATCGTGTCGAAGGAACCGTCGGCGGGCGCGGCCATCTGAGCGGCCATGGCATCACCGGCACCCATCGTCATCTGGGTGCGGGCGGCCGGGGCGATCGCATTCACGGTGACACCATAGGACCCCAGCTCCGCCGCCGCCTGGATCGTGAGGGCCGCGATCCCGGCCTTGGCCGCGACGTAGTTCCCCTGACCCACCGAACCGTAGAGGCCCGCACCGGAACTGGTGTTGATGATGCGTGCCTGCGGGACGTCGCCGGCCTTGGCCTGGGCACGCCAGTGCGCCGCCGCGTGGCGCAAGCCGACGAAGTGTCCCTTGAGATGCACGCGGACGACCGCATCCCATTCCTCCTCCGACAGCGAGACCAGCATCCGGTCGCGCACGAAACCCGCGTTGTTGACGAGGATGTCGAGGCGGCCGAACTCCGAGAGAGCTGTCTCGACCATGGCCGCACCAGAGTCCCAGTCCGCGACATCACCCACCGACGCGACAGCGTGCCCGCCCGCGGCCACGATCTCGTCGACCACCTCGGTCGCCGGATCCTCGGCGTAGTCGTTGACCACGACCTTCGCGCCGTCGGCGGCGAACGCGAGGGCATGGGCACGGCCGATGCCCTGGCCGGCACCGGTTACGATGACGACACGACCCTCATTCATTGTGCTGGTCACACTCTTTCCTTTCCGAACTTCTCTCGGGCCCGATCCGCGCGCCGGGTCTCAGACTGCATTGCCGGCGGTCGCGGCGTCGAGGAATGCCGGTTTCTCGCCACCCCCGTGCACGGTCAGCGTCGATCCGCTGATGTAGCAGGCGAGCGGCGACAACAGAAACGCCACCGCGTTGCCGACATCGACGGGCGTGGCCATGCGGCCCATCGGGATGGTCTCGCCGACCGCCGCGACTCCGGCGTCATCCCCGTAGTGCAGATGCGACTGCTCGGTGACGACCGGGCCGGCCACGACCGAGTTCACCCGCACCCGTGGCGCCCACTCGACGGCGAGTGAACTCATCAGATTGTCGAGTCCGGCCTTCGCCGCCCCGTAGGCCGATGTCCCGGGTGACGCTCGGTGGCCACTGACACTCGAGATGTTCACGATGGCACCGCCGTCGGGCTGCATCTGCATCACGGCGTTGGCCGCGCGGGCCACTGCCAGCGGGGCCAGCAGGTTGAGGTCGACGATCTTGCTCGCGAATCGAACCGATGCGTCGGCGGCCAGCGCGAAGGGTGAGCCGCCGGCATTGTTCACGACACCATCGAGACGTCCGGCGCGCCGGATGACCTCGTCCACCATCGCCTCGACCGCATCCGCGTCGCGAACGTCGCAGGACACGAAGTCGACGTCGCGGAGGTCGTCGGCGAGGTTGTCGGCGTTGCGGCCACAGATCACCGGTCGGGCGCCGAGCGAGCCCAGGACACGGGTGATCCCCGCACCCACCCCGCGACCCCCGCCGGTGACCAACACGACCTTTCCGACCAGGCCCAGCTCGACCTGTGACTGCGTCTGCATGGGTGCTACCCTACCAAACAACCAAGCACTTGCTTGGTGCGCTTCCGCAGTCCTCTGGGCTGTCCGAACCGCCCCATGAGAGGAGCCCGCGTGCCGATCACCACGACACGTTCCGATACCGGGATCGTGACGGTCACCGTCGACTACCCGCCGGTCAACGCGCTGCCATCGGCCGCGTGGTTCGAACTCGGCGACGCCATCACAGCCGCGGGATCGGACCCGACCACCCACGTGGTGGTGCTGCGTGCCGAGGGTCGCGGCTTCAACGCGGGCGTCGACATCAAGGAGATGCAGGCGACCGACGGATTCGACGCGTTGATCGGCGCCAACCGCGGATGCGCCGCCGCGTTCGGTGCGGTCTACGACTGCGCCGTACCCGTCGTCGTCGCCGTGAACGGGTTCTGCGTGGGCGGGGGCATCGGACTCGTCGGGAACGCCGACGTCATCGTGGCGTCCGACGACGCCGTCTTCGGTCTGCCCGAGGTCGACCGCGGAGCGCTCGGCGCGGCAACACATCTCGCGCGCCTCGTGCCACAGCACATGATGCGAACCCTCTACTTCACCGCCAAGAACGTCACCGCCCAGCAACTCGAGCACTTCGGGTCGGTGTATCGGGTCGTGCCCCGCGAGGAGCTGCTCGACGCCGCACTCGAGATCGCGGAGGCCATCGCCGCCAAGGACACCCGGGTGATCCGCGCCGCCAAGGAGGCGATCAACAACATCGATCCCGTCGACGTCAAGGCGAGTTACCGCCTCGAACAGGGATACACCTTCGAGCTGAACCTGGCCGGTGTCGCCGACGAACACCGCGATGCCTTCGTGTCGACCGGCAAGCCGCTCGCCGCGAATTCCGCTTCGGATGGAGGACATGCCTGAGATGCCCACCGACAAGACAAGCACTTTCGACGACGTCATCGCCGAGCTGCGCGACGGCATGACCATCGGCATCGGCGGATGGGGTTCGCGCCGTAAGCCGATGGCGCTCGTGCGCGCACTCGCCCGGTCCGACGTCAAGGACCTCACCGTGGTCACCTACGGCGGACCCGACCTCGGATTGCTCTGCGCCGCAGGCAAGGTGCGCCGCGCGTATTACGGCTTCGTCTCACTCGACTCGGCCCCGTTCTACGATCCGTGGTTCGCCAAGGCGCGCACGAACGGCGAGATCGAGGTCCGCGAGATGGACGAGGGAATGGTGAAGTGCGGCCTGGAGGCAGCCGCCGCGCGCGTGCCGTTCCTGCCCATCCGCGCCGGCCTCGGCTCCGACGTCCTCAACTTCTGGGAAGGCGAGCTGAAGACCGTCACCTCGCCCTATCCCGACGCCGACGGCCGTACCCAGACGCTGGTGGCCATGCCGGCGCTGACGCTCGACGCCGCCTTCGTGCACCTGGATCTGGCCGACGTCCACGGCAACGCCGCCTACACCGGTGTCGACCCGTACTTCGACGATCTCTACTGCGCCGCGGCGCAACGTCGCTACCTCGAGGCCGATCAGATCGTCTCGACCGAGGTGCTCGTCAAGACCGTTCCGCATCAGCGTCTCCTGCTCAACCGCATGGCCGTCGACCGGGTTGTCCAAGCGCCCAACGGGGCCCACTTCACGTTCGCCGGGGAGTACGGGCGGGACGAGAAATTCCAGCAGTTCTACGTCGCGTCCGCGAAGGAACCCGAGACGTGGGAGGCGTTCTCGCGCCGATTCCTCGACGTCGACGAGCAGACGTACCAGCGAGAAGTGGCCGCGTGGCAGGACGAGCAGAAGGAGACCGGACAGTGAGCACCGCCGAAACCGCGACCACGCCCGGCGATTTCCCCGCACCGGAGGAACCCACACGCGCCGAGTACTGCGTCATCTCGTGTGCCGACATCTTCGCCGGCGCCGGCGAGATCATGGCATCGCCGATGGCACCCACTCCCCTGCTCGGCGCCCGGCTGGCGCGCCTCACCACCGAACCCGACCTGCTGATCACCGACGGCGAGGCGCTGATCCTCGCCGACACCCCGCCGATCGGCAAGACCGGGCCGATCGAGGGCTGGATGCCCTTCCGCAAGGTCTTCGACGTCGTGGCGTCGGGCCGCCGTCATGTGGTGATGGGCGCCAACCAGATCGACCGGTACGGCAACCAGAATCTGTCCGCCTTCGGCCCGTTGCAACGTCCCACCCGCCAGATGTTCGGTGTGCGCGGCGCGCCCGGGAACACCATCAACCACCCCACCAGCTACTGGGTGCCCCGCCACACGGCGCGCGTCTTCGGCGAGTCCGTCGACATCGTGTCGGGCGTCGGCTTCGACAAGGTCGATCCCGAGAACCCGGCCTTCGACGACCTGAACATCCACCGCGTCGTCACCAATCTCGGCGTCTTCGACTTCGGCGGGCCGGGCCACACCATGCGCGCCCTGTCCCTGCATCCCGGGGTCGGTGCCGACGAGGTGGCCGAGAACACCGGCTTCGAGATCGCGGGTCTTGCCGACGCACCGGCAACACGCCGGCCTACGGCGGAGGAGCTCGGCCTGATCCGGGACGTCCTCGACCCGAAGGGCGTCCGCAACAAGGAGGTCCGATGAGCGGCCCCACCGCCGCGCAGCCAAGCCCGGCACGCGCGGCGGGACTGTCGACCCCGTTCACCCGGCTCGTCGGGATCGAGTACCCGATCGTCCAGACCGGGATGGGCTGGGTGTCCGGCCCGTCGCTGACGTCGGCCACCTCGAACGCGGGCGGGCTGGGAATCCTGGCGTCGGCCACGATGACCTTCGCCGAACTCGAAACGGCCATCGGGAAGACGAAGTCGTTGACCGACAAGCCGTTCGGCGTGAACATGCGCGCCGACGCCACTGATGCCCCGGCTCGGATCGACCTGCTGATCCGCGAGGGCGTCAAGGTCGCATCCTTCGCGCTCGCACCCAAACCCGAACTCATCGCCAAGCTCAAGGACCACGGCATCGTCGTGATCCCGTCGATCGGTGCTGCCAAACACGCCGTCAAGGTCGCATCCTGGGGTGCCGACGCGGTGATCGTGCAGGGCGGCGAGGGCGGCGGCCACACCGGGCCCGTCGCCACCACATTGCTGCTGCCATCGGTGCTGGATGCGTTGGCCGCCAAGGGTATCGACATGCCGGTGGTGGCCGCGGGCGGGTTCTTCGACGGTCGCGGACTCGCCGCCGCGCTCGCCTACGGCGCTCAAGGCGTCGCGATGGGCACCCGGTTCCTGCTGACGTCGGACAGCGCGGTGCCCGACTCGGTCAAGCAGGAGTACCTCGCACGTGGTCTCAACGACACCGTCGTCTCGGTGAAGGTCGACGGCATGCCGCACCGGGTGTTGCGTACACCGTTGGTGGAGGCGCTGGAGAACGGGAGCCCGGTCAAGGCACTCGTCGCCGCGGCCCGAAACGCCAACGAGTTCAAGCAGATGACCGGGATGCGCTGGACGACGATGCTCAAAGACGGACGCACGATGAAGAAGTCGGGCGAACGCACGTGGCAGCAGGTGATCATGGCCGGCAACACCCCCATGTTGCTCAAGGCCGGCCTCGTCGAGGGCGACACCCGCGCCGGGGTGCTCGCCTCCGGCCAGGTGGTCGGGATGATCGAGGACCTGCCGAGCTGTGACGAGCTGATCCAGTCGATCATGACCCAGGCGCACGAACGGCTGAAGGGCCTCGGGGCGCTGGGTTAGGGTCGGTGGCTTTCGAGGCCTTCGAGGCCCGGAGCGTGCGGAGGGCCGACACCCCCTGAGGAGGCCCGGAGCGTGCCGCCGGTAGGTTCGCATCGTGACGAACCCCGATGTCCTCCGCCTGGATTCGGTCGACTTCGTGCGGCAGTCCCGCGCGATCCTCACCGACATCGACCTCACCATCCGGGCCGGCGAGCGGTGGGCGCTCATCGGTCCGAACGGTGCGGGCAAGTCGACGATCCTGAGCCTCTGCGGCGCGCAGGAACATCCGACGCGCGGCAGCGTCCACGTCCTCGGACACCAACTGGGGCGGGTCGAGACCCGGAAGCTCCGTGAGTCCATCGGCCACGTCAATCCCAGGCATCCGCTGCGGTCGCCGCTGACGATCCGCGAGGTCGTGCTCACCGGCGCTACCGGAACCACCGAGCTGATGGATCGCAGGCAACCGACCCCGGAGACTCTCGCCCGGGCCGACGAGTTGATCGAGACGCTCGGCCTGAGCGCCCTCGCGTCGGCGCCGTGGACGAACCTGTCGCAGGGCGAACGCGGCCGGACGCTGATCGCCCGCGCGCTGCTGCCCGATCCACGCCTCCTGCTGCTCGACGAGCCGTCGACCGGTCTCGACGTCGCCGCCCGCGAGCGACTCCTGCAGACCGTCGACCGACTCCACCGGACCCACCCCGACCTCGCGACGGTGCTCGTCACCCATCACCTCGAGGAACTGCCCGAGACGACGACGCACGCCGTCCTGGTGACCGGCGGCCGGGTCCTCGTCGCGGGCCCGGTCCACGACGTCCTGACCACCGCGCTGGTGACCGAGTGCTTCGACCACCCCATCGAGATCACCCACCGCGACGGGCGATGGTCGGCGCGAGGCGCCCGCGACTGACCCTTCGTGACGGCCCTCCGCAAGCTCCGGACCTCCTCAGGGAGCAGGGGTGACGGCCCTCCGCAAGCTCCGGACCTCCTCAGGGAGCATGGGGACGCTCACACCTCAGGCAGCAGTAGGAAAACCGCCCTGAGGAGGGTGACGCCGCCTAAGCCGATGGCGTCAGCGTCCATCCGGCAGCGGCGGCGCGCTGGTCCCAGAACTCCCGGTAACGCCCACCGCGGGTGAGCAGTTCGTCGTGGGTGCCGATGTCGTCGACGCCACCCTGGTCGTCGAGCACGACGATCTGGTCGGCGGCGATCACGGTCGACAGCTTGTGTGCGATGACGAGCACCGTGCTCTGATCGGCGAGCCTGCGGATGGATTCGGCGACGTGGGTCTCGTTCTCGGGATCGAGAGCGCTGGTCGCCTCGTCGAAGAGCACGATCGGCGCGCCCTTCAGCAGAGCGCGGGCGATCGAGACACGTTGCCGCTCACCGCCGGACAGGGCCGAACCGCCCTCGCCGACGACCGTGTGCCAGCCGTCGGGCAACCGGTCGACGATCGAGGTGACCCCGGCGGTCTCGGCGGCCGCGCGGATTTCGTCGTCGGTCGCCTCGGGGCGGCCGAGTTTGATGTTCTCCCACAGCGTGTCGTCGAAGAGGTAGACGTCCTGGAACACCTGGGACAACTGGCCCATGAGTGCACCGGTCTCCTGCTCGCGCACGTCGACGCCGCCGACCTTCACGACGCCGCCGTCGACGTCGTAGAACCGGGCGATGAGGCGGAAGATCGTCGACTTACCCGAGCCCGACGGGCCGACGAGAGCGGTCATCGTGCCCGGGCGTGCCCGCAGCGACACGTTGCGCAGGACCTGCGCACCGGTCTCGTATCCGAATGCGACACCGTCGAGTTCGACGGCACCCGGTTCGGTGATCTCCGCCGGTTGATCGGGCGCGGGCATCCGGTCGGTGTCGAGCACGCCGGTGATGCGGTTGATCTCGTCGGTGGACATGCGCAGCGTCGAACCCAGTTCCGCGAGTTCGCCGATGGGACCGAAGAAGCGCGCCGCGAGACCGAAGACCGCGATCAGCAGGGCGGGCTCGATGTGTCCCGCCACGGCCAGCCACGCACCGAGCGCGAGCACGGCGCTGAAGACGACCTGCACCGACAACCCGTTCAGCAGGATGCCGAGGATCGAGCGCCACAGCATCGACTTGCCCACGCGTGCTTGCTGTCCGAGGGCGTCGGCGAGCGGCTTGTGCGCGGAGTCCGAATCGCCGAAGGCTCGCAGCACCGCCTGGCAGCGGGCGAATTCCAGGACGCGGTTGTTGACCTTGACGGCCTCGGCGCGCTTGCGTCCCTCGGACTTCGCGAGGAACGAGCTCGACAACTTGCCGACATACATGAGGAGCAACGTGCCGGCGACCATGAGAAGGCCGATGCGCCAGTCGAAGAAGCAGATGCCGATGACGACCACGACGGAGCTGACCGTGTTGACCACGACCGGGGTGATGTAGTGCGCACCGGTGCTGCCCACGAACATCGTTCCCTTGACCGCGATCTGGGAGACGTCGCCGACCCGGTCACGGGTGAACCATCCGAGCGGCAGCGTGACCATGTGATCGCCGAGCCGGTGGTGCAGCATGCGCATGGCGTAGAGGGCCATCGTCATGCCCTTGAGTGACTGCACGTAGGCGCTCACCGCGCAGATGACGACGAGGACGGCCAACGGCCACAACCAGTTCGCGGCGGCGGACAGATCACCGGTCAGCAGATGCTCGACGATCGGGACCAGGGTGAGCATCGCCAGCCCCTGCGCGACGCCGTAGACGACCACCCAGGACAGGAAGACGACCATGCGTGCACGTTCGGAACCCAGGATCGTGTAGAAACCGCGGATCATCGTGCCACCTCGCTGTTCGCGACCGCGCCGCGCGCGATCTCCTCGTCCTGTCTGGTGGTCCCGGCCTCGTAGGCGGCCCACATCGACGCGTACAGCCCGCCGCGGGCGACCAGTTCGTCCTGGCGGCCCTGTTCGACGACCCGGCCCCGGTCGAGGACGACGATGTTGTCCGCGTGCGTGATCGAGCCGAGACGGTGGGCGATGACGAGTACGGTCCGCCCGGTCATCAGCGCGCCGATGGCCTGCTGGATCTGCGCCTCGGACTCGGGGTCGGCGAAGGCGGTGGCCTCGTCGAGGACGAGGATCGGCGTGTCGGCGAGCAGTGCCCGCGCGATCGAGACACGTTGTGCCTCACCGCCGGAGAAGTGGGCACCATCGCCGACCACGGTGTCGTAACCGTCGGGCAGCTCCAGGATGCGCTCGTGGATCTGCGCGGCCCGGGCGGCGTCGTGGACCTGCTCGTCGCTCGCGTCCGGACGGCCGAGGCGGATGTTGTCACGCACCGACATCGTCAGCAGCTGCACGTCCTGCAGCACGAAACCGACGTGGCGGTAGAGCTCGGAGGGTGCGATGTCGCGCACGTCGACCCCGCCGATACGCACCGCACCGGAGTCGGGATCACCGAAACGCGGGAGCAGCGTCGCGAGCGTCGACTTCCCGCTTCCCGACGGCCCGACGAGCGCGGTCACGGTGCCCTCGGCCAGCTCCACGCTGACGTCGTCGAGCGCCTTCACCCCGGACGGCACCCCGAGACGGGGCGGGTAGGTGAAGTGCACGTTCTCGATACGCACGTCGTGACCGGCAGGCACCTGTGGATTCTCCGGGACGACCAGCTCCGGTTCGGCGAGCAGCGCGGCGATGCGCAGCGCCGCGGCCGAGGCCTGCTGACGGGTGTGCACCGCGGTGGACACGGTGAGCAGCGCGGTCGGCAGCACCATCGCGATCAGCGTCGAGCCGACGAGTTCGATGGGCTGCACCCAGCCGTTGTCGACGAGCCAGTACCCGACCCCGAGGTTGACCAGCAGGATCAGCGGCGCGCTGATCAGGACGGTGGTGACCGCCTGGACGCGCAGCATCGGGCCCATGTAACCGGCGAAGTCGTCGTTGAACTCGTCGGCGGCGTCGACGAACCGCCGGTGCGCCTTACCGGTCTGCCCGAACGTCTTCACGACGGCGACTCCCGAGATGAACTCGACGATGGTCGCACTGATCCGCGCCACACCCTTGTCCATCTTCTCCATCTCGGTCGTGAGGTCACGGGCCATGTAGGAGTAGGTCAACGCGTACAGCGGCACCGTGGCGACGGCGAGGAGTCCGAGACGCCAATCCAGGTAGAAGCAGTAGATCAACGCGAAGATCGGCGAGAGCATCGCCGCCGTCGCCTCGACCGTCGCGTGCGCGACGAGGTAGTGCAGGTCGGCGACGTCGTTCTGCACGGACTTGCGGACGGCACCGGAGCTGGTGCGGCTGAACCATCCCAGCGGCAACCGACCGAGCTTGTCCGCGATGCGGATTCGGAGTTGCGCCTGTAGATCGAGATCGGCGAAGTGGGTGATCGCCAGTGCGAGGAAACTGAAGGCGGCGCGAGCACCGAGACCGGCGACGACCAGCCACACGACCAGCCACACGCGTCCCGAGTCGATCGGTCCCGGCTCGAGCAGGATGCGCCCGAGCTCGACGATCCCGATGAACGGCACCACCGTTGCGGCGGAGGCGAAGATCTGCACGAACTGGGCGAGCATCGTGCGCGTCTTCACCGGGGCCAGGACGTCGGCGAGTGCGGCGGCTTTCGCCTTGGACTCGGATCTGGCCTGGGCGCGCGCGGCTTTCGGATCGTCGGGTTCGGCGTCGACGTCGGAGACTGCTGCCGGCGCGGACACATCGGTTCCGCCAATTGTCATATGCGCACAATAACGGCCGGACGCTGGGAAAGGAAAGCTACCCTAACTTCGACGTCGGTGGTCAGCGCGGCAGGATGCCGTCGAGGACCACCGACAGATACTGGTCCGCGATCGAATCGACCGACATCGTGCCGCCGGGCCGGTACCACCGCACGGCGACCCACACGGTGTCGCGCATGAACCGGTAGACGAGCTCGACGTCGAGATCTGCCCGGAACTCCCCGTTCTCGACCCCGCGTTGCAGCACCGACTGCCACAGCTGCCGGAACTCGACGTTCAGTTCGGAGATGTAGGTGAAGCGTTCCTGGCCGGAGAGACGCTTCGCCTCGTCCTGGTAGATCGCGACCGCGTTGCGTTCGGCATCGATGGACTCGAACGACGCGATGACGAGTCCGCGCAGGGTCTCGGTCGCCGACGTGCTCGACGCCGCGATCTGCCGGTAACGGGCGAACAGGTCGTCGAGGAAGCCCCGCAGGATCTCGTCGACCATCGACTCCTTGGAGTCGAAATGGTGATAGAGGCTGCCGGACAGGATGCCGGCGGCGTCGGCGATGTCCCGGACCGTCGTCGACCGCAGACCCTGCTCGGCGAACATCCGCCCGGCCGTCGCCAGCAGCTCGTCTCGACGCGACGAGCGGGCCGGCGTATCGGTCCGCTGTCCGCCGGCCGGCTTGACGTCCGCGGCGGCCGCGGTCGCGTCGGATCTGCCTTTCGCATCGATCCTGGTCTGGCCTCGTGGTGACAAGCGCATCCTCCTGAGAGAGTCTGCGCACACCCTAGCAAGCGCTTGGCCGGGACCGTCGGTCGACGATCCCGGCCACGACGACCGATCTTATGCGCCGAGGCGCTTGCGCACCTTCTTCATCGCGCGGTTGTTGAAGAACTTCCACAGTTTGAGCTGATTGTTCGTCAGCTTCGTGTCCTTGGGCAGGAACGGCGGCGACATCATCTCGGCAACACTCACCGGCAGCGTCGAGAACGCGACGGCCCGCGCGTGGCTGAACGTCTCGAAGCCGGTGCGGCCGTGGTATCCGCCCATCCCGCTGTTGCCGACACCCGCGAACGGCAGCTCGCCGCTGAACAGGTGGATGGCGAAGTCGTTGCCGTTGATCGAGCCGCTGCGCGTGTTGTCGGCGAGCTTCTGGAACCGCTCGTTCTGGTCGCCGCACCAGTACATGGTCAGCGGATGCGGGTGCGAGCTGATCTGACTGATGACCTCGGACAGGTCGCGGTAGGGGTACACGGTCAGCACCGGACCGAAGACCTCGTCCTCCTCGATCTTCATGCCCGCCTTCACGCCGGTCAGCAGCGTCGGCGGGATCTTGCGGCGCGCGGCGTCCGGCAGCGGTTCGCCGCCGGGGATCACCTGACGCTTGGTGGCGCCCAGCTGCTCGGCGTCGTCGATGAGCCCGAGGATGCGCTCATAGTTCTTCTGGTTGATCGTCGAGGTGTACTGGTCGTTGTCGATGATCGTCGGGAAGTTCTTGGTCCACCGCGCGACGACCTTGTCGGTGAACTCACCGAGCTTGGCCTCGGGGACGAAGACGTAGTCCGGGCACAGGCACACCTGGCCGCCGTTGACCATTCGGGCGTCGGCGAGCATCGTCGCGGCCTTGTCGATGTCGGCGTCGATGTCGACGACAGCCGGGTTCTTCCCGCCGAGTTCGAGAGTGACCGGGATGAGGTTCTTCGCGGCCTCCTGAGCCACCGAGGCACCGACGCCGGGCGAGCCGGTGAAGAACATGTGATCGACCTTGAGCTTGGCGAAGTCCGAACCCGAACCGTGCTTCGACGTGGCGACCGCCAGCTCCTCGATCGAGAAGTAGTCCGGCGCGTGCTTGGCGATCACGTCCGTGGTCTTCGCCGTCACCGACGACGGGCGCAGGATGACCCGGTTACCGGCCGCGAAAGCCGAACCCGCGGGCACGATCGTGAGCTGCAGCGGGAAGTTCCACGGCCCTATGATCCCGACGACACCCAGCGGGTCGTGCCGGATGCTCTGCTTGTATCCGAGCAGGCCCTGGACCTTGGCGACCTTGGACTCGGCCATCCAGTCCTTGACGCCCCGGCGCTGGTGAGCGAGGTCGATCATGCAGCCGGCCACATCGGCGGCCAGCGACAGCTCACGCGGGCGGGCACCGAAATCCTCGGCCAACGCGGCGGCGATCTCGTCGGCGTTGTCGAGCAGCAGCGCCGCCAGCCGCGTGATGCGGTCGATGCGGGTGTCGGAGTCGGGGATCCCGTCGCGCAGGAAGGCCGCGCGCTGGATGTCAACCAGTTCGGTCAGCGTGTGTGCCTCCGACGAGACACCCCGCGTCGAAATCGCGTCGGTGCTGGTGTGTTCAGCAGGCTTGGTCATCGAGATCCCCTCAGCTAGGTCGTGCTGCACCTGACGTGCGGCGTTGGAACAAAACAGTCCGCCTGTCCCACACAATAGTATGCGCCAGGTCACACCGTGATGTGGGCACGCCTGTTGTCAGAATGGTACGACCCCGGGACCGAAACGTCGAGGGGTGAACTCTCAGCCGAGCCGCTCGATGATGGTGACGTTGGCGGTCCCGCCGCCTTCACACATGGTCTGCAGGCCGTAGCGGCCGCCGGTGCGCTCGAGTTCGTTGAGCAGGGTGGCGAACAGCTTGGCGCCGGTGGCGCCGAGGGGGTGGCCGAGCGCGATGGCGCCGCCGTTGGGGTTGACCTTGGCGGGGTCGGCGCCGGTCTCCTTGAGCCAGGCGAGCACGACCGGCGCGAATGCCTCGTTGATCTCGACGACGTCGATGTCGTCGATCGACAGTCCGGTCTTGTCGAGCGCGTACTTGGTGGCCGGGATGGGCGCGGAGAGCATCATCACGGGGTCGTCGCCGCGCACGGACATGTGGTGAATGCGGGCGCGCGGTGTCAGGTTGTGCTCCTTCAGCGCACGTTCGGAGACGACGAGTGTCGCCGAGGAGCCGTCGGCGATCTGCGAGGCGACGGCCGCCGTCAGCCGCGACCCCTCGGCGAGCACCTGCAGACCGGCCATCTTCTCCATCGAGGTCTCGCGCGGGCATTCGTCGACGACGCAGTCGCCGAGCGCGACGTTCTCGGCGTCGAACCTGCCGTCGGCGATCGCCGCCCGGGCACGCTCATGTGACTGCAGCGCCCAGCGCTCCATGTCCTCACGACTGATGTCCCACCTCTTGGCCATCATGTCGGCGCCGAGGAACTGGGAGATCTGCGCGTCCCCGAAGCGCTCCTGCCAGCCCGCGGATTCGGCTGTGGGCGTGGTGAATCCGAACTCCTTGCCGGAGATCATCGCCTGCGAGATCGGGATGGCGCTCATGTTCTGCAGCCCGCCGGCGACGACGATGTCCTGGGTGCCGCTCATGACGCCCTGCGCGGCGAAGTGAATCGCCTGCTGGCTGGAGCCGCACTGCCGGTCGACGGTGGTGCCGGGCACCTCCAGCGGGAGACCGGCTGCGAGCCAAGCGGTCCGGGCGACGTTGCCGGCCTGGCCGCCGATGGTGTCGAGGCAGCCGAACACCACGTCGTCGACGGCAGCCGGGTCGATTCCGGTGCGCTCGACGAGGGCGGAGATGATGTGGGCGCCGAGGTCGGCGGGGTGGGTCTTGGCCAGTGAGCCGTTGCGCTTGCCGACCGGGGTGCGGACGGCGTCGACGATGTAGGCCTGGGGGGTGGTCATGGTCGGTGCTCCTTGAATCGGTGGACGTCGTTGGCGGTCAGGCGCGCTGACTGGAGATCGAGACGACCTCGCCGGTGAGGTAGGTGGTGTAGTCGCTGGAGAGCATCGCGACGGTCGCGGCGACCTCCCACACCTCGGCGGCGCGCCCGTAGGCCTCCCGGGCGGCGAGTTCGTCGAGGAGGTTGTCGCTGGTCACCTTCGCGAGGAACGGATGTTTGGCTATCGACGGCGCGATCGCGTTGATTCGCACCCCGACGTCGGCGGCTTCGAGTGCCGAACACCGGGTCAGCGCCATCACCCCGGCCTTCGCCGCGGCGTAGTGGGCCTGTCCGCGCTGGGCCCGCCAGCCGAGCACCGAGGCGTTGTTGACGATGACCCCGTTGTGTTCGACCGAGCCGAAGTACCTCAGGGCCGCGCGGGTGGCGCGGAAGGTACCGGTGAGCGTGATGTCGAGGACGCGGTCCCATTCCTCGTCGGTCATCTCGGCGACCGGGGTCTCCCCGCCGAGTCCGGCGTTGTTGACCAGCACATCGATGCGTCCGAGTTGCGTTGCGGCGTCGTCGATCAGCGCGTCGACCTCCGCGGTGACCTGCACATTGCAGGTGCGCTGGGTGACCGTGCGGCCGGGGAACTCGGCGGCCAGCTTCTCGGCGGCCTCGCCGAGGCGCCGTTCGTGCCAGTCGCTGATGAGCACGTCCGCGCCTTCGAGAAGCGCGCGGCGGGCCGACGCGAAGCCGATACCCGTTCCGGCAGCGGCGGTCACCACGACCTTCTTGCCCAGCAGCAGGTCGTGTCCGGCGACCTCGGCGGGAGGAGTGGCGAGCGGGGAGGCCGCTCGGTCCGTGGCGCGGGCCCCGTTGACGTCGACTCCGGTCATCAGCGTGCCTCTCGGGGTAGGCCGAGCACTCGCTCGGCGATGATGTTGCGCTGCACCTCGTTCGACCCGCCGTAGATCGTGTCGGCACGGGTGAACAGGTAGAGCCGTTGCCATTCGTCGAGTTCGACGTTCTCCGGATCGGCGATGTCGTTGGCCTTGCCTTCGGCGGTCGCGGCCGGACCGATCAGTGCCGGTGCGCCGACGACATCCATCGCGAGTTCGCCGAGATCGCGATGCCAGTTGGCCCACAACAACTTCGACACCGACGCCGCGCCCGCTTGGGAGGTGACGTCACCGTCGAGCGTCCGCTGGGCGTGGGCCCGCATGACCTTCAGCCCGATGTCGGCGCGCGCGAGTCGTGACGCGATCTCCGGATCGTCGACCGACCCGTTGGCTCGCGCGAGGTCGGTGAGATTGCCCAGCTCGCGCGCGAATCCGACCTGCTGGCCCAGCGTCGAGACACCGCGCTCGAACTGCAACAGCCCCATCGCGACCTTCCAGCCGTCGCCGGGGTCGCCGACGATCAGGTCGGCTTCGGTCTCTGCGTCGTCGAAGAACACCTCGTTGAATTCGGATGTGCCGGTGAGCTGTTGGATCGGCCGGACGGTGATTCCCGGCTGATCGAGCGGGACCAGCAGGAAACTCAGCCCGGCGTGCCGCGACGATCCCTTCTCGGTACGTGCGATGACGAACACCCACTGCGCGACATGCGCGAGCGAGGTCCAGATCTTCTGGCCGTTGATGATCCACTTGGCCGATCCGCTCGACTCGTCGAGCCGCGCGGTCGTGGAGACCCCCGCGAGGTCGGAGCCGGCGCCCGGTTCCGAGTAACCCTGCGACCACAACTCGGTGACGTCGACGATCCCGGGCAGCAGACGCCGCTTCTGCTCGTCGGTGCCGTAGGCGATGAGTGTGGGGCCCAGCAGTTCCTCGCCCAGGTGGTTGACCCGGGCGGGCGCATTCGCGCGGGCGTACTCGCGGTGGAAGATGATCCGCTGCTCGAGGGTCGCGCCACGACCGCCGTACTCGACCGGCCAGCCGATGCAGGTCCATCCGGCGCGGGCGAGATGGCGATCCCATTCGAGCCGTTCGGCGAAGAACTCGTGTTCGCTACCCGGGCCGCCACGGCCCTTCAGATCGGCGAAGTCGCCAGTCAGATTCTCGTCGAGCCACGCCCGCACCGCGTCCGCGAACTCGGCGCCGGCGTTCGGTGTCGATTTCGCCCATTCACCCAGGTCGACGGCACGATCGGCGAGATTCGTCGTGGTCATGAGCGCTAGCATAACGCACCAAGCAAGTGCTAGGTTGGGGCGCATGGCGCAGACCTCTCTGCACGAGACTCTCCCCTCTCCCACCACACCGGCCGCACTGCGTCGCGCTGCGCGCACCTGGCCCGACCGTATCGCTCTCGTCGACGGCCAGTGGGACCCTTCGTCACATCCGCGACTCGAGTTGACCTGGGCCCAGTTGCACAGCGCGGTCCGCGCCTTCGCCGGTTCACTCGTGGCATCGGGCATCGAGGCCGGGGACCGGGTCGCCATCTGGTCGCCGAACAGCTTCCACTGGCCGATCGCGGCGCTGGGAGTCCACTACGCCGGCGCCACACTCGTCCCGCTCAACACCCGCTACACCACCGGCGAGGCAGTCGAGATCATCGAACGTTCGGGGGCCCGGGCGGTCGTCGTGTCCGGCGAGTTCCTCGGCGCCGACCACGCGTCGGAACTCCTACGCGATCACCGCGCCTCGATGCCCGCGGTGGTCGTGCGGGTGCCGCTCACCCCCGGCGCGACAGCACCCGACGGTGCGGTCGACTGGCACGATTTCCTCGAACGCGCGACCGACGACGCGTGGGCAGATGCCGACCGTCGCGCCCGCGCCGTCTCCCCGGAGGACATCTCCGACATCCTCTTCACCTCCGGCACGACCGGGAAGTCCAAGGGCGTGCTGGCAACACACCGGCAGACCCTGACCGGGTCACACGGGTGGGGTGCGAACGCGGGGCTGAACCCCGATGACCGCTATCTGATGGTCAACCCGTACTTCCACACGTTCGGATACAAGGCCGGCATCCTGCCGAGCGTCCTGTTCGGCGTGACCATGCTGCCGCTCGCCGTCTACTCGCCGGAGCAGGCGATGAAGCTCGTGTCCGACGAACGCGCGACGGTCTTCCCGGGCGCTCCCACGATCTTCCAGACCATCCTCGACGACCCGAAGCGCGCCGACCACGACCTCTCGAGCCTGCGCATCGTCATCACCGGCGCCGCCATCGTGCCCGTCGTCCTCGTCGAACGCCTGCAGCACGACCTGGGTGTCGACACCGTCATCACCGCCTACGGCCTGACCGAGGCGAGCGGCTTCGTGTCGACCTGCACGCCCGACGACGACGACACGACGGTGGCCAACACCTGCGGACGCGCGTTCCCCGGCATGCAGATCAGGCTCTCCGACGACGGTGAGGTGCTGGCCCGCGGAGACATGGTGATGGTCGGATACCTCGACGATCCGGACGCCACCGCGGCGACGATCGACGCCGACGGGTGGCTCCACACCGGCGACATCGGGACCATCGACGAGCGCGGCAATCTGAAGATCACCGATCGACTCAAGGACATGTACATCTGCGGCGGGTTCAACGTCTATCCCGCGGAGATCGAGCAGACCCTCGCCCGGATCGACGGCGTCACCGAATCGGCGGTCGTCGGCGTACCCGACGATCGCCTCGGCGAAGTGGGCCGCGCCTATCTGACGGTCCGCTCCGGCACCGACCTCGACGAAGCGCAGGTCATCGCATACGCCAGAGAGCACCTCGCCAACTTCAAGATCCCCCGGTCGGTCGTCTTCGTCGACGAGTTCCCCCGCAACGCGTCGGGCAAGATCCTCAAGCGCAACCTCACCTAGCCCCGCGGCGTTTCGTAGCAACAACGCGCGCTATAAGCGCATTCTTGCTACCGAATCGACCCGTGTTCGCGGCGGGAACCGGTCGGGGCCGCGGTGCGTCGAAGTTCTGTGACCGAGGACCCACGCGCGATGATCGCGGCCCACGACGGCGTGTTCACGACCCGGCAGTTGCTCGACGTAGGCGTGTCCGCCGACAGGATCCGACATCGCGTCGCCACCGGCGAGTGGGTCCGGGTCGCCAGGGGTGTCTTCCGAGTCGGCGACCGGACGGTCGATGACCGGATGCGGATGCGGCTCGCCGTGCTGCGTGCCGGGCCGGACGCCGCTCTCGCGAGCTCGGCCGCGGCGTGGTGGCACGGCATCGTCCCCCAGGTCCCCGCGTCCCCCGTGGTGGTCGCACCGCACGGTCGGCACGGGTCACCGGTCGACGGCGCGCGGATCTGGCATCGCAACGTCGACCGCCGGGACCTCACAGAGGTCGACGGATTGGCCGTGACCGCGCTCGAGCTGACGGTTCTCGACGCATCGGTGGAATCGGGGGTGAAAGTGATGGACTCCGCGCTGCTGACCAAGAAGGTCACCGTCGCCGCGCTCGACGTTGTCCAGCGTCGGAACGCCGGGCGTCGAGGCTCTCCGAGAGCGCGCGCGATGCTCGAGGCGATGTCCTCGGGCGCGAGGTCCGAGGCGGAACGAATCACCGCCACACTGCTGCGCGGTTCCGGACTGACGGGATGGTCGGCGAACACGCCCGCCTGCGGTTATGTCCTGGACTTCGCCTTCATGGCGTCGAAGATCGCCATCGAGATCGACGGCATGGCCTTCCACAGCGACGCCGTCGCCTTCCAACGGGACCGGACCCGCCAGAACGACCTCGTCGCGAACGGTTGGACCGTCCTGCGCTTCACCTGGCAGGACGTGACCGCCCGCCCGGCCTGGGTGCTGGCACAGGTCCGGACGGCCCTTCGTCGGAAATCCGTAGCGTGAATACGGCCATAGCGCGCGTTGTTGCTACGAAATCCCGGGAGGTTAGGTGCGGGGCTTCACCAGCGG
This sequence comes from Gordonia sp. HS-NH1, assembly GCF_001418765.1. Taxonomy (NCBI): domain Bacteria; kingdom Bacillati; phylum Actinomycetota; class Actinomycetes; order Mycobacteriales; family Gordoniaceae; genus Gordonia; species Gordonia sp. HS-NH1. The sequence continues at coordinate 163,327 of NZ_LIYC01000001.1, forward strand.
GAACAGGATGGTGTCGCGGATACCGAGGCCGGTGAGGGCCATCAGCAGGCGGTCGATGCCCATACCGGTGCCGGTGGTCGGCGGCATGCCGTACTCCATCGCGGCGAGGAACTCCTCGTCGAGGACCATCGCCTCGTCATCGCCGGCGGCGGCCAGGCGGGCCTGGTCGGCGAAGCGCTCGCGCTGGATGACGGGGTCGACGAGTTCGGAGTATCCGGTCGCCAGCTCGAAGCCGCGCACGTACAGGTCCCACTTCTCGACGACGCCGGTCACCGACCGGTGCGCGCGGACCAGCGGCGAGGTCTCGACCGGGAAGTCGCGGACGAAGACCGGCCGGTCCAGCTTCTCGCCGACCATGTGTTCCCACAGTTCCTCGACGAGCTTGCCGTGCCCGTAACCCTTGTCCTTCGGGATCTCGAGTCCGACGCGTGCCGCGATGGCGAGCAACTCCTCGACGGTGGTCTCACCGTCGGCGCCCGCGGGGACGATCTGCTCGCCGAGCGCCTCGGACAGCGACGGGTACATCTCCAGCGCGGTCCACTCGCCGGACAGGTCATAGGTGGAACCGTCCGGCATGGTCGGCGTCTGGGTGCCGAGCGCGGCCTGCGACACCTCTTGCACCAGTTCGCGGACCATGACCGCGGAGTCGTCGTAGGTGCCGTAGGCCTGATAGGTCTCGAGCATCGCGAACTCCGGCGAATGGGTGGAGTCGGCCCCCTCATTGCGGAAGTTGCGGTTGATCTCGAAGACGCGCTCGATGCCGCCGACCACGCAGCGTTTCAGGAACAGCTCCGGCGCGATGCGCAGGAACAGATCGATGTCGAAGGCGTTGGAGTGCGTCACGAAGGGACGTGCCGCCGCCCCGCCGTGCAGGGTCTGCAACATCGGGGTCTCGACCTCGAGGAATCCCCGACGCCCCAGAGCCGCACGGAGTTCGGCGATCACCGAGATCCGGGTGCGGGCGATGCTGCGCGCCTCCGGACGCATGATGAGGTCGACGTAACGCTGCCGGACCCGGGTCTCCTCGTTCATGTCCTTGTGGGCGACGGGCAACGGACGCAACGACTTCGACGCCATCTGCCAGCCGTCGGCCATCACCGACAGTTCGCCGGTGCGCGAACTGATGACCTCGCCGGAGATGAACACGATGTCACCCAGGTCCACCTCGGACTTCCACCGCGCCAGCGCTTCCTCGCCGACACCGTTGAAGCTGACCATCGCCTGCAGCTGGGTGCCGTCGCCCTCCTGCAGCGTCGCGAAGCACAGCTTGCCCTTGTTGCGCAGGAAGATCACGCGCCCGGTGACGCCGACGTGCTGACCGGTCTCGGTACCGGCCTCGAGGTCGGGATAGGCCGCGCGGATCTCGCCAAGACTATGGGTGCGCGGGATGGAGACCGGGTATGCCTCACGGCCCTCGGCCAGGATCCGCTCACGCTTCTCGCGGCGGATGCGCAACTGCTCGGGAGTCTGCTCGTCGGTCGCTTCGGGGGTGGCGGTGCTGGTCGGGCTGTCACTCACCCCACGCACCCTATCGGGGCCGGTCATCGACTCCCAACTCACCGCCTCGGCGTGATCGCGGCCACAATCGGGTCGCGCTGGGCGGGTTCAGCTCTCGTGCGCGGAGATGACGGCGAGGTCGTCGGGACGAATCCGCCCGTTGACCCGTGCCGACCGCATCCGGCGGTGCCCGCCGACGACGAACACCGCACCGTGCACGCCACGCGCCTGCAGGTGCCAGGCGAGCCATTCCGCCTCGTGCCCGTCCTCGCTGACGAGAATCCACCGGGATTCGGGTCGCGCGGTGCGCAGCGAACCCGGGGTGTCCGGCGTGAGCCGGTCGAGAACCTCGACGGCGTCGATGGCCAGCGCGCCGAACAAGGCGCCGTCGAGCTGACGGCGCCGGTGGGAGCGGACATCGACGGGGGTGGCGCCGGCGGCGACCGCGGACGCGTAGTCCTCGACGCGCAGGGACAGCGGCGCCGACGGGGCCGGGGCGACGGTCGGTGGCGCCACGGCGAACACCGACGCGGCCGACGGGGCAAGAGCAGAAGAAACAACCGAAGCGGTCATGTGAAGTCCTGAAGTGATCGAGATCGAGCGGGGAGCGCGAAGTAGGGCAGCCGCAGACGCGGTACTAGCCCCGACAACACTCCTGACAGCTCATGATCACGGCGACGAGTATGCCACAGCCCGGCCCCACCGGCCAGACCCCGACTTGACCGACACCGTCACACCTCAGGCGGCTGCCACCGCTGCACGCGTCGCATCTGCGCATTCAGGACGGCGTCGGGCGTCATCCGCAGGGCGAGGTCACGGGCCCAGACGGCAGGCGCGGCACGCATCTGCCCGACCCGCCCGATCATCGACGCCTGCCGTGCGATGCGCTGGGTCCGCGGGCGCCGCAGGCGGTCGTAGGCCCGCAGGGCGTCGTCGAGGCCGCCGTGGCCCGACCGTCGGAGCAAGACCACCAGGGTGGCCGCGTCCTCCATCGCCTGGTTGGCCCCCTGGCCCAGATTCGGGGTCATCGCATGCGCGGCGTCGCCGACGAGAACACTCCCACACGGCCCGCGCGCTCCCACGAAGGTCGGCAGCGGCGAGGCGAGTTCCTCGATCGGGAGGTACCCGACGGTCGCCGGGTCGGTGGCGTCGAGCAGTTCGCCGATCGGCCGGTGCCAACCCGAAAACCGTTGCCGTACTTCATCGAGACCACCTTCGGTGCGGTCCCCGGCGTCCGACACCGACGCGAACCAGTAGACGTGACCGTCAGCCAGCGGCGCGATCCCGAAGCGCGCTCCGCGACCGGTCGTCTCGCCGGCCGCGTCGACCGCCACCGGGGACGACGTGACCGCCCGCCACGCGGCGTATCCACATCTGCGGACGCCCGGGTCCGCGACGATCGCGCCACGCACCCGGCTGCGCAACCCGTCCGCGCCGACGATCAGGTCGCACCCGCCGATCTCTGTTCCGTCGTCCATGCGTACGACACCGTTCCCGGGGGCGATCTCCTCGACCCCGGAGCCCGTCCGGATGTCCGCGACACCTGCGACGGCGCCGAGCAGGGCCGCGTGGAGGTCGGCACGGCGGACCACGCGCATGTCGGTGAGCGACGCCGGATCGAAGCGGCTGAGCCAGCGTCCGTCCGGTGTCCGCGTTCCGCTTGCCGGCGGGGTCGGCGCCAGGGCCTCACCGATCACCGATCGCAGCCCGAGCGAGTCGAGCGCGCGGATTCCGTTGGCGAAGATGCTCAGTCCCGCGCCCCCGCCCCGAACCTCCGGCGCCCGCTCGACGACCGTGACACGCGCCCCCGTCGACGCCAGACCGGCCGCCGTGCACAGCCCGGCGATCCCCGCACCCACCACCACGACCTTCACGAGTCTCTTCTCCACATGGAGAAGAACCATAGCAGATAGACTTCTCCATGTGGAGAAATCATCTGGTGCCTCGACACGCGACGTGCTGCTCGACGCCGGCATCACCCTCATCGGCACGGTGGGGATCCGCCAGGCGTCCGCGCGCGCCGTCGAGGACGCGTCGGGCGTGCCGCACGGGAGCGTTCGTCACCATTTCGGCGGTCAGAGCGGCTTTCTCGCGGCGCTCGTCGAACACGTCTTTCTCGGCGACCGGGCCGCCGACGGCGAGTCGACGCACGAGGTGATCGTCCGCTGGCTGGGCGCCGACCGAGTCCGGACCAGGGCCCGCTACGAGCTCATGCTCCTGTCGACTCGTGACGAGGAGCTGCGACGGGCCATGGTCGGACACCGCGACCGCTACGTCGACGGGCTCGTCGACGGCGGACTGTCCCGCGGCGAGGCCCGGCAGCTGGTCGCCGCGCTCGACGGCCTGGTCCTCGACGCACTGCTGCGCAACTCCGACGGCACCGACGCCGACCACGATCCCACTCTCCTGCTCCGCGCGTTCCGCTGACCGACGGGGATTCACGCCGTCCCGACGAGATCGGCGGCCAGCGCGCGTAGGTGTTCGGCCAGCTCGTCAATGCCGGGCTGTTCGACCGGGAAGTGCCCGCACCCGGTCAGCAGGTGGATGTCGGTGCGCGCCGCCATCCGTCGCGCGAAACGCACACTGACCTCAGGCGGCGTCCAGGAGTCCGCCGCCGGGTGGACCAGCAGCACGCGCGGACCCCGGTACCCCTCTGGGTCCGGCACGTCGTGCGTCATCAGGTCCGACAGGAACCCCAGCGACACCGACGATCCGGCACCCAGCCGGTCGTCGAGGCACGCCCGGGACAGCTCCGGGTCGAGACTCATCGCCGACATCGGCGCCACCCAGCGGATCGGGAACCGCACGCGCGCGAGAGCCCCGACCCGGGCGAGCACCGGCATCAGCGGGACCAGTCGGGCGAGCACCGGCGTGCGCGCAACTGCTCGACGCGCAGCCGGGTCACCGGCCAGATCCAGCAGGCACGTCGCGACGACCGCGGCGACACGCCCCGTTCGGTCGGCGACCTCGTAGGCGAGCATGCCGCCGAGGCTCGCGCCCAGCACGACGAGCGGACGCGGGTCGTCCTCGGTCTCCGCCGCCACGAGGTCGGCGACCAGGCTGACCCAGTCCTGATAGCGGACCCGCCCGGTATCGCTCACCCGGGTGCGCCCGTACTGCGGCAGATCGGGGGCGAGGACCTCGAACCCCTCGTTCGCGAGGATCGCGCCCAGCGGCCAGACCACGGCGCTGTGGCCGCCACCTCCGTGCAGCAGCAGCACGCGCAGCGGTGCGGCACTTCGGCGCGCCCGCAGGACGTGCACGTCCACGTCCCCGCACGGCCGCCCGGAGCTCGACGGCCACGCCCACCAGGTGGATTCGGCCGCGACCCCGACGGCTTCGGATCGCCACGGTTCGGGCAGGAAGCGAAGGTAGGATTCGGGGGTTCCGGATTCGCAGCTCATGCATCCATCGTCGAACCGGTGGCGGCATGGGACAACTCGCATTTCACCAGGATCGAGCAGATGCGCAAAAGGCCACGGCAGCAACGCTCCTCGTTCACCGTCGACCTGATCCTCGAGGCGACCACTCAACTTCTCGACACCGAGGGCGCGGAACTGACGACCAACCGCATCGCCGAGAAGGCCGGGGTGTCGGTCGGCTCGGTCTACCAGTACTTCGGCGACAAGCAGGCGATCTTCGACGAACTCGCACTCCGCCATCTGGACGCCGCCGGCCAGGCGATCACCGCGATTCTCGACGCCCACCCCGCCGGTTCGCGCCCGTGGCCGGAGGTGATGCGCGCGGTGATCGAGGTGGCGGTGCACGAGAACTCGACCCACGGCCGTGCCCACGGACGCCTGCGTGAACTGGCCGACCCGGCGCGCCTCGCCGCCGGGTACACCGCCCTCGTGGACAGCCTGATCGAGCGGCTGAGCGCTCATCTCGTCGCCGACGGCTGGACGGCGGACTCCGCGGTCACCGACCTACGGCTCGCGTTCGCGGCGGTCGACGCCCAGGTCCATCAGCTGGCCGGCACCGACCTGGCCGGCGGCGAACTGACCGACCGCATCACGGCCTACACCGAGGCCGCACTCCGCGGGGACCGGTGATCACCGCGGTTCGTGAGATCACTTTCCGCGCCGCGGATTGGCTTTGGCCCGTTCGTGGACCAGGCGCAGACCCTCCAGGGTCAGATGCGGGTGATGATCGGTGAGCGAACGACATTCGTCGAACATGAGCGGTGCGAGGTAGCCGGTCGCGACGACGGTCACATCGTCGCCGTCGAATCCGGGGACGGTGTCGCAGACACGGTCGACCAGGCCGTCCACCTGACCGGCGAAGCCGTAGAGGATGCCCGACTGCAGCGCCTCGACCGTGTTCTTGCCGAGCACGCCGCGCGGCGGCATGAGCTCGACCTTGCGAACGGTCACCGTGTGCTCGGAGAGGGCCTCGACAGCGAGATTCACCCCGGGCGCGATCGCCCCGCCGAGGAACTCGCCCGACGCGGACACCGCGTCGACGACCGTTGCCGTGCCGAACGCGACCACGATGCAGGGCCCGCCGAATTCATGATGTGCGGCCAGACAATTGGAGACCCGGTCGGTGCCGACCTCCTTGGGGTTGTCGACCAGGAGCGGAACGCCGGTGCGCACGCCTGGTTCGAGCAGCACGTGCGGACCGTTACCGAAGTAGCGCGGCACCATGACGCGGAGTTCGCGCAGGAGCGACGGCACCGTCGACAACGCGCTCACACCGGTGACCTGGTCGATGTCGTCGCCGAGCATGCCGCGGAACGCCCACGCCAGTTCGTCGGCGGTGTAGTGCGGGTCGGTGTGGATTCGCCAGTCACGCACCAGACGTGCGTGATCCCCCACCCCCGCGTACACGCCGAGATGGATGTTGGTGTTCCCGACGTCGACGGTGAGCAGCATCGAAAGTTGTTGCCGCGTCAGAGCGAGGCGTCGGCGAAGATCGGACTGTCGAGGTGACGCGGGTCCAGCAGACCCGACCCCTCGGGCACGTCGGCCGGGTCGTCGCCCGTGGTCACGATGCGGTTCTGCGCGTCGACGAACACGACGTTCGGCGAGTACTCACGCAGTTCGGCCGCGTCGAGCATGCTGTAGGCGATGATGATGACGAGATCGCCCGGGTGGACGAGATGCGCCGCCGCGCCGTTGATCCCGATGACACCGCTGCCACGCTCACCGGCGATCGCGTAGGTCACGAGCCGGGCACCGTTGTCGATGTCGACGATGGTGACCTGCTCGCCCTCGAGCAGGCCCGCGGCATCGAGCAGGTCGGAGTCGATGGTGACCGAACCGACATAGTGCAGATCGGCCTGGGTCACGGTGGCGCGGTGGATCTTCGAGGTCATCATGGTGCGCAACATGGTCATCGTCCCTCTGTCGTAGTTGTGGTGGCATTGGTCCAGGCAAGTTCTTCTTCGAGCGCGGCGACTCCGCCGACCGTCACACCGACGTTGTCGATCAGGCGCGCGTTGCCGAGCCGCGCCGCGACGAGCAATCGTCCCGGTCCCTTCTCCGGCGGTTCGTCGAGCTGGCGTCCGCGCAGGGCGAGATAGTCGACCTCGATCTCGGGCACCGTGGCCAGCACCGACTGCGCGGCAGCCAGAATGGCGTCCCGGCCGCCCTCGGCCGCATGGGCGCCCGCGACGAGCGACGCCGAGATGGCCGTCGCCAGCTCGCGCTGCTCCGGGGTGAGGTAGCGGTTGCGCGACGACATGGCCAGCCCGTCGGATTCGCGCACGGTCGGAACCCCCACGATGTCGACGTCGAGGTTCAGATCGGTCACCATCTGCTTGATGAGCACCAGCTGCTGATAGTCCTTCTCGCCGAAGAACGCCGCGTTCGGTCCGACGATGTTGAGCAGCTTGAGGACCACGGTCAGCATCCCCGAGAAGTGCGTCGGACGCGAGACCCCGTCCAGGATTCCGCCCGCCTCTCCCGGGTGGACCGTCGTACGCGGGCCGTTCGGGTACATCGACGACGCGGACGGCGCGAACACCAACTCGACGCCCAGCGGCTCGAGCAGCGCGAGGTCGGCGTCGAGAGTGCGCGGATACGCGTCGAGGTCCTCGCCGGCGCCGAATTGCAGCGGGTTGACGAAGATGGACACCACGACGACCGTGTTGCCCTTCGCCTTGGCGGCCCGGACGAGTTCGAGATGGCCGGCGTGCAGGGCACCCATGGTCGGAACGAGCACGACGCGCTTGCCCGACGCGCGGAGCGCGCGGGTGACGCGGGTCAGGGACGCCGGCTCACGATGCACGGTCATCCGTCCGGCCGAGTAGGTGGGCTGTTGCTCGAGCGGGCCGCTCACGCCGCCTCCTCCGCTTGGTGATGTCATCGGTCCTCCAGTGCGTCGATCAACGCCTGCGGCGCTTGGGTGTGGTCCGCGGCGCGTCGGGCGAGTGTGCGGTAGGCGTCGGCGATACCGTGCGGTCCCGTCCCGCCGGGAACGGTGCGCAGCGCTGCCAGGTGCCGGGTGACCGCGGGCGCGTCACCACGTGCGACCGGCCCGGTCAGTGCCGACGGCCCCAGTTCCAGCACATTGCGCAGCGACGCCGCGACCAGCGGGCCGAGGATGCGTTCGGCCAGGCGGTTGCCGTGTCCGTCGACGGTCGCGGTGTCACGGCCGGAGTGGTCGATCGCGGCATTGAGCGCGACGACCGCGTCGGAGATCAGGGCGATCAGATGGTTGGCGCCGTGCGCGAGGGCGGCGTGGTAGAGCGTGCGATCGGCTTCGGCGATCCGGACCGGGTCGCCGCCCATCTCCAGGACCAGCGACGATGCGATCGCCTCACCCACAGCGTCGGCGGCGGTGATCGCGAAGCACGCATTGGTGAGGCGAGCCGTGTCGTCCTCGGAGCCGACGAACGTCATCGCGGGATGCAGGGCGATCGCGAGGGCCCCACGATCGGTCAGCGGTTGCAGCACGGCCACTCCGTGCGCGCCCGCGGTGTGCGCGACGATCGTCCCGGGCCGGAGCGAATCGGACGCGGCGATCTCGTCGACGACGGCACCCAGGGTCGCGTCGGGCACGCTGACCAGTAACAGCTCGGACCGTGCGACGACCTCGTCGAGATCGAGGATCTCGGAATCGGGGAGCCGGCGCGCAGCGCGGCCACGGGACTCGGGCGAGCGGGCGACGACGGCGCCGACCACGTGCCCGGCCTTCTCCAGCGCCTCACCCAACGCCGTTCCGACGCGGCCGGCAGACACGAGACCGACGGTGAGTCGGGCGGGGGCCGGCAGGTTCGTCATGCCGGCAAACGGATCGGTGGAAGCGGACCGGGGATACGCGTCGTCCGCGAACGGGTGATGGGCGTGCAGATCATCGCCGAAGGCGTCATCGCCACCGGTCCGCCGTGCAGACGGCATACCGGCATCACCGCTCGGTGAGGTCACCGCTGTCCTCCAGAGTGTCGTTCCAGTCCCGCCTCTGCCGGATCGACCGTCACGTGAGCGGACTCATCGCGGCGGCGTCGGCACGGGTACCAGACGTTGCAGAGCAAGAGTAGGTCCGACACCGCGGCCGGTGCCAATGTCTGTGACAGGTGTCACCCCGTGGTGGGCCCGGGCTGCACCCCGGACATGTCGATCCAACGACCGAACCCCCGGTGACCTGGGCCGAAGCGGCGTAGTCTGAGGCGGCCGCCGTTCACCCCGACACGCCCACACACGAAGGTCCGCCATGAGCTTGGAACCGGGCACAGAGTTCGCCGGATACACGGTCGTGCGCAAGATCGGTGCCGGCGGCATGGGCGAGGTGTACCTCGTCCGCCATCCTCGGCTGCCCCGCCACGACGTCATCAAGGTGCTGGCCGAGCACGTGTCGAACGATCCGACCTTCCGCGCCCGGTTCACCCGCGAGGCCGACCTCGCCGCCCAGCTCGACCATCCCTGCATCGTCAGCGTCTACGACCGTGGCGAGGTGGACGGACGCCTCTGGATCTCGATGCAGTACGTGCGCGGCACCGACGCGGCGGCGCTGCTCTCCACCGTTCCCGGCGGCCTTCCACTCGCCGATGTGGCGGCGGTGGGCGACGCCATCGGTGCCGCCCTCGATCACGCGCACCGTTCCGGCCTGCTCCATCGCGACGTCAAGCCGGCCAACATCCTGATCAGCGCCGAAGAGCCCGGCCCGCGATTCCCGGGTGGATCCGTGCAACGACGAATCCGTCTGGCCGACTTCGGTATCGCCCGGTCGACCGACGGCGGCGCGACCTCACTCACCTCGACGGATCTGGTGATCGGGTCCTTCCCCTATTCGTCACCCGAACAACTCTCCGCCCAGACCCTCGATGCCCGCAGCGACGTGTACTCACTGTCCTGCAGCATCTTCGAATTACTCACCGGCACAGTACCCTTCAGCGCACGCACGCCCGCGATGATGATCCACCACCACCTCAGCACGCCCCCCCCGGAGGTGTCCGCACTCCGGCCCGACGTCCCCCGGGCGGTGTCCGACGTCGTGCGTTCCGGCCTCGCCAAGAACCGCGCGGACCGGCCACCGTCGGCCGGAGCGTTTGCCGCCGAACTCCGTTCGGCGATCGACACCACGACGTTCGTCCCCCGCTCCGACCGCACGATGCGCGCCCGAGCCCCCCTCGCACCGACATCCGCACCGACCCCGGCTCCGCTTCCCCCGACCGTCCTCGCGTCCACCGCCGCGATTCCCACGGCCGCCGCGACCCCGCCGGGAAGCAACCCGGCGGGTCCCGCTCCGCCGTCGTCCCACCTGCGCGCGACGGCGTACTCCGAGTTGCCGGGACACACTGTGCCACAGTATGATCCGACTCCATCGACGGTGCGGGCCTCGCGCGATCTCCCGGTGCTGGACTCGCCTGCGGCCGGCGCCGGCGCGTCCCGGCGGACCACCGCGTCGCTCGCCTGCGGCGTGGTGGCGGTTCCGTTGAGCGTCGTCGGCGGGATGGGTCTCCCGGTCGGTGTGGCCGGTTGGTATCTGGCCGGTCGCGGTCAGCCGAGTTCGGCCGGACGGCTCGCGCAGGCGCTGTGTGCGTTGGGCATCGCCCTGAGTCTGGGGTTCATCGTGTTCACCGTCGGACGTGCCGTCACGATGCAGTTCTGACCGGAATTCGTTGTCACAGCACCGCTTTCGTCAGCGTCGATGATCGGCGACACGGGTCTGCTGCGGGTCGCGACCCGGCCGGGACTGCTGCGGATCGCGCCCCTGCCGGGACAGGGCACCGAACACCGAATCCACCACCCAGAGGGTCACGATCCCCGCCACGACGTCGACCACATCGTCGAACGGTGAACGGAACCTCGGCGAGAACGGATCCAGTACCTGCGAGGCCGGAACGTCGAGCAGTCTCCCCGTGCCGTCGACGATCGCATCGACCGGATTCGACGCCCAGCCCTCGTAGGCGTTGATCGCCAACAGCGCGATGACCGGTATCGCGAGCAACCACCAGAATCCGCGCCGCCGCGCGACCGACCACGCCACGATCAGCAACACGACGAAGGCGGGCATGTTCTCCGAACAGAAGGTGAGGATCGGGTACTCCCCCGACCGCACCAGGACAGGCACCTGCCCGCCCCAGAATCCGAGTGCACCGACCGCACCGATCACCACTGCGATACCCGATCGAAGGGGGCTCCGCGCCCAGATCCCCAGCACGAGAACCATGTACAGCGGCATCAGCGCCGTCAGCGACCAGATGAGCAGCAGACTGGCCTCGGGGCCGTTGGCCTGCAGGTTCGCGTAGTACTCGGGGAACGGAGTGCCGTCGAGCGGGTCGAAAGCGAAGAGCCACAGCACAGTCGGCCACCAGGCGATCACCGGCAGGAACAGGGCGGCGCTCACCAGTGACTGCTTGACCGCGTTCCCGCGGTCGGTGTGGCGGATCGCGGCGAAGGACGGACCGGACCCGGGCCCGAAACCGAACTCCCCACCAGCGAGCGTCTCGCTCATACGGGAATACTAGGGCGATCGTCCAACTCGCACGGGCTAATCCGTGGTGACGTCACAGATGTGACCCGAACGGATGACAGAACGTACAGCGATCGACCGCGAGCGTCCTCGCATGCCAGAACGCCCGGAGTGTCGGGCCTCAGCCGTTCCGGCGCCGGCGCCCGCCCCCGGACGTCTCCGTCTGCGAACGCAACTGGTTCAGGAGTTCGGAGACCGGGAGCCCCGCCGAATGTGCGGACTCCGCGTCGTCGTCGGCCGCACGGCGTCGGCGGCCACCGCCGTAGGACTCCACGGCCCGGCCGCCGGGCTGGTTCTCATGGCGCCCCGCGGCACCGAGGAACGCGGGTGGCTCCACCTCGTCGGCGTCGGTGACGGGCGGGGCGTCGGTGACGGGCGGGGCATCGGTATCCGGAGTGACGACAGGCTGCGCCCCGGTCGACCACTCGTCGGTCGGGGTGTCGTCGGTGTAGAGCGGCTGGTCCGCGGGGTCGACCCGCGCCCGGGTCTCGGCGGATGGGGGTGTCGGCTCCTCGGCCTCGTTTCCGAGGTAGAAGCCGCCGGAGAACGGCAGCGACGTGGACTCCGCCTTACCCGCACCCGAGTCCCCGGTGGTCGAGTCGGAATGTTCGGTGTCGACGATCTCGGCGTCGGACACATCGGCATCGGACACATCGGCCTGGGAGGCCTCGCCGCCTGACGTCCGGTCGCCGGCCGTGGAATCGGCCGACGTGTTCGTCTCGGCGACCTCGTCGGGCGAGACCTCGGTCGCGATACGGCCGGAGATCGGATCGTCGGTGACGATCGGGATCACCTCGGTCATCTCGTTGGGGTCGACCGAACCCGTGTGTCTACCGTCGTCCGCGGTGGGTGCGGTGGCGGCGAAGTCGCGGGCGGCGAGCGCCCCGTCGTCGGCGTAGGTGGCGCCATAGGAGGACACGCCGCCGAAGTCGCCGCCGAATGTCCCGGATCGGCGGCCGGTGCGGGATTCGTCGTTCAGGCCCGAGGCCAGTTCGCGCATCTTCTCGCTGGACAGCGCGGCCCGCTGGTCCGGGAGCGGTTCGCCGAGGAGCATCTCCAGGCTGGACCGCAACGCCAGGACCTGAGCCTTCAATTCGGAGAGTTCCTCGTTCGACTCTGCGGTGACCTCCTTGCGGATGGTCGTCTCGACGTCGAGCTCGTACTGACGTCGTGCCGCGATCTCACGTTCCAGCTGCAATTCGTAGACGAGTCGCAGGTCCCGGCTCTTCGCCTCCGCACTCTCGGCCTGCCGCCGGAACTTGGTCACCAGGATCGCGCCGATGACGGCTGCCCAGAGCGCTGCGATGACCGCCAGCGAGCCGGTGATCGACAAACGGTCGGTGAAGACCATGAGGATGCTGGCCACCAGCGCGAGCACGATCAACAGGCCGAGCAACCACTGAGCCGGCGACCGACTCGAGCGGCGCGAGTCGGCGGCACGGCCGTTCGAGGTCGTCATGATCGTGAATTTACAGGCTGTGAGTACATTCGGACGTCAGGCGGGTGCGGAGTTTCTCAGATAGTCCGCATGTTAGGCGATGCGTCGACGGGACGACCGCCGCTCGCGGCAACCGTCACGAATCGCCCACCGCGGACGGGTCGTCGGGGGCCCGGCAGCAGTACTCGAGCCACAGCGCGGCACCGACGAGGACCGCCCCGCCGATCAGCCCGACGATGGCACCCGGCCGGTCGTGGTCGGCCGCGGCCAGATCGTGCTGACCGAGCAGGAACGCGAGCAATCCCAGCCAGACCCCGACCGCGATCGCACCGAGGATCGCAGAAGCCTTGGCCAGGGCCAGCACTCGCGCGGCCGTGAGCGGATGGAGTTGTCCCCGGGCGCGACCCACATCGCGGGATTCGACCCGGGAGCGGACTACGAAGGCGATGACGATCTCGAGTGCCGCAAGCACATACAGCACGACACCGGCGAGCAGCGGTAACGGCGGGAGATCGGAGTAGTTGTACCGCACCAGCATCCACGCGACGATCGCGGTGACCGCCGCGATCGCGGCCAGATCACGGACCCGGGTGGGGCCGAGGCCGGCCTCCTCGTCGTCCTGCTCCGGCCGGCGCGGATCCGGTGCACTCACGGCTCGCCCCCGGTCAGGCGGCCGACCGGCTGCACCGCATCCCGCTCGGCGGCGTCGAGCCCGGCGACGAGATCGGCGACCGCGCGTTCGCCGGCCGGCGTCCACAGGGTGGCGTCGGGCTCGATCTCCAGCCACGGGACGAGGACGAAAGCCCGTTGCGCCGCACGGGGATGGGGCAGCGTCAGGTCCGGTCCGTCGGTCACGACAACTCCGTCAGAATCAGACACACTGATCACGTCGACGTCGAGAGTTCTTGGTCCCCAGCGGATCTCCCGCGTCCGCTCGGCCGCCCGCTCTAGTTCGAAACCACGCTCGAGCCACTGTCGGGCATCGTACGGTCCGTCGACGACGAGCGTGATGTTGCGGAAGTCGTCCTGCTCGACCCCACCCCATGGGGGCGTCGAGTACACCGCGGACACCGCGACCAGCTCGTCGGCGAAGCCCTCGACGACCGAACGCAGGTGCGCGGTCGGGTCACCGACGTTGGACCCCGCCGAGAGCACCGCGCGGCTCATCGCGTCCCCTTGCGGGAACGTCGGGTCACCACCGCGACGTCGTCGAAGGTCAGCGGGATCGGCGCCGACGGCTTGTGCACGGTCACCTCGCACGCACTGATGCGCTCGTCGGTCATGATCGAGTCGGCCACCTCGGCGCCCACCTTCTCGATGAGGTTGCGCGGTTCGCCCCCGACGATGCCGGCGACCTGCTGCGCGAGCGCACCGTAGTCGACGGTGTCGGCGAGATCGTCGGACTCCCCCGCGGCCTGCAGATCCAGCCAGAGCACGACGTCGATGAAGAAGTCCTGGCCGTCGGCGCGCTCGTGGTCGAAGACACCGTGATTGCCCCGGACCTTCAGCCCGCGCAGTTCGATCCGATCAGCCATTCGTCTCTCCTACCGGTGATGAGGTTCGGGAACCGCCTGCGCGCCACGCCGCGGCGACCGCGACCGCGTCGCGACTGCTCGCCACGTCGTGCACGCGCACGCCCCACGCACCCGCGGCGGCGGCGAGTGCCGAGACGGACGCGGTCGCGACATCGCGCCCCGCGGGCGGGCGGTCCGCGCCGTCGCGGCTGAGCAGCGTGCCGAGGAAACGTTTGCGGGAGGCCCCGACCAGAATCGGGAAGCCCAGCCCGGTGAAGGTGGGTAAGGCGTGCAGCAGGGCCCAGTTGTGTTCGGCGGTCTTGGCGAAGCCCAGTCCCGGGTCGAGGATCAGGCGGTCGGCGTCGACCCCGGCCGACACCGCGGCGTCGACCTGGGCGAGCAGTTCACCACTGACCTCGGCGACCACATCCCGGTAACCCCCGACATCTCCGCTGCGGTGGGTGAACCGACGGTCGGCGGTGTCGCCGGCCGGGCGCCAGTGCATGAGAATCCACGGCACCCCCGCGTCCGCGACGACCCGTGCCATGTCGGCGTCGGCCCGCCCGCCCGAGACGTCGTTGACGATGGCCGCACCGGCTTCCACCGCTGCGGCGGCCACCGGCGCCCGCATCGTGTCGACCGACACGGCCACCCCGCGCGCGGCGAGTTTGCTGATCACCGGCACGACGCGAGCCGTCTCGAGTTCGGGGTCGACCCGGACCGCGCCGGGGCGGGTGGATTCGCCGCCGACGTCGATGAGGTCGGCACCCTGGTCGATCAGTTCGAGACCGTGCGCGATCGCCGCATCGGCGTCGAGGTAGCGACCGCCGTCGGAGAACGAGTCGGCGGTGACGTTGAGGACACCCATCACCAGGGTCCGGTGCACTCCGCCGCGGGCGGGAACCGCGTGCGGCGTCGTCACCGGGTGATCAGGTCGAG
Source organism: Gordonia sp. HS-NH1 (assembly GCF_001418765.1). Lineage (NCBI taxonomy): Bacteria > Bacillati > Actinomycetota > Actinomycetes > Mycobacteriales > Gordoniaceae > Gordonia > Gordonia sp. HS-NH1. The sequence goes on from NZ_LIYC01000001.1 coordinate 178,633, forward strand.
GGCTTCGCCGCGGGAGACCGCACTGGTCTTGAAGATGCCGCGCACCGCCGACGTCGTCGTCGTCGCGCCCGGCTTGCGGATCCCCCGCATCGCCATGCACAGATGCTCGGCCTCGATCACCACGATCACCCCGCGGGGCTCGAGCCTGCGCATCATGGCGTCGGCGATCTGACTGGTGAGCCGTTCCTGGACCTGCGGGCGCTTCGCGTACAGGTCGACGAGCCGGGCCAGCTTCGACAGGCCGGTGACCCGACCCGACGCGCCGGGGATGTAGCCGACGTGGGCGACCCCGTGGAACGAGACCAGATGGTGCTCGCAGGTCGAGTACATCGGGATGTCCTTGACCAGCACCATCTCGTCATGATCCTCGTCGAACGTCGTCGCGAGGACTTCGTCGGGCTCGGTGTAGAGACCGGCGAACATCTCCCGGTATGCATTCGCCACCCGCGTCGGGGTCCGGAGGAGACCTTCCCGGTCGGGGTCCTCGCCGACGGCCAGCAGCAATTCGCGGACCGCGGCCTCGGCGCGCGCCTGGTCGAAGTCCCCTCGAGGTCCGGCGAGTTCGGCGTCCTGCCGCTCGTTGATGCTCATCCAGCCACTTTACGAAGTCGGCCGAGAGTCGTCGTCATCGGCGCGGTGTCCCCACCCGTTGGCCTCGCCGTTACGGCCCGGGCGCGGCGCCGACTCGGGCGGCCAGCCGGGGGCGGACCAGTCTCGTGGCGCGCCGTAGTCCGGACGCGTTCGTCCGCCGTACGGCCCGCCCGGCTCCGGCGGCGTCCGACCGGAGCCCGAGTCGCGGTATCCCGGATCCGGGTACTGCGGGTTACCGGGGTTCGGGTAACTCGGGTTCGGATAGTTCGGGTTCGGATAGTTCGGGTTCGGATAGTTCGGGTTCGGATAGTTCGGGTTCGGATAGTTCGGGTTCGGATAACCGGGGTTCGGATACTGCGGGGGATGGTGCTGATCCGGATACCCGGGGTCGGGGTACCGGGGTTCCGGATTGCCCTGAACCGGCGGTGTCGGTCCGCCCGACGTCCCCGGTTCGGGGTACATCGGCGGATAGTTCGGCACCTGGCCCGGGACCTGCGGTGCACCTGGATAACCGGCTCCCACCGGTTCGGGGATCTTGGCCGGCTCCGGCGGCGGCCACGGCTCACCGCGTTCGATGGCCAGCTCGCCCGGCGTCTTCACCGGCGGCTTGTCGCTGGGAGTGCGCTCGCCGAAGTCGTTGAAGGCGGTGATCCGCGGACGCTTGTCCACATCGGAGAAGATCTTCTCCAGATCCTTGCGGGTCAGCGTCTCCTTCTCGAGGAGCTGGGTGGCGAGCACGTCGAGGGTGTCCCGGTACTCGGTCAGGATGGCCCACGCCTCGGTGTGCGCGGCCTCGATCAGCCGGCGTACCTCGTCGTCGATCTCGCTCGCGATCTCCGCGGAGTAATCGGTGTGCGAGCCCATCGACCGGCCGAGGAACGGGTCGCCCTGATCCTGGCCGTAACGCACGGCACCCAGCTTGGAACTCATGCCGTACTCGGTGACCATCGCCCGCGCGATCTTCGTCGCCTGGTCGATGTCCGACGACGCACCGGTCGTCGGTTCGTGGAACACGAGTTCCTCGGCCGCACGACCGCCCATGGCCATCACCAGCCGCGCGATCATCTCCGAGCGGGTCATCAGGTCCTTGTCCTGCTCGGGGACGGCCAGCGCGTGGCCGCCGGTCCGCCCGCGCGCCAGGATCGTGACCTTGTAGATCGGATCGAGATCGGGCATCGCCCATGCGGCGAGGGTGTGTCCGCCCTCGTGGTAGGCCACCACCTTGCGCTCGTGCTCACTGATGATCCGGGACTTGCGGCGCGGTCCGCCGATGACCCGGTCGACCGCCTCCTCGAGGGCCTCGGCAGTGATCGTCTGCTTGTTCTCGCGCGCGGTGAGCAGCGCCGCCTCGTTGACGACGTTGGCCAGATCGGCGCCCGACATCCCGGGCGTGCGCTTGGCCAGACCGTCGAGGTCGGCGTCGGGATCGATCGGCTTGCCCTTGGCGTGGACTTTCAGGATCGCCCGGCGACCGGCCATGTCGGGATTGCCGACCGGGATCTGGCGATCGAATCGGCCGGGGCGCAGGAGCGCCGGATCGAGGATGTCGGGGCGGTTCGTCGCCGCGATCAGGATGACGCCCGAGCGGTCACCGAAGCCGTCCATCTCGACGAGCAGCTGGTTGAGGGTCTGCTCGCGTTCGTCGTGACCACCGCCGAGGCCCGCGCCGCGCTGGCGTCCGACGGCGTCGATCTCGTCGACGAAGATGATGCACGGACTGTTGTTCTTGGCCTGCTCGAACAGATCGCGCACGCGGGATGCACCCACACCGACGAACATCTCGACGAAGTCCGAACCGGAGATCGTGAAGAACGGGACCCCGGCCTCACCGGCGACCGCCCGGGCCAGCAGCGTCTTGCCCGTTCCGGGTGGGCCGAAGAGCAGCACACCCCGGGGGATCTTCGCGCCCAGCGCCTGATAGCGCGCCGGATTCTGCAGGAAGTCCTTGATCTCGTAGAGCTCCTCGACGGCCTCGTCGGCGCCCGCGACATCGGCGAACGTCGTCTTCGGCATGTCCTTGCTGAGCTGCTTGGCCTTCGACTTGCCGAAGCCCATGACGCCGCCGCGACCACCGCCCTGCATGCGGCTCATCACGAAGAAGAACAAGCCGAACAGCAGGATCATCGGGAGCACGAAGATGAGGATCTGCCACAGGACGGACTGCTCGTTGACGTTGGTCGTGTACGGCGCGCCCGTGCCCTGGACGGCCTCGAAGACCTGGTCACCCGCCTGCGCCGGGTACTTGGCACTGATCTTGCCGGCGTCGGCGTCGTTGACCTTGATCGGGGACTTGAGCTCGATCCGGAGCTGCTGCTCGCGATCGTCGATGCTGACGAACTTGGTGTTCTTGTCGTTGAGTTGCTGCAGTGCGACGGAGGTGTCGACGCCGCGGTACTCCCGGCCGGAGTCGCTCATCACGCTCCAGCCCCACAGGGCGAGCAGGATGAGCGCCAGGATGGCGAGGTTGCGGAAGACTGTCTTACGGTTCATGCCAGTTGGTGGGGGTCGAGCGGGCTCGCGGGATCGAGTCCCGGTGCCGACGCCGTTCCCATGTCCTTCCCGTCGACGTACACATTGAGGCTACCGGTCAACGATCGCGCTGGTGAAACCGTTCCCTCGCAGGTCGGGCACGTGTGGCGCCCCGGAGCATCAGTGCGTGTACACCGACGGCTTCAGCCGGCCGATGTACGGCAGGTCGCGGTAGCGCTCGGCATAGTCGAGGCCGTAGCCGACGACGAACTCGTTCGGGATGTCGAAACCGACGTCGGCGACCCGGATCGTGGAGCGGACGGCGTCGGGTTTGCGCAGCAGGGCGCACACCTCGAGGCTGCGCGGCGAACGCGTCGCGAGGTTCTTCATCAGCCACGACAGCGTCAGGCCCGAGTCGATGATGTCCTCGACGATCAGGACGTCCCGGCCCTCGATGTCGCGGTCGAGGTCTTTGAGGATGCGGACCACGCCCGACGACGATGTCGACGACCCGTAGCTCGACACCGCCATGAACTCCATCTGCGACGGGATCGGCAGGGACCGCGCGAAGTCCGTCATGAACATGATGGCGCCCTTCAGGACACCGATGAGGACCAGATCCTCTTCGATGTCGGCGTAGCGCGATGCCACGGACTGGGCGAGCTCGGCGGTTCGCTGTTTGATCTCCTCTTCGGTGATCAGCACAGCGTCGATGTCAGCGGCGTACGGGTCGGCAGACTGCACGCTCCCAGCTTGTCATGTTTTCGCGGTGCCGCGGCGAACGGGGTACCTCTCCGGGGCTCCGCGGACGCACGCCGGGAATGGCCGCGGCCTACCTGCGGTTTTTCGCTGAATTGCCAGTTCAAACCATTTATGGCCATTCACGTCGACATTTCGCGGAATTGCTATGCGGATAACGGTCACATAACAACTCATCACACGGGCACCATTCCTCGAGGTTGCGTTTCGATGTGGATCGAGCGTCTGACATTCTCGAAAACAGAGAGCTGAGCACCAGACCTCTGATATCCCCTCCCTTCTCACGCCCTGTCCCGTGTGGACAAGAAGGAGCACTCGTGTTCCCCACTTCGCGTATCCCCCTGCGCAAAAAACGCCTCAGCGTGATTCTGTGTCTGGCCACCGCAGTCGTCACGGTGTTCGCCGCCACCGCCGAAGCTGCACCTCAGAAGGCCCCGGCGGCCACCTATGACGCGTCCTGGAATGCCTCGGCGCTCACTCTCACGGTGCACAACGCATCCGTGAGCACGGAGAACGGGAATGTGACGGTTCGGGATACCGCCGGCGCAGAACTCTTCCGCATGCCGCTGAACTACCGCAGCGAATTCCGACAGTTTCCCATCGACGCGCGAATCGCGGGGAACGCCGTGACCCTCATTCCGTCCCGTGAGGTCTCGCGTTCGTCGGCGGTCAATCCGACCGAGGTCGAGAGTTTGCGCGGCATTGCCCGGCACAATGTCGCGGCGCCGCAGACGCGACAAGAACGCGACGACCAGGCTCTCGAACGATTCCAATCACAACTCCGGGCCGGAACCTCGATCGGCACATTGGTCGGTACTGTCGTCGGCGGAATCGTCGGCGGCGTGATCGGGTGCGTCATCGGCCTGGCCGCCGCGGTGGTGGGCTGCCTGGTGGGCGTCGCGCCGGCCGCCGCGATCGGCGGCATCGCCGGTCTCGCCCTCGGCGGCGGCGGCACCCTGATCGGTGCCGGGATCCAGTACTTCCAGACGATCAACTCGCCCTTCGTGCCGCCTCGGCGCTGAGGGAACGTAGTACTTCCACGACGACGGTCCGTCTCACCTCGCGGTGAGGCGGACCGTCAGTGTTTCGCCCGTACGGACGACGACACGGCGGACGTCGGGGTCGCCGCCGACGGCGATCTGGGTCCGGTCGGCGACGGCGGCCGAGTCCAGGAGGCCCGCCACGGCCGTGACGACCCGATGGGTCGGCTCGGTCGCCCCGATGTCGAGCAGCCAGGCACGCAGGGCTCGCGTCCGAACCGCGAGTGGCGCGTCGCGAAGCGGGCCGACGGCCAGGACGTCGCCGCGTGCGGCCTCGGCGAGGACGCGGGCCGCCCACTCGTCGAGTGCATCGTTGTCGGCCTGCAGCCCCTCGGCGGTGCGACCCAGCGCGTCGACGACGCCGCCGTGGAGCACGTCCTCCAGCAACGGCAGGACCTCGGATCGCAGACGGACGCGGGTGAACCGCGGATCGCGGTTGTGCGGGTCGTGATGGGGTGCGAGACCGAGTTCGGTACAGGCCGCCAGCGTCTGCTGCCTCCGGACCCCGAGGAACGGTCTGGCCCACGGGTCGTTCCAGGCACGCATGCCGGCGATCGATCGTGAGCCGGATCCGCGCGCCAGCCCGAGCAGCACGGTCTCGGCCTGGTCGTCGGCGGTGTGGCCGAGCAGAACCGGCCGACCACCGCGGGCCTCGTCGAGGGCTGCGTACCGGGCATCGCGAGCGGCGGCCTCGAGACCTCCACCACGTCCGACGCGCACCGGCAGGACATGGACTCGGGCGCCCAGGACACGCGCCGCGTCGGCCGCGGCCACTGCCACCCGCGCGGAGTCCGGCTGGAGTCCGTGATCGACGATCAGCGCGGTGACGTCGAGACCGGCACCGACGGCGGCCGCGGTCAGCGCGAGCGAGTCCGGCCCGCCGGAGAGTCCGACGCAGACCTCCGGCCCGACCCGATGAGCGGCCGCGAATTCCGCGACCGCCCGCCTCACAAGACCCGCTGAATCCATGCCTGCGGGTCGTCGATCTCGTTCGGCAGCGGCATCGTGTCCGGCGAGGTCCAGACCGTGTTGAACCGCTCCATCCCGACTGCCTCGACCACCGCGTCGACGAAGGCTTTTCCTCGGATGTACTGCGCGAGCTTGGCGTCCATCCCGATGAGGGCCCGGATGATCCGCTGCACCGGATTCTGCGGTGCGGTGCGTCGTTTGTCGAAGGCGGTGCGGATGCGCGCCACCGACGGCACATGCACCGGGCCCACCGCATCCATGACGTGGTCGGCGTGCCCCTCGAGCAAGGTGCCGAGAACCATCATGCGCTGGAAAGCGGCGTGCTGTTCGGGGCTCTGCAGCAGCTGCATCGCGCCGATCACGCCCTTCTCGCGCGGACCATCGGAACCCTTGAGGGCCTTCGTCATCCGAGTGACGATCTCGGTCGTCGACTCGCCGGCGTCGGAGGTGAGCACCGCGACGTTGTCCTGCATGTAGTCCCGCAGCCACGGGTTGGCCGAGAACTGCACACGGTGGGTGACCTCGTGGAGGCACACCCACAGCCGGAAGTCCGACGGGATCACCTTGAGCTGGCGTTCGACGTTGATGATGTTCGGCGTCACCACCATCAGCACACCGGGCTCGCCGGTCTCCGGATCGGGCGTGAACGGATCGTACTGACCGAGGATCGCGGTGGAGAGGAACGCGAGCAGACCACCGGCCTGCAGTCCGCCGAATCGTGCCGCGAGCCCCGGCGATCCCGCGTCGGTGGACTCGTCGTCCGAACCGAGCATCGATCGCATCGACAGGGACGCCGCGTCGATCCAGCCGGCCCGGTCGAGGACTCGGGTGGTCGGTACGCGCAGGCCGTCGGCCAGGCCCGTGACCTCTCGCACCGGGGCTTCGGCGCGGGTGGCGGCATCGGCCAGTTCCGCGCGGGCCGCCTCGTAGGTGTACGACGTCGTCTTCGGGCCGGGCCGGGCGAGTCGCTTCGCCGTCGAGGCCGCCAGCGACCAGTCGATCTGCGAGCCGATACCCGGGTGGCGTTCCCGGTCGGCGGATTCCTCGACGCCCGATTCCGGAGCGGTCCCGGTCTCGGCTCCGGCGTTCCCGGCGTCCGTGGTCTCCGACCCGGCGATTCCTGACGTGATCATCGGCACCCGCACTCTCTCAGTTGGCCCACCACGGCATCGAGGGCGGGTCGCGCGTCCGCCGGCGAGGTGCCGCCGGACATCAGGGCGAACGACAGCACGCGGCCGTCGACTGTCTGCACTATGCCGGTCAACGAACTCACCCCGGTGAGTGTTCCGGTCTTCGCCCGCGCCCAGCCCGCACCGGGATTGTCGGCGGCGTCGAACCGGTCCGCGAGGGTGCCGGTACCGCCGGCGATCGGCAGACCGTCGAGCATGGGGCGCAGCGCCGGCCTGCTCGGCCCGCTCGCCGCTGTCATCACCGTGTCGAGCAACTCCGGCGTGGTCCGGTTGGCGTAGGAGATCCCCGACGCGTCGTGCAGCGTCGTACCGGCCCACTGGTCCGGGAACATCGACGACAGCACCTGTTCGATCGCGTCGACGCCGCCGGCGTGCGTGGGCGGCCCGCCGCGGTGCACCGAGAGTTCGACGGCGAGCGTCTCGGCGAGCACGTTGTCGCTGTAGCGCAGCATGTCGTTGACCCGCGTCACCAGCGGGGCCGACTGGACCTTCGCGATCACGCGTTCGTCCCCGGACCCGGTCGGCGCGGTACCGGTCACCTCGGTGACGGGCGCTTCGACGTCGAGGGCGGCGGCCAGCGCCTCCCCCGCCATGAGGCCCGGGGTCGCGGTACGCGGCGAGTATTCGTCCAGCGGTTCCCGCCGGGCACCGTCGACCATCAGCGATTCGATCGGGGCGATGTCGCCGCCCTGGATGTCCCGGCGATCCCAGGTGGTGTCCATCGTGGGTCCCGAGAAGGCGCTCAGGTCGACGGCCACCGAGGTCACCGGGATCTCGGTCTCCTCGATCTGGCGCGCGAGGTCGGCGATGCGACCCGGATCGGTGTAGAAGGTGTCGGTCCCGGCGGGCTGGGCCGACAGGGTGGGATCACCGGCACCGCGGAGGATGACCTGTCCGTTGCTGCCGGCCACCACCGTCGTCGTCAGTCGCTGATCGTGGGGCACGGCGTCGAGGACGGCGGCGGCGGTCAGGATCTTGGCGTTCGACGCGGGGATCCGCGGACGCTCCGGGTCGCTGGTCCACAGGACCGCGCCGGTGAGCGAGTCGCTGATCATGCCGGTGAGTTCGCCGAGGGCGGGGTTGCGCAGTGCCGGAGCGATCGCGCGTGACACACCCTGCGGCGTCGGCTCGGGCGCCGAGGCGGCCACCGGGTCGATCCGCGGATCGACGGCGACCGCGGCGGGTTGCGGTGGCACTCCCGGCGGGAGCTCCGGTTCCCGATCGAGGCGGAGTGCGATCACGACCGAGGCCGCGGCGACCAGGGCCAGGATCACCACCGCGGTGACCGTCCACCACAGGAGTCTCCGACCGCGGCGACCGCCGTTTCGGGTGGATGCGCCCACAAAACCTCCGGGTCTCTCGCGGTTCACGGTCGATTGAACGGCCGGATGTACGCACAATGAGGGGTACGAACATCGAGGTCGCCGGACCAACAGTATCGTTGGGGCAGCGTGCGGGCGTTTCGGCCCGACGCGGCATCCCCGATCAAGACTGCCAGGAGGAACTGTGGAATTCGATGTGACCATCGAGATCCCCAAAGGTGGCCGCAACAAGTACGAGGTCGACCACGAGACCGGCAAGGTCTACCTCGACCGCTACCTGTACACCTCGATGGGCTACCCGGCCGACTACGGGTACATCGACGGCACCCTCGGTGAGGACGGCGACCCGCTCGACGCGCTGGTCCTGCTCCCCGAGTCGGTGTTCCCCGGCATCATCGTGCGCGCACGGGTCGTCGGCATGTACACCATGACCGACGAGGCCGGCGGCGACGACAAGCTGCTGTGCGTCCCGGCCAAGGACGTGCGGTGGGACCACATCAAGGACATCTCCGACGTGTCCGAGTACGAGTTGGGCCCGATCGCCCACTTCTTCGAGCACTACAAGGACCTCGAGCCCGGCAAGGAGGTCCAGCCGGGCGGCTGGGTCGGCCGCGAGCAGGCCGAGAAGATCGCGCAGGATGCGATCGACCGCCTCGCCTCGCATCCCGAGGCTGCCAACGAGCCCTCGCGCGGCTGACGGATCACCGTCGAGACACCCCCGCCGGCACCATCGTGAGATGGTGCCGGCGGGGGTGTCTACGGCGCAGGTGCGCCACTTGAGTTCAACTGCGGCAGTTGCAGATAGCGCGCACGTTCCGAAGTCGCGCTTCTGTGACGGGCCGCCCCGTCAGGCCACGCGGTGCCGCTGCTCGGCGAGAACCGGCAGGATCTGTTCGCGGATGCGGCGTTCGGTGGCTGCGCCGTCGATCGGGACGAGGATCACGGCGTCGGCGACCTCGGCCGCGTAGATGTCCCGGACCAGCGTGATCAGTCCGTGTGTCGTGCCGATGTAGCGGATGGTCCCGGAGCCTGCCTCCGACGATGCGTCCACCGCGGCAGCGGCCGCGGCACGCGCCGACGCGGCATCCGCCGCGACGGTCACCTCCACCTCGAGGGCGACCACGAACTTCGCCTGATCGTGGGTGCCGGCCCGGAGCAGAGAGCGGGCACGCTGCGCATCGCGGAGGGTCTCACGCCGCACGACGATCGGAAACGTCTGCGCCAGTTCGTCTCCGGCGATGGCGATCTGGAACCCCGGTCGTCCGATGCTGATCGGGGCCGTCGGAGCGGAAGTCGGTGCGGCGATCACGGTTGCGCGATCGGCCGGTGCGTCGAGTTCGATGGTCATCTCATCACCCCTCATTCGATTTTGGTCGGATGGTCTGTTCGGTCAGTGCATGGTCGATCGGTGCGTGTTCGGTCAGCGCGCGCAGTGCCTCGAGGAGGCGGTCGATGTCGTCGGAGGTGGTACCCGCCCCGAAGCTCGCGCGGACCGCGCCGGCCGGATGTCCGAGGCGCTCGAGCAGCGGGTGAGCGCAGAACCGGCCGTCGCGCACGCCGATTCCGTGTTGCGCACTGAGATACTCGGCGACGACCCGCGGCGCGATCCCGTCGACGGTGAACCCCGCGATTCCCACCCGGTCGGTGGAATCGGCGAAGATCCGCAGGGGCACGACCCCGGGGATGGCGGCCAGGCCGGAGTCCAGGCGTTGGGCCAGGCGCAGTTCGTGCAGGCCGATGGCCTCGGGACCGAGGTCGGCCAGCGCCTCGCAGGCCGCCGCGATCGACACCGCGCCGAGCACGTTCGGCGAACCGGCCTCGTGACGCGCGGCTCCGGTGTGCCAGGTCACGCCACCGGCGTGCGGGCTCAGGTCGACGTCGGCGGTCGCTCCCCCGCCGGCCAGATAGGGGTCGGCGGCGTCGAACCAGTCGGTCCGGCCGATCAGGACCCCGGCACCGAACGGCGCATATGCCTTGTGCCCGGAGAAGGCCAGGTAGTCGATGCCGTGACTGACGACGGAGACGGGGCGGTGCGCGACGAGTTGCGCGGCGTCGACCAGGATCCGGGCCCCGTGCCGGTGCGCGATCGAGGCGAGCCGGGTGATCGGCAGCACCTCGCCGGTGACGTTCGACGCCGCGGTGACCGCGAGCAGCGCTGCCGGCGCCGACGCGAGCTCCGCCTCGAGCGCGACCAGGGTGTCCTCGATCGTGTCGCAGGTGCGGACGATTCGGGCCCGGTTGCGGCCGTCGCGCGGCGCGCACCACGGCAGCAGGTTGGCGTGATGCTCGATGTCGAGCACGACGACGTCCCCGGGGGTGATGTGAGCGGCGAGGTTGATGGCATCGGTGGTGTTGCGGGTGAAGACGACGGTGTCGTCGACCCGTCCGCGGACGAACCGGCGCACGGTGTCCCGGGCGGCCTCGTACCGGGCGGTGGTCACCTGCGACAGATGACCGGCGCCGCGATGGACGCTCGCGTATTCGCCGAGTCCAACGGCGACCGCGGCGGCCACCGAGCTCAGAGCCGGCGCGCTCGCCGCGTAGTCGAGGTTGACGTACCGCGTTGTGCCGCCGTGGGCCAGCGGTACGGACACATCGGCGCCGACGACCGGGGCCAGCCCGGGGATGGCCGGATACCGATGGTGGGTCGAATCGATGACGGGGGTGTCGACAGTCTCGTGGCCGGTCGTGTCGGGTGCTGACAGGACAGCGGTCATGGCAGGAGCTCCTCTGAAATTCCGCGCTTGCCGCGTCCGGTCGGTACGCGGCCAGGTCGTCACCCGGAGCACCCCACCGCGGAGGAGGGTTGCCGACCAGCGAGCCGGGGCTTGTCACTGGCACTCATGACCTATGTGCAAGCCTCGCCGAAGCCGCGCGGGCGTGTCAATTTTCACTCATCGTGATCCAAAGTTAGGGCACACTTACCTGTAGCGTGTCAGGGGTGTCAGCGACTGATGTGTTCGTGTTGTCCCGCCCGCACGGCACCGTGCGGGGCCGGGGCGCCGTCCGTGGGTTCACCGATGTCGACGCGGCCTCGGCCGCGCTGCGTTCCGGGACGATCGACGGGCTGACCGGCGCGATCCCGTTCGATCTCTCCGACCCGGCCGCGCTGGTGGTACCCGAGGTCCTGCACTTCGACGACGCACCGCTGACGGGCGGGCCACCGCTGTCGCGCACCCCGGTCTCGACGACCCTGCACCCGACCGCCGACGAGCACCGCGAGCGGGTGGCGCACGCGGTCAAGCGGATCGTCGCCGGCGACGTCGGCAAGGTCGTCCTCGCCCGTAGCGTCGACATCGTGCTCGACGCCGAGGTCGCGCCCCACGAACTCCTCGACGCCCTGGCGGGCGGCAACGCCGGACACAACGCGTTCGGCGTCGACCTCGGTGCCGCCACCGGCTCCGGCGCGTGGCTGCTGGGCGCGAGTCCCGAAGTGCTGCTGCGCAAGTCGGGATCGGTCGTCACCTGCCACCCGTACGCGGGTTCGGCTCCGCGGTCACCGAATCCGGTCGTCGACCGCGCCGTCGCCGACGGATTGTTCTCCTCGGCAAAAGATCTCGCCGAACACGCGTTCGTCGTGGATCACCTGCGCGACCGGCTGGCGCACCTGTGCGACGACGTCGACGCGCCGTCGACCCCGCAACTGCAGTCGACCGGAGAGGTGTGGCATCTCGCCACCCCCATCCGCGCGACACTTCGCGATCCGTCGACCACCGCGCTGGATCTCGCCCTCCTGCTGGGTCCGACCCCCGCGGTCTGCGGTACACCCAGTGATGTTGCCGCGCAGATCATCCGGGAAGTCGAGGGGGAACGCGGCTTCTATGCGGGCGCCGTCGGCTGGTGCGACGCCGCCGGCGACGGCGAATGGATGGTCACCATCCGGTGCCTCCAGCTCGAAGCCGATCGCCGCAGTCTGCGAACGTGGGCGGGTGGCGGCATCGTCGAACACTCCGACCCTCAGGGCGAGCTCGAGGAGACCGCGTTCAAACTCCGTACGGTCCTGAACGCGCTGGGCATCGACGGCCTCGACTGAGACCGCGGCGGGAATCACCGTCCGCTCACCCGATCCGTGACCGCTCACACCGCCGGGCCGAGCGGGAACGGAAGAGGGGAACGCGACGGGTCAGCCCAGCGCCTGATCCAGATCGCCGAGCAGGTCGTCGACCCCTTCGAGACCGACCGACAGCCGCACGACCGAGTCGCTGAGACCGATCGCCGCGCGTCCGTCGGGCCCCATCGCACGGTGCGTGGTGGTCGCCGGGTGCGTGATCAGCGACTTGGAGTCACCGAGATTGTTGGAGATGTCGACGATCCGCAAGCCGTTGAGGACCTCGAAGGCCCGCTTCTTGCCGTCGATGCCGTCGTGGTCGTTCAGCTCGAAGGTCACCACGGTGCCGCCGCCGGACATCTGCGCCCGCGCCAGCTCGTACTGTGGATGGGACTGCAGGAACGGGTATTTCACCCATCGCACCCGCGGATCGGCTTCGAGGAACTCGGCGATCCGGAGCGCGGAGGACACCGAGGCGTCGACGCGCAGGCGCAGCGTCTCCAGACCCTTCACCAGCGTCCAGGCGTTGAACGGGCTCAACGCCGGGCCGGTGTGCCGCATGAGTTGCTGCACCGGCCCGTCCACGTACTCCTTGGTTCCGAGTACCGCACCGCCCATCACACGTCCCTGGCCGTCGATGTGCTTGGTGCCCGAGTACACGATGACGTCGGCACCGAGTTCGAGACCGCGTTGCAGGAGCGGGGTGGCGAAGACGTTGTCCAGCACCACCTGTGCGCCCGCCGCGTGCGCCAGCTCCGAGACCTTGACGACGTCGACGAGGCTCTGCATCGGATTCGACGGGGTCTCGAAGAACACTGCGTCGGTGGGCTTGGAGAGCGCCCGCTCCCACTGTTCCAGGTCCTCGCCGTCGACGAACTCGGTCTCGATCCCCCAGCGCGGCAGGATCTCGTTGCAGACCACGAAGCAGGAACCGAACAGGCTGCGGGCGGCGACCAGGCGATCGCCGGCCTTCAGCAGCGCACCGAGCGCGACGAAGACCGCGGCCATCCCGCTGGCCGTCGCGAAACACGCTTCGGCACCCTCGAGTCGACGCAGACGTTCCTGGAACATCTCGACGGTCGGATTGCCGTAGCGCGAGTAGACGAATCGCTCGTCCTCCCCGGTGAAGGCGCGTTCGGCGGCCTCGGCGGAGTCGTAGACATAACCGCTCGTGAGGTACATCGCCTCGGCCGTCTCGCGGAAACCCGAGCGGGCCAGCCCGCCGCGCACCGCGATGGTGTCGGCCGAGAGCCCCTCGGGCAGTTCACGACCCACGGGTAGATCAGAAGTCACGATTGCCTCCACGGCAGGTTCTCGGCACGCCAGCCCGACGTCCCGCGATGGTCGTTCTCGTCGAGGGCACCCTCGAATCCGTCGACGACGTTGTAGGCCTTGGCGATACCGTCCGCCGTCGCAGCCTCCGCGGCGCCGATCGAACGGTGACCGGACCGGCACAGGAAGATGACCTCGTGGTCGTCGCTGACGCCCGAATCCCGCAGCTGCGTGATGAAGTCGTCGTTGCGTCGACCTTCGGGAAAGGTGGTCCACTCGGCGAAGATCGTGCGCTTCCCCAGGACTTCGAGGTCGGGTACGCCGACGAACGACCATTCGGCCTGCGTCCGACAGTCCACCAGAACCGCGTCCGGGTTGTTCTCGAGCTTCTCCCACGCCTCACGGGGGGTCAGATCTCCGGCATAGGTCATGAGGAACACACCTTCCATTCGCCGTTCTCGCGCACCACGATCGTGTCGACGACATTCACGTCGTCGGGGGTCTTGTCATAGTGCCAATGAACCTTCGCGGTCGCGCGGTCACCGTCGACCACCAGCTCGGTGATCTCCGGGATCTCGATGTGACCGTTGGCGACCAACGACTCCCGGTTGTCGGCGAGGAATTTTTCCTCGGAGACGAAGTCGGCCGCCTCGACGTCGGCCGCGCAGGTGTTGGCGCGGTACTCGGCGTAGTTCGGGCCGTTGCGGGCGGTGTAGACGTCGTTGATCGCGTACTGGACCTGGGCCGAGTCACCGGCCCGATCCTCGGCAGGACGGATCACGTTCGACAGCACGACGCCGAGCACGACGAGGCCCACGACGCCCGCCGCGACGAAGAACGGCCACGCGTTCTTCCACGACGGGGGCCTCTGGTCACCCTCACCTGCAGCTTCGGCCATGGCGGGGAGTCTATCGAGCGACCAGGAGGCACCTGAGACCGGCGTCGACGCGCGTGACCTGCCGGACGACGGACCGGCGCGTGGTCGACGATCGGAGGGCCGTGAGTAAGGTGGCCCTAAGTACCGCGGAGAACAACGACGCCGAACGCAACGACCAGCGAGGACCCCGGATGCGCTCTACCACCCACCGCACACTCACCCTTCTCGTCGGGCTGCTGACAGCAGCTCTCCTGGCGACCTCGTGTTCGCCGCCGGACGAGACGGTCGACTCCGGCACGGCGCAGGTACCCGCACCCGAGGCCGGCGCGATCCCGGTGACCGTGCAGCAGGCCTACGCCCCGGCGACGGTCGCACAGGCGCCGAAGCGCATCGCGGCGATGGGTGTGGGCGACGGTGACACCCTCCTCGCCCTGGGTGTCACGCCCACGACCATCGCACCCTTCGCCGACCCCGATCAGGCCTCGGCGCCGTGGAACGCCGAGCTGCTCGCGGACTCGACGCCGGTGGTCCTCCCCAACGTCTCGGGCGCCTTCGGCGACGAGATCCCCAAGGCCCTCGCCACCGAACCCGACCTCATCACCGCGGTCGGCGCGGATCCCACCCGCGATCAGTTCGACCTGTTGGGCAAGACCGCACCGACGATCCTGCGGCCCGCCCAGTTCCAGCCGTGGCAGGTGCCGTGGGACGCGCAGACCCGCCAGATCGGCACCGCCGTGGGGCTTCCCGAGCTCGCCGACCGCAAGGTGGCCGAGACCGAACAGTTCCTCGCGGGCGTTCGCGAGCAGAACCCGCAACTGGCGGGCAAGACCGCTGTCGTCGTGACCGCCAGCCCCACCGGCGGCGTGTCGATCTACGGCCCCGGCGATGGCCGCGGGCAGACGGTCGCCGGTTACGGGTTCACCTTCCCGCCTGCGCTGCAACCGTCGGTGACCAGCGGTTTCTACGGAGAACTGCCGGCCGAGAGCCTCAATCTGCTCGACTCCGCCGACGTCGTCGTCGCCGTCGACTGGGAGGGCTCCAACGATCGGCTGAAGGCGAACGCGGCATTCAACCGCCTGGCCGTGGCGCAGTCGGGCCGCGTCGTCTACCTCCCCCAGGAGGTGGGCAGCGCGATGTCGGTGCCGACGGTCCTGACGATCCCGTGGGTCGCCGACCAGGCCGTCGGACCGATCGCGGCCGCCGCCGGCAAGGCCTGAGCCGCCGCGACCTCGACCGTCCATCCCTCGTCCAGGTGAGGGTTACCTCACAGACGGATTTTGGTCGTGGACAGCAAGCGCCTACCGTAGAAGGGATAGGCCTTATCCATACGCGCGGACCCGGGGGTCGCCGAGATTACTGGTCCGCGCGTGCTGAGCAACGGAAGACACCTACTCCATGAGCGACAACAGCCGCCCGCTGCGGGTTGCGATCGTCGGTGCCGGTCCCGCCGGTATCTACGCCGCCGACGCGTTGATGAAGTCCGACACCGCCAAGGACCGCGGCGTCAGCATCGATCTGTATGAGCGCATGCCCGCTCCGTTCGGGCTGATCCGCTACGGCGTCGCACCCGACCACCCGCGGATCAAGGGCATCATCACCGCCCTGCACAAGGTCCTCGACAAACCACAGGTGCGCCTGCTCGGCAACGTCGACTACGGCACCGACATCACCATCGACGAGTTGCGCGCCCACTACGACGCGGTGATCTTCTCCACCGGCGCCACCGACGACCGCGCGCTCGACATCCCCGGTGTCGACCTCGACGGCAGCTACGGCGCCGCCCAGTTCGTCGCCTGGTACGACGGACACCCGGACTTCCCCCGCACGTGGCCCCTCGAGGCGGAGAAGGTCGCCGTGATCGGCGTCGGCAACGTCGCCCTCGACGTCGCGCGCGTGCTCGCCAAGACCGGTGACGAACTGCTCCCCACCGAGATCCCGGCGAACGTCTACGAAGGCCTCAAGGCCAACAAGGCGATCGAGGTCCACGTCTTCGGCCGTCGCGGACCCGCGCAGGCCAAGTTCACCCCGCTCGAGCTCAAGGAGCTCGACCACTCGCCGAACATCGAGGTCATCGTCAATCCCGAGGACATCGACTACGACGAGGGTTCGGCCGTCGCGCGCCGCGGGTCGAAGATCACCGACCAGGTCGCCACGATCATCGAGAACTACGCGATCCGCGAACCCAAGCAGGGCGCGATCCACAAACTGTTCCTGCACTTCTTCGAGAGCCCCACCGAGATCCTCGGTGAGGACGGCAAGGTCGTCGGACTGCGCACCGAACGCACCCAGCTCGACGGCACCGGCAACGTCAAGCCCACCGGCAAGACCACCGACTGGGAGGTCGGCGCGGTCTACCGCGCGGTCGGTTACCTCTCGGACAACCTGCCGCAGATCCCGTTCGACTCGCAGGCCGGGGTCATCCCGAACGAGGCCGGACGCGTCTTCGACGAGGGCCAGCAGCTGACCGGCATCTACACGACCGGCTGGGTCAAGCGCGGACCCGTGGGCCTCATCGGCCACACCAAGGGCGACGCCAACGAGACCGTCGACTGCATCCTCAAGGACATGGAAGCGGGCGCGCTGCTCGAGCCCGCCCACCCCGGTGAGGACGCCATCGTCGAACTCCTCGAGTCCAAGAACATCCCGTTCACCACCTGGGACGGCTGGTACCGGCTCGACGAGCACGAGCGTGCGCTCGGCGCCGCCGAAGGCCGCGAACGCGTCAAGGTCGTCGAACGCGAGGACATGCTCGCCGCTTCCGAGCCGAACAAGGTGTCACGCCCCTCCGCGTGACACCGGGCTCTCCTGCCGGCTGAGCCTGTCGAAGCCACAAGAGCGGCGGCCGAGTTTTCTCGGTCGCCGCTCTTTCGCATGCGCCGGGCGATGTGCGGAGGCGTCCTCCCCGCACATCGCCCGACGCGAAATGCCTTGTCGTGGACGCTCAGTCGTGGCGGATTACGGTCAGCGGCCCGGGATCGCGGGGACGCCCTCGACGTCGGTGCCGCCACCGGTCAGCGCAACCGCAGACGACGCGGACGAGCCGGTTCCGAACCTGTCCAGTGGGTTGTCGATGCGCCGGACGTTCCACCAGAAACCGGCGTTGTCGGTCAGGTTCTCGGCGTAATCAGAGATCGCATATCCGGCGATGGACGACGGGAAGCAGCCGAACCAGACGGTCTTGATCGTGAGCGACTCGTTCTTCTTCAGCTGCGACTTGAACTTCGTCGCGCCGTTGATCTCCTGCAGTGTGACGTTTCGGAAGTCGCCGTCACGCGCGGTGACCCGCATGAACCGGGTCATGCTCCACGCCTGATTCCACGGCGTGCCCGGTGCTCCGAACTGGCAGTAGACCCCGCCCGTCATCTGGAGGTTGGGAACGGCGGCGTGCGCAGGCGCGGCACCCACCAGCGATCCACCCGCGATTCCTGCGGCGACCAGAACCCCCGTGAGAGCCCGTTTCAGCGATTTCATCGATCCTCCTCGTTCGTAGGCGACACTGCTGTGTTTCCCGACGTCGCCATCGTGGGAGCGGCTCATGCCGCCCCACCGGCAACCGGTCTTGCTGCTGTCGGCCCGAGATGCTCACCGACACCGGGATTATCGACCCAGCCTGAGCGAAGTGTTACCGCGCGCACAGCCTTCCCTCAGGATTCGTCAGCAATTCGTTATCCGAACGACACCCATTCCGCGCGATCGGTACACGGTGGGCAAGAGCCGAATCCAAGGTTGGTAAGGTTTACCTTTGTGCGTCGATCTCTCCGAGTTCTCGGAATCCCGCTGCTGCTCGCGACCCTTGCAGCGCTGGTCGTCGCGTCCGTGCTCTTCGGCACCCGACCGGTCCCTCTCGACGAGATCTGGCCCAGCTTCACCGCCGGCGCCCAGGAGATCTGGAACGCCCTGATCAACCTGCGGATGCCGCAGGTGCCGAAGGACACCGACGTCGACGGGATCGTGTGGGATCTGCGGGTCCCACGCACGCTGCTCGGCCTGACCGCCGGGCTCGCGATCGGCGCGGCCGGTGCCATCACCCAGGGCCACACCCGCAACCCGATCGCCGACCCCGGAATGCTCGGCGTCAACGCCGGAGCCGCATGTGCTGTCGTGGGCGGCATCTACCTGCTCGGGATCACCAGCCCGATCGCCTTCATGTTCTTCGGACTCATCGGCGCGATCATCGCGGCCACCGTCGTGTTCGGGTTGTCGTCGCTGAGCGGCTCGAGTCCGCTGACCCTGGTGCTCGCGGGTACCGGCCTGACCGCGATGCTGACCGCCATCACATCCGCGATCGTGCTCGTCGACACCAATTCGCTGGACCAGTGGCGCTTCTGGAGCGTCGGCTCCACCGCGGGCCGAGGCATCGACGTGTTCTGGGCCAGCCTGCCGTTCATCGGGGTGGGACTCGTCCTCGCCCTGGCGAGCGGGTTCTTCCTCAACGTGTTGAGCCTGGGCGACGACATGACCAAGGCACTCGGTTCCCGGGTCGTGCTGATCCGCGCCCTCGGCGTGCTGACGATCACGCTGCTCATCGGCGCCGCCACCGCGGCCTGCGGGCCGATCGTGTTCCTCGGTCTGGTCGTGCCGCACATCGCGCGCGCGTTCGTGGGCGCCGACTACCGGTGGATCATCCCGTACTCGGCTCTGCTGGGCGGCATCCTCCTCGTCGGATGCGACATCCTCGGCCGCATCGTCGCCCGACCCGGCGAAGTGCAGGTCGGTGTGATGCTGGCGCTGGTCGGCGCCCCATTCCTCATCGTCATGGTCCGCCGACAGAGATTGGGGACCGTGTGAACCCGCCGACCTCCATCAAGACCGAGACCGCCGAGAAGAGCGGGATCAGGGCCAAGACCCGGATCGCACCTCATCCGGGCGGATACCGGATCGCGATCGAGCCGATGTCGATGGTGGTGCGGCCGCGCATGCTCGCCGTGGCGCTGGTGGCCACGGCCATCACGATCGTCCTGTTCCTCACCAGCGTCGGCGTCAGTGACTTCCCCCTGACCCCGATCGACGTCGCGCGCATCCTGCTCGGGGGCGGGACCCGGGTCGAGAACGTCGTCGTCTTCGACGTCGCGCTCCCCCGCGCGCTGGTCGCGCTGCTCGTGGGATTCGGCCTGGGCCTCGCCGGTTCGCTGACCCAGCTGATCGCCCAGAACCCGCTGGCCACACCGGACATGCTCGGTATCACAGCCGGCGCGAGCGTGGCCGCGGTGACCGCGATCGCGTTCTCGACCACCAGCTGGGGCGCCTGGCTCGGCGATCTCGGCGTCCCGGCGGCGGCGATGATCGGCGGGTTGGCGACCGCCATCGCGATGTACGTCCTGGCGTGGCCGGGGCGCAAGGCCAACAGCGGCATCAACCCGTTCCGGCTCGTGCTGATCGGCGTCGGCATGACGTGGTTGCTGCAGGCGCTGACCCAGTTCCTGCTCTCCCGCGCCGACATCCGGGATGTCGGCCGCGCACAGGTGTGGATCGTCGGATCGGTGGCGAATGTCGGCTGGTCCAATGTGTGGCCGGTCGTCGCCGGTGTCTGCGCGAGCATCGTCGTGGTGATCGTTCTGGCCCGCCAGATCGGGATGCTCAGCCTCGGACCCGATCTCGCCCGCGGTCTCGGGGTCCGCACCGGCGCGGTGTCGACGACCCTGCTCCTGACCGCGGTCCTGGTCGCCGCACTGAGCGTGTCCGCGGCCGGCCCGATCGCCTTCGTCGCACTGCTCGCCCCGCAGATCGCCCTGCGGCTGGCCGGTACCGCTGTGCCGACGCCACTGGTGTCGGGCGTGATCGGTTCGTCGCTGGTCCTGGGCGGCGACCTGCTCTGCCGCACGGTGCTGCCGGGTGGTCTGCCGGTCGGTATCGTGACCGCCGCGATCGGCGGGCCGTTCCTGATCTACCTGATGGTCGTCATGTCCCGAAAGGCGAGCGTATGACCGCGTCCTCCCTCGAAACCACGGCTACCACCGCGCGATTGCGCGGCGTCGGCCTTACCGTCGGCTACGACGAACGGATCGTCATCGACGGCCTGGACATCGACATCCCCGACGGGCAGGTCACCACGATCATCGGCTCGAACGGATGCGGCAAGTCGACGCTGCTGCGGTGTCTCGCGCGTCTGCTGCCTCCCCGGGCGGGCGCGGTCTACCTCGACGGTGACGACATCTCGTCGGTTCGCCCCAAACAGGTCGCCCGCACCCTCGCGATCCTGCCCCAGAATCCCATCGCGCCCGAAGGACTCACCGTCGCCGACCTGGTCGGGCGCGGACGTCATCCACACCAGCGCTGGTTCGCGCAGGCCAGTGCGGCCGACGAGGCCGCGGTCGCGCAGGCGATGGAGATGACCGACACCCTCGACCTCGCCGACCGCACCCTCGACGCCCTGTCGGGCGGGCAGCGGCAACGGGTCTGGATCGCGCTGACCCTGGCCCAGGACACCGATCTCATCCTGCTCGACGAGCCGACGACCTACCTCGACCTCGCGCACTCCATCGACGTCCTCGACCTGGTCCGCAAGCTCCGCGACGAGCACGGCAAGACCGTCGTCATGGTGCTGCACGATCTCAATCTGGCTGCGCGGTACAGTGATTCGCTGTTCGTCATGCGCAACGGCGCGATCGTCACCACCGGTTCACCCAGCGAGGTCATCGACGCCGAGACCCTCGACGCGGCCTTCGGCCTCCGGGCGCACGTCATGACCGATCCGGTCACCGGCGGCCCGCTCATCGTGCCGCTGGACTCGCGGACCCACGCCAAGTCCTGAGTCGAGCCCCCGCCCCCTTATCCGAGAGAACGACCTGCTTCCTGCTCCCTGAGCATCGTGACGCTCGCGAGCTCACCCCTCAGGGAGCGGGGTCCGGACCCGGTTCGTCCTCCCGCCGAACCGAATTCGCGAGCATCCGCTCGCGGAGCGAGTCGTAGACCGGCGGCGACCCGGACAGATGTGCGACGAGGACCGCGGCGGCCGTCGCGGCCAGCATGGGGAGGGCGACCGTGGTCGTCGCGGTCATCTCCATCACCACGACCATCCCGGTGAGCGGCGCCCGGACGACCGCGCCGAACAGCGCCGCCATCCCCGCCAGGATCATCGCGCCCCGAAATCCCGATCCACCGGGGTCCGATTGCTGGACAACGACGTCGGCGACCTCGGCGAAGGTCGCACCCCACAGCGCGCCCAGTGCGAGCAGCGGCGCGAACAGACCACCCGGCGTCCCCGCGGCGTAGGACAGCGGGCCGGCGACGAAACGGACGAGGAAGAGCGCGACGAGCGCCGGGAGCACGACACCGCCGTCGACGACCGCCTGGGTGAGCCCGTCGCCGCCGCCCGCGGTGCGTGCATCGATGGCCAGCAACGCCCCGATCGCCGCACCGATGAGGGCTGCGCGAGCGATCGGGGGCACCCGCGAGAACCGGCCGACCCAGCCCAGCGTGCCGAGAACCGTTCGGCTGTAGGCGATCCCGACGAGTCCGGACACGAGCCCGAACACGACGAAGACGGGCAGCGTCGTCACCGACGGCACGTCGAGGGACGGTACGTCGAATTCCGGGCGGTCGCCGAGGATGACCCGTCCGACGGCGACCGCGGCAACCACGGCGAAGACCGTCGGCAGCACGAGGCGCAGCCGGAACGAACGTCCCACTTCCTCGAGCGCGAACAGGGCGCCGCCGATCGGGGCGGTGAACGCCACCGCCAGCCCCGCGCCGCTCAGCGACGTCTGCATCACCCGGACGTCGACGTCGTCGAGCCCTCCGCGCCGGCCGGTCTCCGAGCCGACGACGGCTCCCATGTGCACGGTCGGCCCTTCGCGACCGAGCACGAGCCCCGAACCGATCGCGGCGAGCGCACCGACGAATTTGGCCGGGATGAGCCGCAGCGGGGCCGGGACCGCCTCGCCGCGCTCGACCGCCTCCACGTGTTGGATTCCGCTGCCCGCCGCGGTCGGCACCAGGCGGACGGCGAGCGCGCCGACCGCAGCGCCGGCCGCGGTCACCGCGATGGGGACGAGCCACCCGGGCACACCGAATCCCGCCGACCAGTCGAGCATCTCGACGCGCCAGCGATCCAGGTGTCCGAGGCACCAGCGGAACGCGCCGCCCAGCAGCCCGGTCGCGAGCCCGGCGACGACGGCCAGCACACACAGTCGCACCAGTCCCCGGTCGGCTCGATGTGGCGAGGTCACACGTGGACGCTACCCCGACGGGCCCGCTCCCGAGAGCCGACTGCCGACGGTCGACCGCCGGACCCTCGCGAGGCCTCACACCGGCTGAATCAGCCGCCCCTGCACCACAAGCGAGGCATTCTGCTTCAGCCGGCGCATCCGGATGCTGACCGAGTACCCGGTGAGACCGTCGATGGCGGCGACCCGGGTACGCAGGTAGTCGTAGAAATGCGCGGTGTCCCGGCAGATCACCGACACCATGAGGTTTCGCTCGCCGCTGATCGCGGCCGCGAACGCCACCTCGTCGTGAGCCGCCAGCTCGGTTCCCACCTGATCGAGAGCCGACGGCGTCACCGTCAGCCACAGGGTGGCGCTCAGGTCGAAGCCGAGGCGATCGGGCAGGATCTCGACGTCGTAGAACAGCGCCCCGGCGCGTTCGAGTGCGCGGAGCCGGCGACGGACCCGTCCGACCGTCCATCCGCAGATACGCGCCAGCTCGCGGTGCGGTCGCCGACCGTCCTGGACCAGCGCCTCGATGAGGGTCGCGTCGTCGGCCGTGAGGCGCCCACCGCCGGCCGGGGCATCCGACGCCGAGTCGTCCTGCTCCGCGTCCTCCGGCGTGTCGTCGCCCGCACCGGCCGCGGCGGAGGCGAGTAGATCTCGGTCCCGGCCGTCGAGGTGTCCGCCGAATCCGGTCCATCTCGACGCCGGGTGCCCGGGGTCGAAGGCGTGCAGGATGAGATCGATGCTGACGTCGGTCACCGAGGCGCGGGCCGGGAACGTCTTCGCGATCGCGTCCTCGCCCGATGCGCCGAGCGGCGCCCGGATGAGGCAGATGATCTCCGCACCACCGGACGCGACGTAGGCGAAGGCGACATCGCGGCGGCGGGCGAGCGAGGACGCAAGCGGTTCCATCCGGTCCGGACGGCATCGCACTCGCGCCACCCACTCCGACTGCCCGCGCACGGAGGGCTTGATGATCCCGACGACCTTCATCACCCCGGCTCGCCGTAGCGCCTGGTAGCGGCGCGCCGCCGTCTGTTCCGAGACCCCCGCCACCTCGCCCAGTTGTCGGAACGTCGCCCGGGGTGACACCTGGAGTGCGCGGAGGATCGTGCCGTCGATGTCATCCATGGTGGAGGAATCTTACCGCCGGTGAGGGCGTGGTGCGATATTCGATCCGCCTCAGCGAATCCGTCCGCGGTTTCGCGGACGTGGTGCAGACAATTGATTCCTGCGCCGACCGGCGACCTCCCTTCCCCGACAGCGAAAGCGAGCGCGTGACCGCGACCACCTCTCCCGTCATCACCGACGTGTCCGCACCTCCGGAACGCCGGACGGCCACCATCGTGATGGCCTGCCTCGGCGTCTTCGTCGCCTACCTGCCCATCACCAGCGTCGCCGTGACCCTACCGGCGATCGGCACCGCGTTCGGCGCGACGACTGCTCAATTGTCCTGGGTCCAAGACGCTTTCGTGCTGCCGATGGCCGCTTTCATCCTCACTGCGGGGGTCTTCGGTGACGTGCACGGGCGACGCAAGGTGTATCTGGTCGGTCTGTGCCTCACCGCACTGGGCGCACTGGTGGCGTTGTCCGCGCAGTCGATCAGCATGGTGTGGATCGGGCAGGCGCTCGCCGGCACCGGCGCGGCCGCACTGTTGCCGACCACCCTGGCGCTGATCAGCCACGCGGTCCCCGACGTCCGCGAACGCGGCAAGTTCATCGGCATCTGGGCGTCGGCGCTGATGCTCTCGCTGACGGTCGGGCCGTTGGTGGCGGGCCCGGTCGCCGAGTCCGCGGGCTGGCGCTGGATCTACCTGCTGCCGATCCCGGTGGCGCTGATCGCGTTCGCGGTGGCGGTGGCGACGCTGCCGGAATCCCGCGCGCCCCGAGCCCGCCGCCTCGACTGGCCCGGTCAGATCTCGGCCGCGATCTCGGTCACCGCGCTCGTGTTCGGCGTCATCGAGGCCGGTGTCTACGGTTTCGGCGACACCCGGGTCGTTCTCGCACTGCTGATCGCCGTCGTCGCCGCGGTCGCCTTCGTCATCACCGAAAAGCGTTCGGCGAGTCCGATGCTCGACCTCGACCTCTTCCGCAGTCGCGCCTTCACCGCCACCACGCTGGTGGCGATGATCACCTTCCTGGCGCTGATCGGGTTCATCTTCGTGCTGAGCATGTACTTCGGCCTGGTGCAGCAGCTGGGCACCATCGAGGCGGGTTGGCGGCTGGCCCTCATGAACGGCGCCTCGATGCTGGTCGGCGCCCTCGCCGGCAGGATGATGCATCGAATCCACGCGCGGTTCCTGATCGGCGGCGGCCTGCTCATGGTCGCCGTTGCGCAGTTCGCACTGTTGACCATCGATGCCGACACCTCGTTCGCGGCCATCTCGTGGCGTCTGGTCGTGCTCGGACTCGGAATGGGGCTGGTGATGGCGCCGATGACCGCGACCGCGGTGTCGGCGGTGCCCTATCACCTGTCGGGTATGGCCGCGGCCGGCAACAACGCCTTCCGTCAGGTCGGCGGCGCGCTCGGTCCGGCCGTGCTCGGCGCCCTGCTGACCGCCGGGGCGGTGAACTCGTTGCCGCAGAAGCTCGTCGACGCCGGCATCGACGAGCCCGTGCGCGACCGCGTGGTCGGCGCGGTCGACACCGACGGCCTTGCCGCCGCGAGCGGCCTGAACCTCGGCGCCGACACCCCCGCCGTGATGGGCGCCGTCGGCGACGCCTTCCTCGACGGCATGCAGCTGTGCCTGACCTTCTCCGGCGTCCTCACCGCGGGTGCCGCGATCCTCGCCCTCGTGATGCTGCGTCCCGGTCGGGCCGTCGAGGAGCAGCCGGCCGGGTGACCGTCGGGCCGCCGGCCTACGGCTGGACAGGCGGAGTCCCGCCGAGCCCTTCGGTCACCGCATCTGCTGCGGCCCTGACCTTCTCGCCGAGCCCGATGACCTCGCGCCCGCTCAGCGACGTCCGCGCGTCGACGATCGCGAGGATGACGGCAGGCACTCCGCCGGGCGCGAAGGCGACGGCATTGACGGAGATGGGCCGATACTCTGTGTCCGCATCGATCTCACCGACCACGACGTCGGTGGGCAAGCGACGCTGCGCCTCCCGTAACGCGGTGACCGCGCGCTGACCTGCGACACCCATCCCGCGTAGTCCGGCAACCGTCGCCGACAGCGACTGCTCTCGCTGATCGGCGCATTCCACCGCATATCCGCGTGCCCTGATCACCTCGAGCATCGGCCGATACAGCTCGCGCAGTTCGGCATGGTCGACTCCGACGTGGTCCGCGCCGAGGAGCAGCCACTCGTCCAACCGGTCGGGTGAGTACCACGCGGCCAGCCCGGCGCCCAGCGGCGGCGCGATCTCCAGGGTGTCACCCAGGCGCAGGCCCAGCGTGCCGCGACGACCGGTCACGGGTTGCACGATTTCCCCTATCGCCAGGTCGGCCCCGGTGGGGACGAAAGCGATTGCGGCCATGTCACTGTCGTCGGCCAGATCGCGCATCAGCGGACGGGCGACCTCGACAGGAGCCATCGCCCGCGACGCCGCATCCCCGATCGGGACCACCGCGGGGCCCAACCGATAGCCCTTGCTGACGGGATCGCGGAGCAGCCACCCGGCTTCGGTCAGCGCGATGACCATCGGATAGCAGGTGGGCTTGGAGACCCCGAGGTGGCGCGCGATGTCGGCCAGACTCCGTGCCGTCGTCGGCTGATCGGTCAGCAACTGCATCAGCATGACGATGCGTTCGGTCTGTGGGGAGGAGCGAGCCATGCTCACAATCGTGCCATCGACCAGAGTGTTTGCATAATGCGACCCTGGTGTCGCACTGTGATGCCAGTTACTCTCGGCCGCACACGTTGGACAGCTCTCGAAAGGTCCCCACAATGGCAACTGTCAACGGCGGTCAACTACTTGCCCGCGCGCTCGCCCAGGCCGGCACCACCGAGGTGTTCACCCTCCACGGCTGACACCTCGACGCGTTCCTGATCGCCTGTGCGGGTGAGGGGATCAGGCTCACCGACACCCGGCACGAGGCCAGCGCAGGCCATGCCGCCGATGCGTACGCACGCGTCACCGGCGGCTTCGGCGTCTGCGTGGTCACCTCCGGACCCGGGTTCACCAACGTCTACACCGCCCTGGCCAACGCCTATCTGGACCGCTCACCGACGCTGTTCGTCGTGGGCGCCCCGCCGCTGCGTGAGACCGAAACCAATCCGCTGCAGGGCGGTTTCGATCAGATCGCCGCGGCCGATCCGGTCACGAAGTGGGCATACCGGATCACCGACGCCGCCCGGGTCCCCGAGATCGTGGCGCTCGCGATCCGCAAGGCCACCAGCGGCGTGCCCGGTCCGGTCCTGCTCGAGCTGCCCATCGACGTCATGTTCGGCGAGGCCGACGACGACCAGGTGCGCTTCCCCACCAACTATCGGGTACCGACCCGGTCCGGGGCGGATCCCGACGCCGTCACCCTCGCGCTCGACCTGCTCCACACCGCATCGAATCCCGCGATCGTGATCGGCGGCGGCGTCACCTTCTCGCGTGCCGAAGAAGCGCTCGTGACCTTCGCCGAGACCGTCGGCGTACCCGTCTTCTACCCGGGCAAGGCCGACGGCGCCATCCCGGCCGACCATCCGCTCGCCGGTGGCGGACTCCTGTCGATGGGCACCATCCCGGCTCTCG
This sequence comes from Gordonia sp. HS-NH1, assembly GCF_001418765.1. Lineage (NCBI taxonomy): Bacteria > Bacillati > Actinomycetota > Actinomycetes > Mycobacteriales > Gordoniaceae > Gordonia > Gordonia sp. HS-NH1. The sequence goes on from NZ_LIYC01000001.1 coordinate 206,003, forward strand.
GAGCACCGACACCCGACGTCGTCCTCATGGCGGGCACGCGGGCAGGGATGTTCACCGGCGGCCGCGCCAGCATGTTCCCCGGCGCCAAGATCATCCAGATCGACATCGACGCCGCCGAGATCGGCCGGATCTACGACGTCGAGGTTCCCATCGTCGCCGACTGCCGCGCCGCGCTCGAACAACTCGCGGCCGAAGCCGCCGGACGAACCTGGCCGGACTGGTCGGAGTGGGCGGCTACGGTCAAGGCCGCCAAGGGCGCTCACGCCGCCGGTTTCCCCGACGCGGCCACCGACACCGGAAAGATGCACCCCTACTTCGCCGCCAAGGCCATCGTCGAAGCATGCCCGCCGGACACCATCTTCGTGCTCGACGGCGCCGAGGCCCCGTCCTGGGCGGAGTTCTTCGTCGCCGTCGGCCGTCCGGGAAGCGTCCTGCGGCTGGGCTACCTCGGGTGCCTGGGTGTCGGGCCGGGATTCGCGATCGGAGCGGCCCGCGCCCGACCAGGCGCACCCGTCGTGCTGATCACCGGGGACGGCGCGGCCGGCTTCCACCCGCAGGAGTTCGACACCATGGCCCGTCATCACCTACCGGTGGCCACGGTCGTCTTCAACAACGCCGTCTGGGGCATGTCGATCCACGGACAAGAGGCCGTCTTCGGGCCCCGAGGCGTGGTCGTGTCCGAGCTGGCCGACAGCGACTACGAGAAGATCGCCGAGGCCTTCGGCGGTATCGGCATGCGCGTCAAGCACATCGACGATCTCGCCCCGGCCGTCGACAAGGCACTCGGCGCCGGTGTCCCCGCCTGCATCAACGCCGAGATCGAACCCGGCATCGTCCATCCGATCACGACCATGATGCTCGGCGACGTGACGAGCACCGACGAGATCGTCGTCCCCTATTACGAGAACCTGCCCCGGTGACCACCGACCACACCATCGAGAGGGAAAGACCATGGCAGACCAACGCGTCGCAGGCAAGATCGCCGTCGTCATCGGCGGCGGCTCGGGCATCGGCGAAGCCGCGGCCCGTACCCTGGCCGCTCACGGTGCCACGGTGGCCGTGGCCGACGTGAATCGCGAAGCCGCCGAATCGGTTGCGCGAGAAATCGGGGGCGGTGCGCGGGCTCACTGGGTCGACGTGACCGACGAGGCATCGATCGCCGCACTCCTCACCGGTGTCTCCGACGACCTCGGCGGCGTGGACACCGTGGTGAACTGTGCGGGGCTGAACATCCCCGGCTTCATCGTCGACCTCGACGCACAGCAGTGGCACACGACCATCGAGCTGTGCCTCACCGGCTCGTTCCTGGTGACCAAGCACGCGGGACGAACGCTGAACGACGGCGGATCACTCATCGGCATCGCCTCTCTCAATGCCCGCCAACCGGCAGCCGGCTTCGCGGGCTACTGCGCTGCCAAGGCGGGCATGGTGATGCTCGCCGAGGTCGCCGCACTCGAGCTGGCCCCGCGCGGTATCCGGGTGAACTCGATCTCGCCGGGGCTCGTGGACACCCCGCTGGTGCAGACCCTCACCTCCATTCCGGTCATCCAGGACGACTTCACCGCGAACACCCCGCTGGGGCGCAACGGCCGACCGGACGAGATCGCCGACGCGGTGCTCTATCTCGCCTCCGACGACTCACGGTGGGTCACCGGGGAGACGATCAACATCAACGGCGGCGCGCATCTGCGCCGGTACCCCGATGTGATGCGCCACCTCGCCGAGATCTCGGCCGCGCAATGACGGCTCCGACACAACGGGACGACGCCGAGACGCGCACCGCGACCCGGGCCGGCGGATACCGTCTCGCCGAGCAGACCCGGCTCCGGGCCCGTCTGCAGGGGAACGCCCCGGCGTTGTCCGGGGCCGGGGTCCACCTCACCTACCGGCAGCTCGACGACCGCACCAGCCGCCTCGCGAACGTGTTGCGCGACCGCGGCATCCGAGCCGGCGACCGTATCGCCGTGTTGGGCAGGAGTTCGACGGAGATCATCGAGACGGTGCTCGCCGCCGCGAAGATCGGCGCGGTCACCGTGCCAATGAACTGGCGACTCTCGGTCCGCGAGCTCGGCGAAGTCGTCGCCGACGCACGAGCACGTCTGATCGTCTGCCACCGCGACTTTCTCGACTCGATCGCCGAGATACGGTTGAATGCAACCACTCTCACCGAACCGATCGTGTACGGCGACCCACGACAACCGCGGTCGTACGAACAGTTGGTGGCGACGGCGTCCTCGAGCGATCCGGGTCATGTCGGAGACGCCGACGACGTCGTCCTCCAGCTCTACACCTCGGGCACCACCGGCCGCCCCAAAGGAGTACTCACCTCCAACACCAACCTGGGCGCCTGCACCCAGGCCGGTGGGCCGTGGGGCTTCGACGAATCGTCGGTCAGCCTGTGCGCGATGCCCCTCTTCCACATCGGCGGGCTGGGCTGGGCGCTGGTGGGACTCGCCAACGGCGCACACAACATCGTGATCTCCGACTTCACCCCGGAGTCACTCCTGGACACCCTGGTCGGCGAACGCGTCACCAACGTCTTCCTGGTCCCGACGGTCATCGGCATGCTCGTGGACGTACCGGGCGCCGAGCGGGCCGATGTCGGAGCATTGCGTTCGATCGCCTACGGGTCCGCACCGATCACCCCTGCGCTGCTGCGACGGACTCTGCGCACCTTCGGCACCCCGATGTTCCAGGTGTACGGACTCACCGAAACCCACGGCGCAGTAACTCAACTCGACGCCGAGGACCACAGCACCGACCCCGATCGGGCTCACCTGCTCCGCTCCGTCGGCCGGCCGTACCCCTGGGTGGAACTGAGCATCCGGACCGCATCGGGGAAGGAAGCGCCGCGCGGCGAGCAGGGCGAGATCTGCGTGCGGACACCGCAGGCGACCCGCGGCTACCACCGACGCGACACCGAGACCGCGGCGACCATCGATCCCGACGGCTGGTTGCACACCGGCGACATCGGCCGGATCGACGCCGACGGCTACGTGTACGTCACCGACCGGCTCAAGGACATGATCATCACCGGCGGCGAGAACGTCTAACCCACCGAGGTCGAAGCGGTTCTCGGCGACCACCCGGGTGTCGCACAGGTCGCGGTCGTCGGGCTGCCGCATGACACCTGGGGTGAGGTGGTGACGGCGTTCGTCGTGGCCGCACCGGGACACGAGGCCACTGCCGCTGACCTGCGCGCCTTCGCCCGGGCGCGGCTGGCCGGGTACAAGGTGCCCAAGGCCGTCCACGTCGTGGACACGCTCCCACTCGGAGCGACCGGGAAGATCCTCAAACGTGCCCTGCGCGAGCAGTTCACGACTCCTCCCGGACCGGCCGGGTCAACCCCGGCGTCCCCCGACCAGTGAGGTGACATAGCGCGCGGGTACGTCGAACCAGACCTCGCGGGCCGGTGCCAACTGCAGCGCCGAGGACGGCAGCTCGGTCGTGTAGGTCAGGCTGAGTGTGCCGGAGAAGTCGGGGTCGACACGATCGAGCGCGGGGATCTCGATGACGAGACCGTCGGTGTCGAGACGAGCGCGGACCATCGAACCCGGCACGGCCGTCCACTCGCAGTCGACGGATCGACCCGCCCGGCCGGGCACGGTCGACATGGTCGCCAGCACGCGGCGCTGGGTCAGCGCCAGGGCACCGGTGAAGGGACGGACGTTGCCCTGCGCCTTCCGGCCCGGGACCCGGCCGCTGAATCGCAATGTCACGGGCACGAATTCGACGATGTGATGGGCGTGCTCGGCGACGACTTCGCCGCGCAGGTCGTCGGGGAGTTTGCCGATGCCGAGCATCCGGCGCAGGGAGGCCACGGCCATACCCTAGAGCCGGCGGCGCCGTTTCGTCAGGCGAATGCCGCGACCACGTCTGCCGCGCGTCTCAGCTGCTCGGGGTCCGAACTCGTCGGGATGAGTTGCACCTCGTCGGTGCCGATGTCGGCGAAGCGCCGGAGGACCTCGGTGAGCTCTGCCTCGGTGCCCGCCCACCCCGTGGTGGGTGCGATCGCGTCGACGAACTCCGTCGGGATCCAGTTCATGTAGTGGTGCAGGTGCCGGGTCACCTGGGCACGGGGTCCGTCACCGTCACCGATCGCGAACCAGAAGGAGGTCGCGAGGTGCGGCGCCGCGCGGCCGGCGTCTGCCCACGCCGACCGGGCGACGTCGAAGAGTTCGTTCTGCTTGCGGGTGTCGAGATCGAGGGTGACCCCGGCGATCCCGTCGGCCCAGTCGACCGCGCTGCGGATGGTCTTCGGTCCGGTGGTGCCGACATGCAACTGCGGCCCGCCCTTCCGGTGCGGCGGCGGACCGACCGGCAAGACCGACTCGGTGAGCTTGTCCCCGGCCCACACCCGTTTGATCGTCGCGGCCCGGTCGGCCAGTTGACGCATCGTCTGCGTCGACGGGTCGGCGCCGACCGCCCGGTAGTCCTCGTGTCGCCCACCGACTCCGAGCGCCACGGTGAGGCGTCCGGCCGACAGCATGTCGCCGGTCGCCAGCGACTTGGCGAGCAGCACCGGGTCGTGCAGCTGCGGCACGACGACCGTCATCACCAGCGGCACCCGGCGCGTCCACGCCGCCAGGGCCCCGAGGAAGGTCAGACATTCCGGGTTGTCGAACGCGATGCGTTCACCCCAGCACAGCGAGCTGAACGGACCGTCGTCGATGGTGGTGGCCCACGAGTGGAGCGTCTCCGCGTCGAGATCGGGCTCCATCACGGGCATCGTCATCCCGATGCGCACGAGCGCCATTCTGGCACGGACGCCCCGCGCCCGGACGTGGTTTCGCAGATGTCGCGCATCGTTGCGGGAAACGCAACGATGCGCGACATCTGTTGTGTCAGTTCTGGTTCCGTCCCGGACTACCGGACGCGGCCCGTCCCACATGCGCCGACCGCACCGGCGAGTTCTTCAGTTCGCGCAACGCGGTCCGCAACCCGCGGCGCTTGCCGGTCTCCGGGTCGACGCCGAAGTGGTCGGTCATACCCTCGCGGATCGCGAACCGCAGCTCCGACGCCGTCTCCGGCGCATCGTCGGATGTCGCCTTCAACAGTGAATTCGGCAGTGCCAGTTTGGCGATCGTCCGGAACGACTGCGCATACTGACCCAAGAGGGTCCCCGTCGTGTACGGCAGGTCGTACTTGTCGCAGAGCTCGCGGACGCGCACCCCGATCTCCTCGTACCGGCTGCTGGGCAGGTCGGGGAACAGGTGGTGCTCGATCTGATGGCTGAGGTTGCCGCTCATGAACCGCATCAGGGGACCCGCCTTGAAATTGGCCGATCCCAGCATCTGCCGCAGGTACCAGCGCGGCTGGTCCTCGTTCTCGAACTCCTCGACCGTGAACTTCTCGGCACCGTCGGGGAAGTGACCACAGAAGATCACCATGTACGCCCAGTAGTTGCGGATGATGTTCGACGTGAAGTTCGCCGTCAGGGTCGTCTTCCAGTTCGGACCGGCCAGGACGGGGTAGATCAGGTAGTCCTTGGCGGCCTGCTTGCCGACCTTGGTACCGATCACCCGCAGATCCTTGGCCGCCTGGCGGTAGGTCTTCTCCTTGCTGCGCAGCTTCTCCGTCTCCAGATGATGCAGCGCGACACCGTATTCGAAGAACGTGCCCAGCGTCAGGTTGTAGATCGGGTTACCGACGTTCCACCACTCCCAGGGCTGGTCCCGGGTGACGCGGAGGATTCCGTAGCCCACGTCGTCGTCCATCCCGACGACGTTCGTGTACTTGTGATGGACGAAGTTGTGCGAGTGCTTCCACTGCACGCTCGGACAGGTGGTGTCCCACTCCCACGACGCCGAGTGGACCTCCGGATCGTTCATCCAGTCCCACTGTCCGTGCATCACGTTGAGGCCCAGTTCCATGTTCTCGATGATCTTGGCCAGCGAGAGCATCGCGGTACCGGCCGCCCATGCGACCTTCTTGTTGCTGAACATCAGGGCGAGGCGGCCGCCGGCCGCGAGACTTCGCTGGATGCTGATCGCCCGCCGGATGTACTTGGCGTCGGCCTCGCCGCGAGACTCCTCGATGTCACGCCGGATGGCGTCGAGTTCGGCGCCGAGGGTCTCGACGTCGCTGTCGGTGAGATGTGCGTACTGATCGATGTCGGTGATGGCCATGAAGCCTCCTACAGATCGAGGGTGCATTCACCAGACACGGCGCTGATGCATGTCTGGATTCGTTCTCCTTCGCGACGCTCCTCGCCGGTGCGCAGGTCACGGACGTAACCTCCGGCGAGCGGCACGACGCAGGTCTGACAGATGCCCATCCGGCATCCGAACGCCATCTGGATTCCCAGGTTCTCACCTGCTTCCAGAAGCGTTGTGGCGCCGTCGATCTCGGCTTCCTTGTCCGAGATCGCGAACTTCACGGTGCCACCTTCGCCACCGTGGTCGGTACGCGCGATGGCGAAACGTTCGACGTGCAGCCGCTCACGCAGACCGCCGTCCTCGTAATGGGCCTCCATCGCGTCGAGCAGCGCCACCGGCCCGCAGGCCCAGCATTCTCGTTCACGCCAGTCCGGCGCCCACTCGTCCATCCGCGAGACGTCGAACTTGCCCATCTCCTTGGTCAGCTGGAGGTTGAGGTCGTAGTCGTCGGCCTCGTCGGCGAGCTGCTCCATCTCGTCGAGGAAGATCACGTCGTCGCGGGTGGGCGCGGAGTGGATGTGCACGATGTCGGGGGTCTGGCCGTGCGCACTCAGCTGTCGCAGCATCGCCATCACGGGCGTTATCCCGCTGCCGGCGGTGACGAACAAGATCTTGCCCGGAACCGGTTCGGGCAGGTGGAAGTCGCCCTTCGGTGACTGCAGCCGGATGATCGTCCCGGGGCTGACGCCGTCGACCAGATGCGACGACAGGAACCCGTCGGGGTTGGCCTTCACCGTGATCGCGATGGTCTTGTTCTCGCCGGCTCCGATGGACGTCAGCGAGTACGACCGCCAGTGCCACTTGCCCTCGATCTGCAGACCGATGCCGACGTACTGCCCCGGTTTGTACGAGTCGGGAAAACCCCAGCCCGTCCGGATCGTGACGGTCGCGGTGTCGTCGGTCTCCTTGGTGACGTCGAGCACCTTGCCGCGCAGTTCGCGTGCGCTCCACAGTGGGTTGATCAGGTGTAGATAGTCGTCCGGCAGCAGCGGCGTGGTGGCCCGGGCCACCAGCCCCCGGAGGATGTTGACCTCCGGCTTGCGGGCCTCGACACCCGCGGCCGGCCGCTTGCTCCACTTCAATAGGTTCACGCAGACTCCTCCCCTGGAATCCCCTTGGCTGGAGTTACCGGCGGGTATTTACCCTTCGGTGCACGACTGTACACATTCATCGGTGACCGCGGTCACAAGAATCGATAATGCCAGGTCATCGCCGGTGGCGCGACGCTCCGGCAGTTACCACGCGAACGCGCCGCCGGTCCAGATGCCAGTGGCGATCAGAGCGAACAGCAATTCGATGCCGATGGTCTTCGCGGCGGCCTTCAGCGCCGCCCACGCGCCTCGCCACGCACGTTCGATGCTCCGCGTGCGGATCAGCTCCGACACGAGGGCGCCGACGATGAACCCGAGCAGCAGCCCGACGACCGGGACGACGAAGAACCCGACGATGCCGACGAGTCCGCCGACCACGATGGTCCGGTTGGGGATCGCGTCCGACCGCAGGGAACGCCCGGCGACCAGGTATTTGATCACCTCGCCGGCGGCGATGACCAGGAGCGCCAGTGCGAACACCGACCAGGCCCAGCCGCCGACGACCAGCGCCCAGACGAACAGGGCGCCCACGATGAGCAGGGTCCCGGGCAGGATCGGCACGACGATGCCCACGAGACCGACCACGATCACGGCTGCGACGAGCAGCTCACCCCAGAGTGGCACCTAGTGTCGCCCGGTCACTCGCCGGAACCCGACGCGCCGGGGCGCGCATCGGAGGAGGACCGGCCACCGGTCTTGACCATCGAGGTCATCGCGTCGGCCTGATCGTCCGGGCCCTGCGGGTTCGGAGCCTGGGTGTTCGGGGCCTGGGCGTTCGGGGCCTGGGTGTTCGGGGCGTGTGTGGTGGGCGCCGGCCGTGGCGGCGGGCCAGCAGGTCGCGGAGGGGGCCCTGATGGGGGTATCGGGGACGGGGACTTCGGGAGCGGGGGCTTCGGGGCCGGGGGCATCGGGCGCGGACCGCCCACCGGTCGCGGGACCGGAGGCCGGGGTGCGGGCGGCGGACCCGGACGACCGGGAGGCGGGCCCGGCGGCGCGCCCACCGGCTTCGGCACGCCGGGCGGTGGACCCGCGGGTCCACGCGGCGGACCGGCCGGTCCGGGCGGAGGTCCGGGACGTCGCGGAGGCGCCGGGGCCGGGGCGGGTGGGAGCGGGGAGACCGTGCGGACGGCGGCGCGGCCGGGCACCGGGGTGACCAGTGACGCGGCGCGGACGGCGCGCTCACGGGCGGCCGGGACGTCGTCGGCGGTCGCCGTGATCACGCCCATCCGCCGGCGGTGGAAGCTCTCGGGCTTGCCGAACAGGCGGATGTCGGTCTCCGGCACGGCGAGCGCCGCGGCCACGTTCTCGAACCCGATGGCGGGCTGGTCGAGCTGCCCGTAGATGACCGCCGACGCCCCCGGGGACGCGAGCGTGACATCGACCGGGAGGCCGAGGATGGCCCGAGCGTGCATCTCGAACTCCGACAAACGCTGGGTCGCCATCGTGACGAGACCGGTGTCGTGTGGCCGGGGACTGACCTCGGAGAAGTAGACGTCATCTCCCTTGACGAACAGCTCGACGCCGAAAACGCCTCGCCCGGCCAGCTTTCCGTCGCCGAGGGCAGTGGCGATGCGCGCTGCGATCGATGTCGCCGACGCGTGCGCGTCGGGGCTCATCTCGTGCGGCTGCCAGCTCTCCACGTAGTCGCCGTTGATCTGGCGGTGACCGATCGGCGCGCAGAAATGGGACGTCAGCCTGCCGGTGGCCGGATCGATCGCCCGAACGGTGAGAAGGGTGATCTCGTAATCGAATTCGACGAAGCCCTCGACGATCACCCGACTGCCACGCACCCGACCGCCGGTGTTCGCGGTCTCCCACGCCGACGCCAGGTCCTCGGGACCGCGCACGACCGACTGGCCCTTGCCCGACGAGGACATGACCGGCTTGATCACGCACGGGAACCCGATCTGGCGGGCTGCGACGGTGACTTCCTCGAGTGTGTCGGCGAAGAGATACGGCGACGTCGGCAGGCCGAGCTCCTCGTCGGCGAGGCGCCGGATCCCTTCGCGGTTCATCGTGGCGACGACCGCGCTCGCCGTCGGGATGACCTCGGCGATACCGCGTTCGGCGATGTCGACCAGGGCCTCGGTGGCGATCGCCTCGATCTCCGGCACCACATACGCGGGACGATGCTTGTCGACGACGGCGTGCAGCGCATCGGCATCGGTCATGTCGATGACCTCGGCGTGATGGGCGACCTGGTGGCCGGGTGCGTCGGCGTACCGATCCACGGCGACGACCTCGACCCCGAGGCGCTGGAACGCGATCACGACCTCTTTGCCGAGTTCACCGGCTCCGAGGACCATCACTTTGGTCGCGGTCGGACTCAGCGGCGTGCCGATGACGTCCGGGGGCCCGGTCGTCGGCGCCGGCTGGGCTGCGCTGGTCGCGCTCTCGCTGTTCGACGTCATCCTCAAATCCTACTTGCCGTCAGCACAGATCCCGACGCGGTCGCGCCGGGAGCGGGCTTGATGTCACTCACCCCCGGCATACGACACACCCGCCGACCTCGCGCGGTCATCCCGTCACCTCGTGGACGAAGCACCATCGCCACACCTCGCCCGGTTCGGCCGAACGCATGACCGGGTGCCCGGTGTCGTGGAAGTGACCCGTCGCATGCCGGCGCGGACTGGAATCGCAGCACCCGATGTGCCCGCACGTCAAGCACTTCCGGAGGTGGGCCCAGTGGGTCTCACCGATCGCGACGCAATCCTGGCAGCTGCGGGCGTCGCCGGCCGCGGGTGCCGGATCGCCGGCCGGTGCGGCGTCGAACGCCTCCAGCTCAGCGCAGCGCGCGGTAGCCGTCGAACTGTCGGAACCGGCCTCCGGTGGACCGGACGCGACCGGGGAGGAGGACTTCCGGCGAAAGATTTGCATGCTCGACATTATCCACCGCGGAGGGCGCCACTAGAGTCGCTCGAATGGGCGCATCGCTACTGCTGGTCGCGGTCATCGCCGTGGCGGTCGCCGCGCTGTGTCGTCGCTACGAACTGTCGTCGCCACTCGTGCTGGTCACCGTCGGCCTGGGGATCGGATGGATCCCCGAGCTGCCGTCGGTGGCCCTCGAGCCGGAACTGGTGCTGTTCCTCATCCTGCCGCCGCTGCTGTACTCGGCCGCGCAGGAGAGTTCGTACCAGGCGTTCCGCGCCAACTGGCGCGCGATCGGATTCCTGGCGGTCGGACTCCCGCTGGTGACGACGCTGGTGGTGGGGTACGTCGCCTATCTCGTGGTCCCCAATCTCCCGCTGGCCGCGGCGCTGGTCCTCGGGGCCGTCGTCGCACCGCCGGACGCTGTCTCGGCGCAGGCCATCGGTCGCCGGCTGGGTCTGCCGCGCCGGATGATGACACTGCTCGGCGGCGAGAGCCTGCTCAACGACGCAACCGCGCTGACCGCCTTCCGGATCGCACTCGCCGCGGCGGTCGGCGCCACCGCGACGGTCGGCGAAGGGGTCCTGACGTTCGCGGTGGCGGCCCTCGGCGGCCTGATCGTGGGACTCGTCGTGGGGATGGTGGTGTCCTGGGTGCGCGTCTGGCTCACCGACCCGCCGATGGAGACCGCCATCGGCATCATCGTCCCGTTCGCCACGTACTACGCCGCGGAGGAACTGCACGGCTCGGGTGTCATCGCGGTGGTCACCGCCGGTCTCTACCTCGGGCACCGATCGGTGCGGCTGGGTTACGCGACGCGACTGCAGGACGACGCGGTGCGCAAGTCGATCGACACCATCCTCGAGTCGTTCGTCTTCCTGCTGATCGGTCTGCAGCTGCCCATGCTCATCGAGGGCGTCGAGAACGAGTCGTGGACGCAGATCGCCATCGACGCCGCGGCGGTCCTGGCGGCGACGATCCTCGTGCGGATCGTCTGGGTCTTCCCCGCGACGTATCTGCCCCGCCTGCTGTCGCGTCGGATCCGCGACCGCGAACCGTCACCCACCCCGGCGTCGGTCTTCGTCGTGTCCTGGGCCGGCATGCGCGGAGTGGTTTCGCTGGCCGCCGCGTTCGCCATTCCCGTGTACACCGAGGCGAACGAGCCCTTCCCCGCCCGCGCGGAGATCCTGTTCCTGACCTTCGTCGTCGTGGTGGGCACGCTGTTGATCCAGGGCACGACGCTGCCCTGGGTCATCCGGTTCCTGGGCGTCAGCGGCGACGAGCGAGCCCAGGACCGGCTGGCCTATGCATCCGCACAAGACCGGGCGTCCCGCGAAGCCGAACGCCGGCTCGACGAATACGCCACCGAGCTGACCGACGACGATCCACGCCGCCTCCAGGTGGCGATGCTGCGCAAGTGGATCACGACGCAGCGCAACGTCGCGTGGGAGGAGCTGGGCCGCGGACCCGAGGACCTCGGCGAGAGTCCGACGTCGGCCGGGGCCCGTCTGCGGACGGAGATCCTGCAGATCCAGCGCGCGGTGTTCATCGCCGAACGCGACGCCGGCCGCATCGACGACGAAGTACTGCGGATCGCGTTGCGCCGCCTCGACTTCGCCGAGGGACAAGGCGACCGCGACGTTTAGTCCCCCACCCGAACGAACCCGGGGAGTTCTGCCCATTCCGCGTTCGGAAGCCCTGCCCTACCTTCGGTTCCCATGACCACGACCATGACCCGCCTGGCCACCGCCGGCGCCTCCCTCGTCCTCGCCGCCGGCGCTCTCGCCGTCGGCACCTCCACCGCTGCCGCCGCTCCGTCCGCACCGTCCTGCGATGCCGGGCAACGGACCGTCACCTCTGTCGTCACCGCGCAGTCGGCGGCGTCGATCTGCCAGTGGCGCACCGACGGCACGCTCGAATACCGGGGTGTCGCCCGCTCCAGCGGGAACACCCTGTGCGTCCCGGTGTCCGAGGTGCACCTGCAGGAGAACGGCAGTGGCCGTTACTACTACGTCGCCTACAACAACGGATACAAGTACTCCGTCTTCGACGGACTGGGCCTGAGCATCGTCGGCCCCGACGGGTTGCTGATCAGCTCCGAGGACGCGATCGGCTGAGCGAGAACGTCATTCTTCGTCGACGAACGCGGCGAACACGGCGGTCTCTTCCGTACGGCCGCGCAGCGAGGTGGTCTCCTGTTCCTCCCAGCGCGCCGCCTCACTCGGCTGCGCGGCCTTGACCGCGCGCCCGGAGGCCAGCGGGCGCCGCGGATCCCGCTTGGCCAGTTCCGACAGCCGGGCGCTCTCGTTGACCGGGTCGCCGATGACGGTGTACTCGAATCTCTCGATGGCGCCGACGTTCCCGGCGACCACGGCCCCGTGGCTGACCCCGATCCCGGCCGACAGCTCCGGTACCTCCTCGGCCAGACCGGAGGCGATGTCGCGGGCGGCGGCGAGTGCGCTGCCGGCGGCGTCGTCGAGGTCGATGGGTGCGCCGAAGATGGCGAGCACCGCGTCGCCCTCGAACTTGTTCACCAGGCCGTCGTGTTCCTCGACCGACCGCACGATGACGGCGAAGAACTTGTTGAGGATCTCGACGACCTCGGTCGGTCGTCGTTGCGAGGCAAGCGTCGTCGAACCGATGACGTCGACGAACAGCGTGGCGGCCAGACGTTCGGTGCCACCGAGTTCGGGACTCGACGACATCGCCGCCTCGGCGACCTCATGGCCCACGTGACGGCCGAAGAGGTCCCGTATCCGTTCTCGCTCACGGAGTCCGGTGACCATCGAGTTGAAACCGACCTGTAGGTCGCCGAGTTCGGTGCCGTCGTAGACGACGAGGTCGGCGTTCTCGAGGTCGCCGTCGCTCACGCGGTTCATCCCGGCACGCACGCTGCGGATGGGTCCGGTCACACTCATGCTCGACAGCAGCGTCAGGAGCAGACCGGTGAACAGGGCGGTGACCCCGAGGACCGTGGCACCGACGAACAAGTCGAGCTTGGAGGTCTCGTCCCGTGCGAGCCCGAAGGCCAGCACCAGCAGGATGCCGATGATCGGGATCGCCGAACCCACCATCCACGAGACCACCGAGCGCGCCTTCACACCGGTGCGCTTACGCCTACGATGCCCGGCCGAGATCAGGTCCGCCGCAACGGGACGCAGCGTGAAGTCGATGAAGAGATACGAGATCGCCACCACCACGACGCCACTGAGGCTCACCACGAACAGCGTCTTCGGGATCAGCTGCGGGTCGACGATCCCGTACATGATCGTGAGCATGACGGTGGCGACACCCCACAGGAAACCCTGCACCAGCGACAGCCGCCACGGCAGCCGCATCGTCCGCCGGGCGTCACGTTTCGTCGGCGGGACGTCGCGGATGGCCCAGCGCAGGTCGCGGACGCCGACGTAGGTACCCCACCCGATCCCGACCACGAAGGCCACGGTGATGTAGACGGGCACCACGATGAAGTTGACCCACCAGAGTTCGGCGGTGAAGACGGTCGGCTGCGGGATGCCGACCGCGGTGAGCGCGACCGCGACGATCGCGCCGAACATGTTGGCCACCACGATCGACGCGGTCAGCAGGGTCTGAATCCGGACCCGCTGCTTGATGCTGCTCTCGCCGACGGATCCGAGCAGGATGGAACCGTAGTCGCGACTCCCCCGCTTGGCACGCATGGGCACTAGCTAATCACGAGCCGTGCCCGGATCCGCGACGAGCTTCGCGGAGCCACCGCCGGGAGCGTCGGTCCTCAGACGATCTCGCGCCGCACGATGGTCTGGTCGCGACCGGGACCCACGCCCACGCACGAGATGTGCGCACCTGAGAGCTCCTCGAGCCGCAGGATGTAGTTCTGCGCGTTCTGCGGCAGTTCCTCGAAGGTCTTGCACTGGGAGATGTCCTCCCACCAGCCCGGCATCTCCTCGTAGATCGGCTTCGCGTGGTGGAAACCGGTCTGGGTCATCGGCATCTCCTCGACCCGTTCGCCGTCGACCTCGTAGGCCACGCAGATCGGCACGGTGTCGAGGCTGGAGAGGACGTCGAGTTTGGTGAGGAAATAGTCGGTGATCCCGTTGACGCGGGTGGCGTAGCGGGCGATCACGGCGTCGAACCAGCCGCAGCGACGGGCACGTCCGGTGGTCACACCCACCTCGCCGCCGGTCTTGGCCAGGTAGGCGCCCCACTCGTCGAAGAGCTCGGTCGGGAACGGCCCCGAGCCCACCCGTGTGGTGTAGGCCTTCAGGATGCCCAGGACGGTGGTGATCTTGTTGGGGCCGATACCGGCACCCACCGCCGCGCCGCCGGCCGTCGGGTTCGACGACGTCACATACGGATAGGTGCCGTGGTCGACGTCGAGCAGGGTTCCCTGGGAACCCTCGAGCAGCACCGTCTCGCCGTTTTCGAGTGCCTGGTTGAGCAGCAACCGGGTGTCGGCGATGCGGTGTTTGAACCCCTCGGCCTGGCCGAGGACCTCGTCGACGACCTGCGCCGGGTCGAGGGCCTTGCGGTTGTAGATCTTGACCAGGATCTGGTTCTTGAGTTCGAGCGCGGCCTCGACCTTCTGGGCCAGGATCTTCTCGTCGAGGACGTCGGCGACGCGGACCCCCACGCGGGCGATCTTGTCCTGATAGCAGGGGCCGATGCCGCGGCCCGTGGTGCCGATCTTCTTGTTGCCCAGGAAGCGCTCGGTGACCTTGTCGATCGCGACGTGGTACGGCATCAGCAGGTGCGCGTCGGCGGAGATCAGCAGGCCCGAGGTGTCGACATCGCGGTCCTCGAGTCCACCGAGCTCGGTGAGGAGCACGCCGGGGTCGACGACCACGCCGTTGCCGATCACGTTCTGCACGCCGGGCGTCAGGATGCCGGACGGGATGAGGTGCAGCGCGAAGGATTCCCCGCTCGGCAGTACGACGGTGTGCCCGGCGTTGTTGCCACCCTGGTAGCGGACAACCCAGTTGATCCGGCCTCCGAGGAGGTCGGTCGCTTTGCCTTTGCCCTCGTCACCCCACTGGGCTCCGATAAGCACGATCGCGGCCATGTCCGGTACTCCTTTGTGTGGCGCGCTTGGGACCAAACCCGACCAACACTACTGGGTCCGCGCGCTCGATACGCTATCCGCGTGCCGTTTGCCCTTCTCAGCCAGACCAGCCGCGCCGACGACAAGAAGGCCGTCCGTGCCGCGGTCGCCGATGCCCTGACCGATCCCGACGTCTCCCGCCTGGTCGTCGAACCGCGCGTCGCCGAACGGTTCGCGCCCACCGTGCCCCACGAGAACGACATCTTCCTGTCCCAGGTGCTCGCCGCACTCATGGTCACCGAACGACTCGACGTCGAGGTCGCGTACGTCTCCGCCGAGGCCACCCCGGCGACGCGCCGCTACGGGTTGCCGCACGGGCCGGCCGCGCGTGAACTGGCCGAGCACGGCACCGCGGTCGCGGTCCCGCTCATCCGCGACGACGCCGCGACGGTCGTGGTCGGCAGCGCCCGTCATCTTGGTGCCGACGGCGCGAAACTGCACGGTGAGACCTATGTCGACAACGAGCGACTTTTCGACGGCGAGGTGCGCTCGATCCTCATCGAACCGACCCTCGCCGCGCCCGGGCTACGCGCGCAGGTCGAGCGGATGTTGCTGCCGGGCAAGTGGTTCGCCGGACGTGCCTGCCAGACCGGCGGCACCAATGTCGTCGTCGAACGTGAGGGTGTGGTGAACCCGCGCGTCCTCAAGCGGTCGACGTTCTACCGTCACGTCACCGATCTGCTGCTCGTCCGCCCCTGACCGGAATCCGTAGCGCCAGTGCGGATATGACGCGCATTGTCGCTACCGATTCCCGACGGGTCAGGCGACCGGACGTGCCTCCGGGCCCGTGGTGAGGTGGAGGTCGTCGCGCCGGATGAGCGCGGTCGCCACGACGCTGATGATCGCGGTGAGCACGAGATATCCGGCGGCCAGCCACGGCGACCCGCTCGCCGCGCCGATCAGTGCGGTGAGGATCAGCGGCGTCAGTCCCGAGGCGTAGATGCCGGAGAACTGATAGACCACCGACAGGCCCGTGTAGCGCACCGGGGTCGGGTACAGGCTCGCGAACAACGTTCCCTGCGCGCCGTAGAAGAGCGCATGGATCACGCCGAAGACGATCACCAGCCCGACGGTGAACCACAGCAGGTTCGCCGTCCCGAACAGGGCGAACACCGGATAGACCGCCACGCCGTAGGCGGTGATCCCGATGAGGTAGATCGTCTTGGCGCCATAGCGGTCGGTGAGCAGGCCGGAGAACGGCAGCAGGGCCGCCATCACCAGCGAGGCGATCGTCACGGCCACCAGGACCGGGACCTTCTCCATGTCGAGTTCGCTGGTGGCGTAGGCGATCGCGAAGACGCCCCAGGTGTTGAAGGCGGAGCCCTCACCCCACCGGGCGAGGAGACCGAGGACGGTGTTGCGCGTGTTCGGCGGGACCACGACGTCGCGCAGCGGTGCCGTGGACTTCTTCGCGAGTTCGGCGACCTCGGCGAACGCCGGCGTCTCGTCCACCTTCAGGCGCACGACGAAGCCGATGACCACGAGGACGATGCTCACCAGGAACGCGATGCGCCAGCCGTAGGTCAGGAACGCCTGCTCGTCGAGGACCACCTGCAGCAGGGCGAACACACCGGTACCCAGTGCGAGTCCGAGCGCCAGACCGATCTGGGGGATGCTCCCGAACAGACCGCGTTTGCCGTCCGGACTGTGCTCGACCGACAGCAGGACCGCACCCGCCCACTCCCCGCCCAGCGCGAACCCCTGCACGACCCGCAGGAGCAGCAGCAGGATCGGGGCGAGCACACCGACCGACGCCGCGGTCGGCAGCACGCCCATCAGGGCGGTCGCGACGCCCATCATCACCATCGTGATCGCGAGTGTGCGCTTGCGGCCGATGCGATCGCCGATGTGCCCGAACACGATTCCGCCGATCGGACGCACCACGAAGCCCACCGCGAACGTGGCGAAGGACAGCAGCGTGCCGACGAACGAACTCTGGTCGGGGAAGAACAGCTGGTTGAACACGAGGCTCGCCGCGGTCGCGTAGAGGAAGAAGTCGTACCACTCGACGGTCGTGCCGAGAAGACTTGCCGCGACGACGGTGCGGAGGCGCTTGCGACGCTCGGCATCGGTCTCGACGACCGGCGCAGCTGCGAGTGTGGAGGTAGCCATGACCGACACACGGTAACGACGCGGCCGCCCGATCCGGCGACTACGAATCAGCGTGAACGAAAAGTTGCGACCGCTGCTCGGGCGTCAGCCGGCCGCGATGTGGGGCCTGTCCGCGGCTCGACGGCGCGCGGTCACCAGGTCATCTCCTCCCGGCACCGTCGCTGGTGATCGTCGGGATCGATCTGCACCGTCGCGTGCTCGAGACCGTGGCGCGCCAGGACGGCCTGCGCGGCGGGCAACACCTCGGCATTGGGCCGATTGCTGCCGAGATGCACGGTGGCCACATCCATCCCGGTCGTGAGCGTCCAGACATGGAGGTCGTGCACGTCGTCGACCACCGGGATGTCGGCCAGATCGGCCCGTAATGCCTCGACGTCGACGTGGGCCGGCGCCTGCTGGTTCAGGATGCGCAGCGCGTCGAGTGCCAGTCGCACCGCCCGCGGAACCACCCACAGCGCGATCAGTACCGCGACGACGATGTCGGCGTAACCCCATCCGGTCGTCATCGCGACGATGCCGGCCACGAGTACGCCGACGCTGCCGACGGCGTCGGCCAGCACCTCCAGGTATGCGCCGCGGACCGCGATCGATTCCTTCGCGTCGGCCCGCAGCAGCAGCATGACCCCGAGGTTCACCAGCAGGCCCACCAGGGCCACGACGATCAGGGTGAGGCCCGGGACCTGCGGATCGCTGCCGATCCGCTCGACCGCCTCGTAGAGCACGAAGACGGCGACGCCCATCAGCAGTACGGCGTTGGCGACCGCGGTGAACACCTCGGCGCGGTGCCAGCCGAAGCTACGGGTGTCGGTGGTCCGCCCGTGACGGCCGAGCAGCAGTGCGATCAGGCCCATGACGAGTGCGACGACGTCGGTCAGCATGTGGCCGGCGTCGGCGATCAGTGCCAGCGAGTTCACCAGGATGCCGGTGACCAGTTCGACGACGAAGTAGCCGCCGATGAGCGCGACGGCCAGCACCATCGGCCAGAGGCGGCGCCGGCCCCCGGCCGTGGGAGCGTGCGAGTGCGAATGTGAGTGCCCCATGATGCCGGTCAATATATGCAGAAGTTCGCATATGTGGCAACAGGTCGGTCAGCTCCGGAGGGTCGCCAGTGCGGAGGACCTGCGCAGACCCGCCGTCATCAGCAGGTCCACGAGCAGCGAGCGGATCTCGGCGAGCAACGCGGCCTCCGACAACTCGCTGTTGGTGACCAGGTCGACGCGGGCCTTGCGCACGATGCTGCGGATCACCCGGGCCGCGTCGGCCTGATCGGGTTCCTCACCGGGATCGGCCATCATCATCGCGCGCAGCACCTCGAAGGCCCCGGCGAGATCGTCGATGATCTCGATCAGCTCGGGGAGCACCGGCACACCCCGCTGGGTCATGCCGAGCGAACGCCGCGCGATGATGCGGAAGTTGCGGACCGCGTTGTCGATGGGGTCGGCGGTCGCCGAGATCCGGTCCAGCCGCATCCGGGAGCCCCAGTAGAGCGGTGAGATGCGCGTGACCTCGCGCCCGCCGGTCATGTCCGACCGCATCTTGTTGATCGCGGCCTGCGTCCCGCGCCCGGACTCGAGTGCGGCGGCAATGAGTTCCTCGTCGCGCTCGCGCAGTCCGGTGGCCAGCTGGCGGGCGGCGTCGCGGACCGTCGCGAGGACGCCGGCCGCGTCACGGCGCGCCCGGCTCGCCGGATTCACCGGCAGGAGCGCCCCCACGAGGATGCCGACCAGCCCGCCGATGAGCGCATCGAGCGCGCGATGGAAACCCGCCACGCCGCCGGGCGGGAGGAGCGTCGCGACCAGCGCGGCCGACGAGGCCGCCTGCATGGGGACGAGCGGGCCGTCGTCGAGGAAGACCGCCACCGTCATCGCCAGGGCGACGACGACCATGATCTGCCAGGCCCCCTCGCCGACCAGGCTGATGAACAGGTCGCCGACGAGGATGCCGATCGCGACGCCGCCGACGAGTTCGGCGGCCCGGCGCCACCGCTGCCCGAGGGACAGGCCGAGGGAGATCACCGCGGCGATGGGCGCGAAGAACGGATCGGGATGGACGAAGACCTCCACCGCGATCCACCATGACACCCCGGCGGCCAGCGCACACTGGACGATCGGCACCAACGACACGCGTAGCCGGCGCAGCCGGTTCTTCAGCGGCGCGGGCATCGCGTTGAACACCCGGCGCGGATACGACGGGTTCGCGGCTCTTGCTGCCATCAGGCGGACGTCATCCGCGGGTGACCGGTCGGATCACACGAGGCCGAGTTCGGCGGCCGCGCGTGGATCGCTGTCGTTGAGCAGGTCGAGGCAACGCAGGTGTTCGTCTTCCTCGCCGATCAGTTCGGCGGCCCGGGCGAGCGCCCCGACGCACCGTAGGAAGCCGCGATTGGGTTCGTGGCTCCACGGCACCGGCCCGAAACCCTTCCAGCCGTGTCGTCGCAGTTGATCGAGGCCGCGGTGATAACCGGTCCGCGCATAGGCGTACGCCGCGATCACCGCGGCAGAGTCGATGTCGTCACCGGCCGCGGCGGTCTTCGACGACTCGAGAGCCGCCTCGGCAAGGTAGGCCCAGGCGATCGAGGCGGTCGGATGCGCGGCCGCGACCTCCGCCGCGGCGGCACCGTTGAGCAGGTCTGATTCGGCGTCGTCGTCCCCGGTGAGCAGAACCGGTTGCGGGCCGAGAAGATCTCCGAAAGACGTCATGTCCTCTATTCAAGCATCGTGCCGCCCGGGGCCGTCCGTTCG
This sequence comes from Gordonia sp. HS-NH1, assembly GCF_001418765.1. Taxonomy (NCBI): domain Bacteria; kingdom Bacillati; phylum Actinomycetota; class Actinomycetes; order Mycobacteriales; family Gordoniaceae; genus Gordonia; species Gordonia sp. HS-NH1. The sequence goes on from NZ_LIYC01000001.1 coordinate 226,053, forward strand.
ATCAAACGCCCTAGTGCTGGAATGTCGGGCCGTTCGCTAGGGTGAATGACGCAATCGGTCCTGCTGCCCCCGGTGATCGGCGTCGTCGGGCGGCCGGACCGAAGTCGTGCGATGGCGAATACGGGGTGAAACAGTCGATGGCGCGATCCGAGAGGCCGAGAGCTGCTGTCACCAGGGCATTGTCGACCCTGAAACAGGTTCGGGATGATCGTCGCGCTCGCCGGACGGGTGCACGACCGGTGCCCGGCACCACTCCGACCGGCACCGACGCCACTCCACCCAGCACCAGCAGAGAGGGCCGCGAGCCAGCTGTGGACGATTCCACCAAGAACGAGACCGCCGAGGACAAGGCCGCGACGACCGAGGCGACCGCCGCGGAGTCCACGGCAGACGCGTCCACGGCGGACGGTGCCGCGAAGAAGCCCGCAGCACCGAAACCGAAGGGTGGGCGCGGGATCGACGGCGCCACCCAGGTGATCAACCGCGACAGCCTGCCGTCGGCCGAGGACCTCGAGGACCTGGACGACATCGACCCGCTGAGTGCGGAACCCGAGTCCGCGGAGACCGGCGAGACCGCTGCCGACGAAAGCGCCCCCGACGACGCCACTCCTGCACCGAAGCGCCTCGGCCCGAGCGACTCGGCGACCACCGTCATCCAACGGTCGGATCTCCCCGACGCCGCCGAGCTCGAGGACCTCGACGACATCGACCCGACAGCCCCGGGGCCCGACGCAGCATCCCCCGAAGCCGAGCTCGCCGACTCTGAGACAGCAGCCTCGGACACCGAGTCCGGGCCGCCCGACGCCGAGGCTCCCGAGTCCGAATCCACTGAGCCCGAGCCGGATTCGGATTCGGATTCGGATACCGAGGCGACCGCCGAACCGACGCTTCCCGACGACACGGACCCGTCGACGGGTACCGCGGTCAGCGCCGGTGTGGCAGCGGCGGGTGCGGCCGCGGTGGCAGCCGGATCGGCTCCCGATGACTCCGACGCCGAGACCGAGGCCGATGCCGATGCCGATTCCGACGCCGAGACCGATGCTGACGCGGAGGCCGAAGCCGAGCCGGTGGACGACGACACGGCGACGGACGAAGCCGCGCCGGACGAGACTGCACCGGACGAGTCCGGTGTCGCATCAGAAGCAGACCAGGACCCCGTCGTCGACCCGGACGCCGAGGCGGAGCCGGTGGACGACGAGCCGGCCGACGCCACCGACACGACCGAGCCGGCGGTTCTCGAGGACGAGGCACCCGAGGCAGCGGCGGCGGACGAAACGGCAGAGACCACCGCAGCGGCGGACGAGACGGCGGAGACAGAGGCCGACTCGCCGACCGAGGCGATCACCGTCCCCGCCGGTGGGAGCACCGACACGAACGAGACGGACACCACCGACACCGAGACCGAGGCTGCCGCCGAGGACTCCGGATCGGACGCCGCGACGACCGTGATCCCCGCGGCAGCCGCTGCCGCCGCCTCTGCGCGGACCGAGACGTCCGCGCCGGCCGAGGAGGAGGCCCGGACCACACCGGAGCCCGCCGTTGCTGCATCGACCGAGGGTTGGACGACCACCGACCGCGAACCGCAGGTCATCCCGGGTAGCGGCCCCACGTCACCGAAGAAGAAGCGCGGCAAGGGGCTGCTGATCGCGGCGGCAGCGGTCGTGGTGGTGATCGTGGCCGTCGTCGGCGGCATCTTCGCCTACAACAGCCTGCGCGCACCGGCGCCCGCCGACGAGGCCGCGACCGTGGCCATGGATTACACGACCGCACTGTACGAGGGTGACCTCTCGACCCTGCGGTCGGTCACCTGCGGCGAGCTCAACGCTTTCTACAGCGATTTCGACGACGCCGCGTACCAGCGCACCTACGAGGCGCAACGGGCCCGCAACGAACTCGTGCAGACGCAGGCGATCAACGCGGTCCGCGTCGTCGAAGGCGGTGACCAGGCCGTCGTCGAAGTGGTCGCGGTACACACCAATTCACCCGATCAGCCCGAGACCGTCACGCTGAACCTGCAGCGCGACGGCGACGACTGGAAGGTCTGCAACCCCACGTGACGAGCGGACATCGGTCCGGCCCACCGCCGGCCGGCCCGCGTAACCGTTCTGCGCCGGGCTACTTCACGCCCCCGTCCCGACCGGCACCACCTGCGGGCACGACGCCACGCCGGGGTCTTTCGACGGACATCCGTCCCGTGCCGGACAACCGGGTCCGAAGCAATCGAATCCGTCCCTACGACGTCGGTTCGCCGCAACGGTCCCGGTCGCGCGTCGACCCGGCCGTCGTCATCGCGGCGCTGGTGATGGTCGCGCTCGCCGCCGCGGTCGTCGTCGGGCTCGCCCTCACCTGAGGCGCTCCAGCACGGACACGTAGGTGGTTCGCCGGCTTGGCCTCATCGATGAACACACAGATGTCGCGACGCTGCGAGCATCGAGGGACCGCGGCAATTTCATCCTGTGCGACACTGTTCAACCACCGGCGATGGGTAGATTGCACCTGTGCTGCTTGCCGAGGCCGGACTTTCAGAATGCGCTCCAGACGCTGCGTGCAGCGCGGATCTCAGCCGTGTGGTCTATTTTGCTTTCGCATCCCTCGTCCTGTTCTCCGTATGGATCACCCTGTCGATGTTTGCAACGGTCGACGTCGTCGGTCATCGCTTGGGCCTGCAACGCAGTGTGGCCTGGCTGAGCATCGTCTGGATCGTTCCGATCGTCGGCGCGACCGTCTGGCGTCTGAGCACGTGGTGGTCAGAACGCGATCCGACGCCGGATTCACCAACAGGCTGGTGACCCGAAAAGACAACTGCCCGCACCCTTTCGGGGTGCGGGCAGCGATCGTGGGACTCTCCGTCAGGCAGTCAGGGACTTGCCGTTGGACTTGAGGTCGTTACACGCCTCGACGACGCGCTCGCTCATGTTGGTCTCAGCCTTCTTCGACCAGCTGCGCGGGTCGTAGACCTTCTTGTTGCCGACGTCGCCGTCGACCTTCAGCACACCGTCGTAGTTGCTGAACATGTGGCCGGCGACCGGGCGGGTGTAGGCGTACTGCGTGTCGGTGTCGACGTTCATCTTGACGACGCCGTAGCTCAGGGCCTCATCGATCTCGCTCTTGAGCGAGCCCGATCCGCCGTGGAAGACGAAGTCGAAGGGCTTGGCTCCGTCGCCGAGGCCCAGCTTCTTCGCGGCGACCTCCTGGCCGGTGTTGAGGACATCGGGGCGCAGCTTCACGTTGCCCGGCTTGTAGACGCCGTGCACGTTGCCGAAGGTCGCGGCGAGCAGGTACCGGTTGCCCGAGTCGCTGGCGCCGAGGGCCTCGATGGTCTTCTCGAAGTCTTCGGGGGTGGTGAACAGCTTGTCGTTGATCTCGTTCTCGACGCCGTCCTCCTCGCCGCCGACCACGCCGATCTCGATCTCCAGGATGATGTTGGCTGCGCCGGCCTTCGCCAGCAGCTCCTTGGCGATCTCCAGGTTCTCGTCGAGCGGCACGGCGCTGCCGTCCCACATGTGCGACTGGAAGAGCGGGTTGCGGCCGGCGTCGACGCGCTCCTGCGACACCTGCAGCAGCGGGCGGACGTAGGTGTCGAGCTTGTCCTTGGGGCAGTGGTCGGTGTGCAGGCCGATGAGGACGTCGTACTTCTCGGCGACGACGTGCGCGAACTCGGCGAGCGCGACCGCACCGGTCACCATGTCCTTGACACCCAGGCCGGACCCGAACTCGGCGCCACCGGTCGAGAACTGGATGATCCCGTCACTGCCTGCGTCGGCAAAACCCTTGATGGCGGCGTTGATCGTCGACGACGAGGTGCAGTTGATCGCGGGGAATGCGTAACCGCCCTTCTTCGCCTTGTCGAACATCTCGGCGTACTGCTCCGGGGTTGCAATGGGCATCGACGGATCCTCCAGGGTGTTGATGTGCTCTGGTGTTCGGGTTCTCTCGCCGTCGATTGGTGCTTCGGTGGCGAGCAGCCGGACTTCCCGCGGCCGGACTTCACTCAGTATGGCAGGTGCCACATCACCCGGCGCGGGCACCATTCATGCCCGGACCTGCTGGAAACCGGCGGTGGCGGACCCGTGAGATTCTGTCCTCGCCCCACGCGCAGGTACTCTGGGTCCCCGTGATCGACTCCGCGCTTGCCACCACGACCACCAACCTGGCGCTCCTGCCGGGATTCCTGGATCCGGTGAACCTGCTCAACTCGTTCGGCACGTGGATGCTGGCCGGTCTGCTGTTGGTCGTGTTCATCGAGTCGGGTCTGCTGTTCCCGCTGCTCCCCGGCGACTCGCTGCTCTTCACCGCCGGGCTCATCGTGGCGGCGAAGTCGGCGGAGATCGAGCCCTTCGCCCCGCTGTGGGTGCTCCTCGTCCTGATCCCCATCGCGGCCTTCCTCGGTGACCAGGTCGGGTACTGGATCGGCAAGAAGGCGGGGTATTCGCTGTTCCGGCCGGACGCGAAGATCCTGAAGCAGGTCTACATCGAGGAAGCACACGAGTTCTTCGAGAAGCACGGTCCGGTGACGATCATCCTCGCGCGCTTCGTCCCCATCGTGCGGACCTACGCCCCGCTGGTCGCCGGTGCCGCGAAGATGCGGTACCCGATCTTCCTCACGTACAACATCATCGGCGCGGTCGCCTGGGGTGCGGGAGTCACGCTGCTCGGCTACTTCCTGGGCCAGATCGAGTTCATCCGCGACAACATCGACTACATCTTCCTGTTCATCGTCTTCATCTCGGTTCTGCCGATCATCACCGAGATCGTCAAGCGCATCCTGCGCTCGCGCAAGAAGGTCGTCGAGGAGGAGCCCCTCCCCGCGTCCGACGACGCCAAGAACTGAGCTTCCCTCACCACGCGGCGTCGAGGTCGGCGTGCTGCCGGACCCATGCGTGCATGGCGATTCCGGCGGCCACGCCCGCGTTGATGCTGCGCGTCGAACCGAACTGGGCGATCGACACCGTGAGATCGGCCTCGCGTTGCGCATCGTCGCTGACCCCGGGGCCCTCCTGACCGAACAGCAGCACGCAGTCGCGCGGTAGATCGGCTGTTTCGAGCGGACGAGCACCGGGAGTGTTGTCCACCGCCACCACGGTCAGCCCCTCGTCGCGAGCCCAGGAGATGAGATCGGACACCGTCTCGTGGTGCATCAGGTGCTGATAGCGGTCGGTCACCATCGCTCCGCGACGGTTCCAGCGGCGTCGTCCGACGATGTGGACGGCGGCCACCGCGAAGGCGTTGGCGGTGCGCACCACCGTGCCGATGTTCGCGTCGTGTGCGAAGTTCTCGATGGCGACGTGCAGCGGGTGCCGGCGAGCGTCGATGTCGGCGACGATCGCCTCCCTCGACCAGTACCGATAGGCGTCGACGACGTTGCGGGTGTCACCGTGTGCGAGAAGCTCGCCGTCGAGGCGCGGATCGTCGGGAACGGGACGGCCGGGGTGCTCGTCGGCCCACGGCCCCACGCCGACGGTCGGCCCGGTCTGCCATTCGGTGGGACCGGGTACGACATCGGGATCCTCGGCGGGATCCGGGGCTGGGAGATCGTCGGGGTCCCCCGACCCGGCGTCAGGCAAGCCCGAGATCGCCGAGATCCAGGAGGGAGCGGTACGGCACGCCGAGCGCGGTGATGACCGCATCGGCGCCGGTCGCGCGGTCGACGACGGTGGCCACGCCGACGACGTTGCCCCCGATGCCGCGCACGGCCTCGACAGCCGTGGACGGCGAGGCGCCGGTCGTGCTGGTGTCCTCGACGACGAGCACGTCTCGACCTTCGATGTCGGGCCCCTCGATCTGGCGTTGCATGCCGTGCGCCTTGGCGGCCTTCCGGACGACGAAGGCATCGACCGGCTTCCCGTCGGCGTGCATGATCGACGTCGCCACGGGGTCCGCACCCAATGTCAGGCCGCCGACGGCGACGTAGTCCCAGTCCGCGGTCAGTTCGCGCATCAGCCGCCCGATGAGCCGCGAGGCCTCGTGATGCAGGGTCGCCCGACGCAGGTCGACGTAGTAGTCGGCCTCTTTACCGGACGACAGCGTCACCCTGCCGTGCACGACGGCGAGCTCGCGGACGAGCTCGGCCAGCCGTGCCTTCGCGGTCGGGTCGACCCGCGGGGTCTCGGCAGGAACCGGGGCGGACGAGGACATGCGACTTCCCTCTCGATCGACGTGCCGGGATTCGATCTCCGGCTGCGTGGGGTGGTGGCGCGATCAGTTGCGGTGGCGGTTGGGCCGCTCGCCGGTGTCACGGCGAGGTGTCTGGTCAGCCGTTCCGGCGTGCCCGCGGGTCCCGGACCCACGCACGGGCATCGGGGTCATCCGCCGGCCTCCGGTCGTCGGCGACGCCGGGGACGGAGTGGGAGGCTTCCGCGTCGCGGCCTGGTTCTCGGACTCCCCGGCCGGCGCCCCACCGCCGGACGGCGCGGCCGCGGCCTCTCGCCTGCGCTTGTCCCGCAGTGACTCGGTCTTCTCGTCGGCGAGCTCGGCCCGGGTGGGTCCGTGCGGGTCGCGCGGATCCGGCGAGTCCTCGGGTTCCCGCGTCGGCGGCAGCACCCGGAGAAGGTCGGCGAACCGGCGGACGACCTCCAGGCCGGTGTTCAGCTTGGCCGGGTCGTTGGTCACCGGCATCGAACCGAGCGCCCAGTTGCCCTCGTTCCACAGGACCTCGACGAACGCTGGCGCCTTGTTGGCGAGCGCGACCATCCGGCGGTCGCACACCCGGCGGGCGACGTCGAGATTGCTGGAGAACATGACACGCGGACCCATCGCGCCCAGCAGTTCCACGTCCTCCTCCGCGGGGGCGAGGACGTCTTCGTGCCGCAGGTCGACGACGACATGCGACGGCGAGGACCGTCGGACGGCGATCACGGTCGCGGTCTCGGCGAGGTCGAAGACCACGGCCTCCACCCCGGCGTAGTGTCCGTAGGCGACGTCCTGCACCGGGATGTGGTCGCCCACATTCATGGTGGCGCGACGGAAGACCTTGCGCAGCTTGGTGTCCGACTCGCGGAACTTGAACTCGTGCTCGTCGCCCCAGACCGCACGCTGGTGCCGTGCAACGCTCGACCGCTGGCGGTCGAGCCACAACAGGACACCCGCACCCAGTAGGGCCACGGCTGCGATCAGGAAATAGACGGTGGTCATCGCGCTACAGCCTACTATCGGCAGGCCCGCGGTGAGGTCATCCGCCTACCCGGATGTACCCGCGTTCCTTGTCGACGACGTTGACCAGCACGTCGGCCGGCTCCTCGGTGCCCGCCGCGACGTAGCGCCGGAGGTTGTCGAGGACCTGCTCGGCCAGCGCCTCGCGCCATCCGACGGCGTCTCCGCTCATGTGGGCCGAGATCGCGACCCCGGGCAGGTCCCACAGTTCGCTGTCGGCGGGCAGCGGCTCGGTGACGAAGACGTCGAGCGTGGCCGCCCCCAGATGCCCCGACCGGAGCGACGCGACGAGGGCCGCCTCGTCGACCAGTTCGCCGCGTCCGACGTTGACGAGGTGCGCGCCGGGTTTCATCGCCGCCAGTACCGCCGCGTCGATCATCCCGGCGGTCTGCTCGGTCAGCGGAGCGATCGCGACGACGGTGTCGAAACCGCCCATGTGCGCGGCGAGGTCGTCGGTGGCGACGACGTGTCCGAAGTCGGGATCCGACGCGCGCGCGGTCCGGCCCGCTCCCACCACCCGGATGCCCACGGCGCGAAGCAGTTTCGCGGTCGCTCGACCGATCCCGCCGGTACCGATCACGAGCGCGGAGGTGCGGTGGGTGGCCACCGTCTCGCGGTGTCGCCACTCGTGGTCGCGTTGCAAGGCCATCGACTCGTGTAAACCCTTGTGGTGGGCGAGGATCGCGGCGAGGACGAATTCCGCGATGGGACGGTCGAAGACGCCGTGGGCATTGGTGACGACGACATCCGAGGACCGCAATTCGTCGAAGAGCAGCGAATCCACTCCCGCGGCGCACACATGCACCCAGCGCAGGGATGCCGTCGCCTCACCCCAGTGCTCGGCGAGCCCGCGGGAGAAGAAGTCCCACAGCACGAGAACGTCCGCGCCCGGCAGGGCGGCGCCGAGATCGTCTGCCGTGCAGAGTCGTACCGTCGCGAGTTCTTCGATCTCGGCCAGATTTCCCGGCGGGGGATCGTCGGGCGAGATCAACAGTGCAATGACGGGCGCCTGCGTTGTCATTACCCCACCGTAGGCGACGGATCGGTATGATCGTCGATCACGAAGAGCAACAGCGTCACCGCGAGGAAACCGGCAGGTAGCCAGGCGGCGCGACCGCCCAGCAGCTGGGTGCAGACCGCCCCGACGAGTGCGCCACCCGCGAACGCCCCCACCAGGCGACCGTAGACCGCGAGGGCCTTCCGCGCATCCGGCGTCCGGTCGACGGTCACGCCGTACCCGGCCTCCACGAGCCGCATGAGATTTCCGGTCGTGGCCACCGCGATGTAGTTGAGATCGCCGATGTTGCGGAACAGCTCGATCTGCATGGCCGTGATGAATGAGATGGGGATGGTGACGAATGAATGCGGTACGGAGGTGGGGACGAAGCCGATCACGACGAGGATCAATACCTGCAGCGCCATCGTCACCCGGATGGGATAGACGAGCAGACGGTCGAATCGGCCGGCCTTCACGTGCACCGCGAGCACGACGCCGACGAGGAACGCGAGGATCGGCCACAGATGGCCGGACGCCTGATACCAGTGTCGCTCCGAGAGATTCAGCGCGAGGAGGATGACGTTTCCGGTCTGGGCGTTGGCGAACACCCCGCCGCGCGACAGGTACGTGTAGCTGTCGAGAAACCCACATGCCGCGGTGATCAGTAGGGCGAAGCGCAGCGTGGTCGACGTGGCCATGTCACAGCACCACCGGAACCGACCCCGTGCGGCAGCCCGACCGGTCGAGCAGCGAGCCCAGTCGCTTGGGGGTCTCCAGCGTGACCGAACGGTCTGCGACGACGAGCCCCGGTACCCGGCTCTCGAGTTGCTGCTCGAACTCCGACAACTCGCCGATGGTGTGCAACCACACGCCCATCACGATGTTCGCGGTGCCGGTCACCTCGCAACACACCCGCACCTGGGGCAGGTCGTCGAGCGCGTCTACGAGCGCCGAGATCGACCGCGACGACGCCCGCGCCCACACGTTCGCCGTGACCGGCCAGCCGCTGATGACATGGGCCACTTCGCATCTGATCGACAGAACGCGTTCGGCGACGAGGGCGGTCAGCCGACGCCGGACGGTCGGCGCACTCAGTCCGCTCGCGGCAGCCAGGTCGACCGCCGAGCGTCGACCGTCCTCGGCCAGCGCGGCGATGAGCCGCAGATCCATCTCGTCGGGTCCGTGCACCAGCGGACGATGCTCGGGCCGGTACTCGCCGAGCACCGACTCGTCGGCGTCGGAGAGCGTGTGCACCCGCCAGCGTTCGCTCTCGCCGAAGACCCGCATCACCACCCTCGTCCGCGTCCTGGCGACGCCCTCGGTCTCGGCGAGGCGCTGCACCCAGTCGCCGAGGAAACCGAGGTCCGGGACCATCACGGTCAGCAGGAGGTCGCCGTCGCCCGCGGTGCGCTGGATCGTGGCCACATGCCGGTCGGCGGCGAGATGCTCGACGAGCTCCTCGCGCCGCGACGACGCCTGGACCTCGACGAAGGCGCTGCAGCGGGTGTTGAGGTACGCGGCACCGGGATAGGTCACGATCCAGGCGAGCCCACTGTCGACGAGCCGCTCCCAGCGACGGGCCGCGGTCGCCGCGCTCACGCCCACGACGTCGCCGACCACGCCCCAGGGCGCCCGTGGCGCGACCTGCAGAGCGTGAACGATCTGATAATCGAGGTCGTCCGGCACGCAACAATCCTGCATCACGCGGTGAACTTTTTTCGGTATCGGCAGTCGCCGGGACAGCCCGCGGCAGCGCTCCTACGTTTCCTCCCAACACCCAGTGGCCGCACGGGCGGTCCGGAAACGAGGAGGACGATCAGTGAAGGTCTGCGTCATCGGCGGAGGTCACGGCTCTTACGCGGCTGCGGCGGAACTCAGCGAGAAGGACCACCATGTCACCTGGTGGCGACGGGACTCCGCGGCGTTCTCGTCGCTGGTCGAGCGCGGGACGCTCGACATCGACGATCACCTCGGCCGGCGGCAGATCGGTGTCGACGGTCTGCACCTCGGCGACGGCGACACGGGCGGTGGAACCGGCGGTGGCATCTCGATCGTCGCCGATCTCGCCGAGGCGGTGTCCAACGCCGAGGTCGTCGTCGCGCCGGTTCCCGCCTTCGCCCACGAATCGCTCGCCCGGCAACTCGCGCCGCACCTGCGCGACGGTCAGATCGTCTACCTGCCGCCGGGCAGCTTCGGGTCGATCGTGTTCGCCCAAGCCGTGCGCGCGGCGGGAAACCCCGCCGACGTCGCGTTCGCCGAGACCGGCACCCTGCCCTACCTCGCGCGCAAACACGGCGACACCCGCGTCGTGGTCAGCGGATACGCCACGCGCCTGCCCACGGGGGTCTTCCCGGCACGGCACACCGACCGGGCGCTCGCGGTTCTCGGCGAGGTCTACCCCGCCGTCGAGCGCGTCGAGGACGCCCTCAGCGGCGCGCTGATGAACGCCGGGCCCATCATCCACCCGCCGCTCATCCTGATGAATGCCGGTCCACTGGAACACTTTCCGTCATGGGACATCCACAACGAGGGTACCCAGGACTCCATCCGGCGGGTCACCTCCGCGCTCGACGCCGAGCGCATCGCGGTCCGGGAGGCACTCGGCTACGGTGCGCCGCACTTCCCGCTCGCCGACCACTACACCGCCGACGGCGACGAGTGGATGTACGGCAACGCCGCCCACGAGAAGCTCACCGACAGCGGCGACTGGCGCGAGAACATCGACCTGCGGACCCACCGCTACATGACCGAGGACGTCGAGATCGGTCTCGCGCTGCTGAGTTCCGTGGCGACGTGGGCGGACGTGCCGTCTCCGGTGGCCGACGGCCTGCTCGCCCTCGCCGGGGCGGTCACCGGCCGCCCGGCCGCGACCCGCGGGCGCACCTTGGCGAACCTGGGGCTGGCCGACCTCGACCCGTCCGGCATGCGGGCATTTCTCCACGACGGGCCGGCGCAGTGACGGGCCGCCACGTCGCCGTTGTCGGCGCCGGCCGGATGGGCCAGGGCATCGCCGCTGCGCTGGCCTTCGGGAATGTCGCGGTGACGGTCGTCGACCTCCGCGACCGCGGCGCCGGCGCAGCGGCCTATCTCGACGGGGTCCGCGCATCGGTTCGGCAGGCACTCGCGCACAAGGTCACGCTCGGCCTGCTGGCGGTCGAGGACCTCGAGGACGTCGCGACTCTGGTGACGGTCGTCGGAGAGGTCGACGCCCTCGCCCCGATGGCCGGGGCGGATCTCGTCTTCGAAGCCGTGCCCGAGGTCGCGGAGGTCAAGCGCGACACGCTCACCTGGATCGAGGCCATGGTCGGCGACACCGTCCCCATCGCGTCGACCACGTCGAGTTTCCTCGTCGACGAACTCGCCGGCTCGCTGGCGGCGCCGGCGCGATTCCTCAACGCGCACTGGCTCAACCCGGCCGATCTCATGCCGCTCGTCGAGGTGGCGCCCGGCACGGCGACGAGTCCCGGGGCCGTCGAGGCCACCCGCGACCTGCTGGTAGCGGTCGGGAAGGTCCCCGTGGTGTGCGCCCCCTCGCCCGGGTACATCGTCCCCCGGCTCCAGGCGCTGGTGATGAACGAGGCAGCGCGCATGGTGGCCGAGGGGGTGGCGAGCGCCGCGGACATCGACACCGCTGTCCGCATCGGATTCGGTTCGCGCTTCGCGGTTCTCGGGTTGCTCGAGTTCATCGACTGGGGCGGCTGCGACACCCTCTTCCACGCGTCGAACTACCTGCGTCGAGAGCTCGGCGAGAGGTTCGCACCAGCAGCGCTGGTCGAGACGAACATGACGTCCGGCCGCCGTGGGATATCCGACGGCGCAGGCTTTTACGAGTTCGACCCGGCGACCGTCGCCGACTACCGGGCGCAGCGGATCGCCGACTTCGCCCGAGTGCTCGACGCCGTCGGACGCCTCGCCCGCCACGAGGAGTTCAGCAAGGCCGACTGACCCGACCGGAGACGCCCACGTCCCGCCACCGGAGTCCCGGCGGCGCGGTGAAGCACGCCCGGTCGCGTCCAATGAGTCGGCGCGGTAAAGCTTTTCCCGATTCCCCGCGAGCCGCGGGTCCGACACAATCGATCCATCCACGAGTACAGCCAAACGAATGCCGGCCTCCAGGGCCCGTTCGACCACCGATGAGGAGTGATCCGTGGTAACTCTCGACAACTCTGCACCACCCGACCCGTCGGCACCGAGTGCCGCCCCGCCCCGGCGGGAGCGCACCACCCGCGTCGCCGTCGCGTCCGGCGTCGGCACGATCATGGAGTTCTACGACTTCGCGATCTACGGCACCGCGACGGCACTGGTCTTCAACAAGATCTTCTTCAACGTCGACGATCCCTGGTTCGGCACCTTCCTCGGATTCGCGACCTTCGCGGTCGGTTTCGTGATGGCGCCGATCGGAGCCCTGATCTTCGGACATTTCGGGGACAGATTCGGTCGGCGCAAGGCGCTGACCGCGGCCTTCCTCCTCATGGGCGGGTCGACCCTGGCGATGGGCGTCCTCCCCGACTACCAGGCCATCGGGATCGTGGCGCCGATCATCCTGATCTTCCTCCGCATGGTGCACGGCATCTCACGAGGCGGTGAGATCGGCGGCGCGGCCCTGCTCGCCGCCGAACACGCGCCGGCACACCGGCGTGGTCTGTACGGGTGTTTCGTCACCCTCGGTTCGCCGGTCGGCGGCATCCTGGCCAATCTGTCGTTCGCGCTCGTGCTGCTGATGCCCATGGAGCAGGTCCTGGCGTGGGGCTGGCGCATCCCGTTCCTCATCGGCGGAGTCGTACTGGCGATCGGGGTGTGGACGCGGTCCCGGGTCAGCGAGACACCGGACTTCGTCGAGTCCAAGCGGGCCGAGGAGAACTCGCCGCCGGCCTTCGCGGTTCTCCGGCAGAACTGGCGTCGTGTCGCCCTGGCCGCCGGGATAAACGTCGGTCAGAACTGTTACGCCTTCCTGTTGTTCACGTTCATGCTCTCCTTCCTGACCGAGACCGATCCGGGACGCGGCTTCGAGCGGTCGCCGGTGGTCCTGGGCAGTACGCTGGCGCTCGCCTGTCACGCCGCGACCGTCGTGCTCGGCAGTCACCTGTCCGACCGGCTGGGCCGCAAGACGGTGATCGGATTCGGCATGGTCACCTCCCTGCTGTTCGCGCCGATCCTGTTCTGGGTCACCGCGTCCGGGTCCCTGGCGGCCTGCATCACGGTCATCTCGATCGGGTTCGCGCTCACCGGCTTCGTCTACGGTCCGATGCTGACGACCTTCGCGGAGCTGTTCCCGATCACGCAGCGCTACAGCGGCATCGGGATCGGCTTCCAGGTCGGCGCGGTGCTGGGCGGCGGCCTGGCCCCGATGATCGCGAACCGGATCGTCAGTGCCACCGGCAGTGTGATCCCCGTGGGGATCTACGCGGCAGCACTGATGGCGATCAGCCTCTGCTGCCTGATGGTCATCCGGGAGACCGCGCCGGCCCTCGCCGGACGACCGCCACGACGACAGCGTCCGCGGAGCTGAGCCGAGGCGCTATTGACAGCATCCTGTCTTAATGACAGGATGCTGTCATCGTCGTTTCGAGGAGGCATCATGAAAACCGTCCATCTCGCCCTGTACCCGACCCTCGCGGACTGGGAGTTCGGCTACGTGGCATCGGGTGTCAACAATCCCGAGTACCAGGCCGAGCCGGGGTCGTTCCGCATCGTGACCGTCGGCGCCTCGCGGGAGCCGGTCCGCACCATCGGCGGGGTCACGATGGTGCCCGACACCACACTCGACGACGTCCAGCCCGAGGACAGCGCGATGCTGGTCCTGCCCGGCGCCCAGATCTGGGAGTCCAACGACGCCTTCGTCGACGCCGCCCGGCGCTGGGCGGATGCCGGAACTCCGGTCGCCGGGATCTGCGGAGCCACAATGGGCCTCGCACGCGCGGGGCTGCTCGACGACCGACGCCACACCAGCAACGCGCCCGAGCAGCTGACACCTACGGGTTATGACGGAGCCGCACACTACGTCGACGCCCCTGCCGTCACCGATCGCGGAGTCATCACCGCCGCGGCCATCGCACCCGTCGATTTCGCACGCGAGGTCTTCGCACTGCTCGGCATCTACTCTCCGCCGGTTCTCGACGCCTGGTATCAGCTCTACGGCCACCAGGACCCCAGCGGTTTCTACGCCCTGGCCGGCGAGCAGTGAGCGACCACCAAGATCTGCTGTCGGCCTCGGCACTGACCGCCTTCCGCCTCAACGGCCAGTTCCTCGCGCTCGCCGAACGTCTCGCCGAACCCGCCGCCCTGACCGCCACGCGCTGGCAGGTACTCGGCGCGGTCCTCGACGAACCGTTGCCGGTCGCGGGTGTCGCGCGGGCGATGGGGATCACGCGGCAGAGCGTCCAGCGCACCGCCGACCTGCTCGTCGCCGACGGACTGGCCGAATACCGGGACAATCCGGCCCACCGGCGGGCCAAGCTCGTCGCCCCCACGGCGGCGGGTCTCGCGGCCGTGCGGGCCATCGACCCCGGGCACCGCGAGGCAGCCGACCGACTGGCGACAGTCCTCGACCCCGTCCGATGGGAACAGGCGTTGCACGCACTCCAAGACCTCAGCGCTGCACTCGACACACTCGACGGCCAGCGTTGATGTCCAATTGTTGACAATCGTACGATCCGGCGTCACCGTGTACGCATGACCGCCAGCGTTGACTCCCCGATCCGCAACAGCCAGACCGCGTCGCTGAGCCCGGCGCTGAAGCAGGCGACGCCCGTCGTCGTCGACACCGCGGCGGGTTCGTGGATCCGGGGTACCGACGGACGCGACTACCTCGACTTCACGACCGGTATCGGTGTGACCAGCACCGGACACTGCCACCCGCACGTCGTCGCCGCCGCACAGGCGCAGTGCGCCAAGGTCATCCACGCGCAGTACACCACCGTCATGCACACGCCGCTCCTGGAGCTCACCGCTCGTCTCGGGGCGGTACTGCCCGCCGGACTCGACTCCGTCTTCTACGCCAACTCCGGTTCCGAAGCCGTCGAGGCCGCCATCCGCCTCGCACGGATGGCCACCGCGAAACCCAACATCATCGTCTTCCAGGGCGGATTCCACGGCCGGACGGTCGCGGCCGCCAGCCTGACAACCGCGGGGACCCGCTTCTCGGCGGGCTTCTCGCCCCTGATGAGCGGCGTGCACATGGCGCCGTTCCCCTACGCCTACCGATACGGCTGGGACACCGACACCGCCGTCGACTTCGCGCTTCGCGAGCTCGACTATCTGCTCCAGTCGCGCGTCGCACCCAACGACACCGCCGCGTTCCTCATCGAACCTGTCCTCGGCGACGGCGGATACCTGCCCACCCCGCCGCGGTTCCTGCAGGGTCTGCGGGAACGAGCCGACCGCCACGGCATCCTCCTCGTCCTCGACGAGGTGCAGGCGGGATTCGGTCGCACCGGCAGGTTCTGGGGTCACCAGCACGCCGACGGACTGATCCCCGACATCCTCATCACCGCCAAGGGTCTGGCATCCGGCTTCCCGATCTCGGCGATCGCGGCGCCGACGGCTCTGATGAGCAAGGCGTGGCCGGGGTCGCAGGGCGGCACGTACGGCGGGAACGCCGTCGCGGCCGCCGCCGCGATCGCGACCCTCGACGTGATCGAGTCCGAGGGTCTCGTCGAGAACGCGCGCGTACGCGGTGAGCAGCTGCTCGCCGGCCTGCGAGAGGTGTGTGCGGCGTTCCCCGGGGTCGGGGACGTGCGCGGCCTGGGACTGATGGCCGGGATCGAGTTCGTCACCACGGATGCCGCCGGGAACACCACGCCCGACGCGGCGGCGGCGCTCGCCGTCCAGCAGGCCACCACGGCCCAGGGTTTGTTGTCCCTCACCTGCGGGCCCTCTGCCAACGTCGTGCGTCTCATCCCCGCTCTGGTGGTCACGGCCGAGGAGATCGACCTCGGCGTCGCCCGGTTCGCGGCCGCACTCGCCACCGCGCTCGGTTAGCCCGGTTCCGGTGGACATCGCGGCCGAACTCACCAGACTCGGCGTCGACGCAGACTCCTCGACGCGTCGCCTCGCCGAATACTCCTACGACGCTTCCAATTACCGGGTTCCACCGCTGGCCGTCACCTTCCCGCACACCGCCCGGGAGGTCGCGACGGTGGTCGGATGGTGTCACGAACACCGGGTACCCGTCGTCCCTCGCGGTGGCGGTACCTCGATGGGCGGCAACGCGATCGGCCCCGGAGTGGTGATCGACCTGTCCCGGCATCTGGATCGGGTCCTGTCCGTCGACGCCGAATCCGCAACCGCGGTCGCTGGTGCGGGGATCGTGTTGACCTCCCTCGCCGCCGAGGCACGGGCCGCGACCGACGGCACGCTCACGTTCGCGCCGGATCCGTCGTCGGCGTCGCGTGCAACCCTCGGCGGTGCGATCGGCAACGACGCCTGCGGCAATCACTCGGTCCGCCACGGTCGCACGAGCGATCACATCGTCGAACTGCATCTCGTGACGGCGGAGGGGTTGCTGCTCACCGCAACCCGCGACGGACTGCGGGCCACCGATCCCGCCGACGGTGCGGCGGTGACGCGGGCAGCCGAGATCACCGGATCGCTGCGGGAGCTGACCGCTGCGAACCTGGCCATCCTGCGGACCCAGCTCGAGACCATTCCGCGGCAGGTCTCCGGCTACCACCTTGCCAAGTTGCTGCCGGAGAACGGTTTCGACGTGGCGCGCGCCCTCGTCGGCAGTGAGGGAACCTGCGCGATCGTCGTGTCGGCGAGCGTCGCGCTGGTGCCGGTCGCGACATCGCAGCTCCTGCTGTGCATCGGCTACCGCTCCCCCGCCGACGCCGCTCGCGACGTACCGGCGATCCTGCCGTTCGCGCCGTCGGCCATCGAGGGCATCGACCGCAAGATCGTCGCCACGATGGCGGCACGGCGTGGCCGCGAGTCCGTCGCGGGCCTGCCCGCGGGATCGGCCTGGCTGTTCGTCGACCTCGACGAGCACAGCGCCGCCGCACAATCCGAATCCGATGTGTCGGCCACCGCCAAGCGGCTCCTGGACCACCTGCGTGCGCAGGGGCGGATGATCGGCGCCGCGGTGGTCGACGACCCCGTCCACCGCAATGCGCTCTGGCGTGTCCGCGAGGACGGCGCGGGTCTCTCGTCACGACTGGCCGATCCCGACGACGAGAGCATCGGTGACGGTTACGAATCCTGGCCGGGCTGGGAAGACGCAGCCGTCGCGCCCGAGCGGCTCGCCGACTACCTCGACGACTTCGCCGGCCTGCTCGACCACCACGGTCTCACCGGTGTCATGTACGGACACTTCGGCGCCGGCTGCATGCACGTCCGCATCACCTTCGACCTCCGGTCCGCCGAGGGACGCACGGTGATGGCGCGCTTCTGTACCGAGGCCGCGGAACTCGTGGTGCGGCACGGAGGTTCGCTGTCCGGCGAGCACGGTGACGGACGTGCCCGGTCGGCACTCCTGCCGATCATGTACAGCCCGGCGATGATGTCGGCGTTCGCCCGGTTCAAGGCGATCTGGGATCCGCACGGAATCCTCAACCCGGGCAGCATCGTCGACCCGGCACCCATCACCACCGACCTCGCCCTCGCCGACGTGCCGCGTCGCAGCTGGCCCACCAGCTTCACCCTCGGACATGACACCGCCGGACCGGATCCCGCGGAGCTCCCACTCATCGACCCGTTCGTCCACGCGGTGCAGGGGTGCATCGGTGTCGGACGGTGTCGTGCGGATGCCGGCGGGGTGATGTGCCCGAGCTACAAGGCCACCCGCGACGAGAAGGACTCCACTCGCGGTCGAGCCCGCGTGCTGCAGGACATGGTCCGCACCGCTCCCACCGTCGACGACGGGTGGCGGTCCACCGATGTCGCCGAGGCCCTGGAACTGTGCCTGTCGTGCAAGGCGTGTTCCACCGACTGCCCGACCGGGGTCGACATGGCCACCTACAAATCGGAGTTCCTGGACCACCACTATCGGCGGCGGCTCCGGCCGCTGTCGCACTACTCCCTCGGGTGGATGCCCGCGTGGTTGTCGGCGGCGGGGCTCGCGGCACCGGTTCTCAACCGCGCACTGCGGTCCCGGCTCAGCGGTCCCGCCGCACGCGCCGGCGGCCTCGATCCCCGACGCACCATGCCCGCGTTCGCGTCGCATCGGGCCCGGCGCACCCACCTCGGACCTCTCGCCCCCGTCGATGCGAGTTCCTCGGTCGTGTTGTTCGTCGACTCCTTCACCCGAGCATTCCGCCCGCATGTGGCCACCGCCGTGGCCGAGGTCCTCCGCGCTGCCCACTCCGTCGACCGTGCATCGAATCCCGTCGGCTGTGCGTCCGACAACTGTTGCGGCCTCACGTGGATCTCGACGGGGCAGCTGGGCCGCGCCCGAAAGGTACTGCGCCGCACTGTCGCCGACCTCGACGACGGCACGGACAGGCCGATCGTGGTTGTCGAACCCAGTTGTGCAGCGGCGCTGGCGAAGGATCTTCCCGAACTCATCCCGACCGAGGCCGCGCGGCGCGTGGCCGCACGCGTGCGGAGTTTCGCCGCCCACCTCCCCGCCCTGCTCGATGCGGGCTGGCGACCACCGGCCCTGCCCGACGAGGTGACGCTGCAGACCCACTGCCACGAGTACGCGGTCTTCGGCGCGCGGGTCGGCGTCGCCGCTCTCGAGGCCCTCGGGGTCACCGTGCACACCGCAGACGGGTGTTGCGGTGTCGCCGGCAACTTCGGTTTCGAGAAGGGGCACTACGAAGTCAGCATGGCCGTCGCGGAAAACGGCCTGGCGCCTGCATTGCGCGACGCCCCGCATCGGCCCGTCGTCACCGACGGTTTCAGCTGCGCGATGGCCGTCGAACACCTCGCGACCGTCGACGACGACCTCTCCCGCGGGCGGCCACGCGGAGTCCATCTCGCCGAGCTGCTCGCCACGTCACCCGATACAGCCACCGACATCCGAGGAGTACGACCATGACGGCCCCCGCCCCCGTGACCCCGCACAACGCTCCCGAAGCCGTGTCCCGCGTCCACACCGACCTGTTCATCGGTGGCACATGGACTCCCGCCGCTTCCGGCGAGCGCTTCGACGTCGTGAATCCGGCCACGGGCGACGTGCTCGCCCGCGTCGCCGACGCCGACGCCGTCGACGCCAGGCATGCGCTCGAGACCGCGGCCGCGCATCAGGCCGGGTGGGCGGCCACCTCACCGCGCAGCCGCAGCGAGATCCTCTATCGCGCACATCGGCTCATCATGGACCGGGTCGACGAGATCGCCGCGGTGATGACCGCCGAGATGGGTAAGCCTCTCGCCGAGGCCAAGGGCGAGGTCGCCTACGGCGCCGAGTTCTTCCGATGGTTCGCCGAGGAGGCCGTCCGCATCGGCGGCGATTCCACCACCACCGGCGACGGATCGCATCGGATCGTGGTGACCAGGCAACCCGTGGGCCCGTGCATCCTGATCACGCCGTGGAATTTTCCGTTGGCCATGGGAACCCGCAAGATCGGGCCGGCGATCGCGGCGGGATGCACCATGGTCATCAAACCCGCCGAACTCACCCCGCTCACCACTCTGCTGCTGGCCGACATCCTCGTCGAGGCGGGCCTCCCACCGGGTGTGCTGAACGTCGTGACCACCAGCGACCCGTCGACGGTCGTCACCGAGTGGATGGAGAGCGGCCTCGCCCGCAAGATCAGCTTCACCGGGTCGACCGAGGTCGGGAAACTGTTGCTGCGACAGGCGGCGGGCACGGTCATGCGGACATCGATGGAGCTGGGCGGCAACGCGCCGTTCATCGTGTGCGCCGACGCCGACATCCCACGAGCCGTCGACGGTCTGATGTTCGCCAAGATGCGAAACATCGGTCAGGCCTGCACCGCCGCCAACCGGGTCTTCGTGCACCGCAGCGTGATCGACGAGTTCACCGCCGCTTTCGCCGCGAAGATGGCCGGGCTGCGGGTCGGCGACGGTGCGGCCGACAACGTCCAGGTCGGCCCGCTCGTCGAACGCGCGGCCGTCGAGAAGGTCTCGACGCTGGTCTCCGACGCCGTGGCCAAGGGTGCAACGGTGGTCTGTGGAGGTGAGAACCCGGAGGGCCCAGGCTTTTTCTATCCACCGACCGTCTTGACCGGCGTCGGACTCGACGCGGATCTCATGCGCACCGAGATCTTCGGGCCGGTGGCCGCGATCGTCCCGTTCGGCAATGCCGACGAACCGGACGATCCCGCGGCCGACGACGAGGTCATCGCGCTGGCCAACGACACACCGTGGGGGCTGGTCGGCTATCTGTTCAGCCAGGACGTCGACCGTTGCGCCAGACTGTCGGCCGCGCTGGAAACCGGTATGGTCGGGGTCAACACCGGCGCCGTGTCCAATCCGGCGGCCCCGTTCGGCGGGGTCAAGGAATCGGGACTCGGACGCGAAGGTGGACGCGTGGGCATCGAGGAGTTTCTCGACATGAAGTACACGGCCACGCCGATTCCCCTTCGCTGACAACATTTCCGGAACCGGTCTGGGTTCAGACAGGCAGGAGCGAGAAAACCATGTACCTGGGTGCTCAGCTGTTCACCGACAGCGAGTACGAGCAGCGCCTGACCCGTGTCCGTGAGCTCATGGACCGTCAGGGTCTGTCGGCGATCATCGTCACCGATCCGGCCAACATCTTCTACCTGATCGGCTACAACGCCTGGTCGTTCTACACCCCGCAGATGCTGTTCGTGCCGATCGACGGCGAGATGGTCTTCTACGCTCGCGAGATGGATGCGCATGGCGCACACCGGACGACGTGGTTGCCGGCCGATCAGATCGTCGGCTATCCGGAGAGCTATGTGCACCGTCCGCACCTGCACCCGTTCGACTGGGTCGCCTGGTCACTGCGCCAGCGGCACCTCATCGCACCGGCATCCAACACCGGGTCGGTGGGTCTGGAGATGGACTCACACTTCTTCTCCCCCAAAGCCTACCGCGCACTGTTCAACGCGATCCCGGAGTGGAAGCTCGTCGACAGCTTCGAGCTCGTCAACTGGGTACGCTCGGTCAAATCCGACGCCGAGGTGCAGCTGATGCGCCAGGCCGGAATGGTGTGCTCGAAGGCGATGCGCGCCGCCATCGACACCATCGACATCGGTGTCCGGCAATGCGATGCGGCCGCGGCCATCTCGCAAGCGCAGATCACCGGCACCCCGGAGTACGGCGGCGACTATCCGGCGATCGTCCCGATGATGCCCACCGGCGCGGCGGCCGACACCCCGCACCTCACCTGGCACCAGGGCACTTTCGTCGAGAACGAGGCAGTCGTCATCGAATTGACCGGTGCACACAACCGCTATCACTGCCCGCTCGCGCGAACCGTGTCGCTCGGCACCCCGAGCAAGGACCTCGACTACGTCGCCAAGGCCACCGCCGAGGGACTGAACAATGTGCTCGAGGCCATCAAACCGGGCGTGGCCACGCGCGAACTCGCGTCCACGTGGAACTGGACGCTCGCGAAGTACGGCCTCGAGAAGCCCTCGCGGCTGGGCTACTCGATCGGCATCGGGTATCCGCCCGACTGGGGCGAGCGGACCATCAGCATCCGCAGCGAGGACGAGTCGGTGCTCGAGACCAACATGACCTTTCACATCGTCTGCGGAATGTGGATGGACAACTATGGTTTCGAGCTGTCCGAGTCGGTCCGCGTCAGCCCGACCGGCGTCGAGACCTTCACCGACTTCCCCCGCGAACTGATCCAGAAGTAGCCACAGAGAGACGAGGTGAAGAAAGTGACCACAACCGAAACCGCCTATCAGACCCGGCATTCGGCACCAACACTACCGTTGGCGGGCCGTGCCAAGGACCTGGTCGGTTCGATGATCGATTCGTCGACCTCGCTGCTGGCCGCGCAGTCGCACGACATCGTGCGCTTCGCGATGGGGTCCCCGGCGGACGAGGCGGTGCCGGCCGACGAGTTCCGTCAGATCGCCGGTGAGATCCTGGACAACTCGTCGTTCACCTACGGGGCCACCGAGGGCGAACCACGGCTGCTGCAACTCCTCGTCGACTATCTCGCCACGACTCCCGACCCGTCCACCCTGGACCGGCTGGTCATCACCACCGGCGGGATGCAGGGACTCGACCTCGCCTGCAAGCTGTTCGTCGACCCCGGCGATCTGGTCGTCGTGGAGTCCCCCACGTACACCAACGGCAGCGCCACCGCGCTGTCGTATGGCGCGCAGCTGCTCGAGGTCCCCGTCGACGACGACGGTATGCAGGTCGACCAGCTGGAGGCGCTCGTCGCGCGCACCCGTCAAACGCCCAAGGCGATCTACACCATCCCCACGTTCCAGAATCCGTCCGGCGTCACCATGTCCGAGGAACGACGCCGCGAACTGCTACGGCTGGCGCACACCTGGGGTTCGGTCGTCATCGACGACGATCCGTACGGGCTGTTGCGGTTCGCCGGCACCGACATCCCGACCTTCCAGACCCTGAGCCCCGGCGATCCGCTGATCTTCTCCGTGCGCACCTTCTCCAAGATCCTCGCCCCGGGCTGGCGGGTCGGCTGGGTCGATGCGGATCCGTCGCTGCGCCAGCTGTTGATCAACGGCAAGCAGGCGATGGACACGTGCACCAACGTGCCCAATCAGCACATCGTCGCCGAGTACATCGCCCGCGGCGGTCTCGAGGACCACCTCGCCGGGATCCGGGTGCTGTACCGAGAGCGCAAGAACGCCATGCTCGACGCCATCGCGCGTCATCTGGGCGATCGCGTGGTGACCACGAACCCCGAGGGCGGGTTCTTCCTGTGGGTCACGTTGCGCGAGGAGTTCGCCGAGATCGACACCCGGGAGCTCTTCGAGATCGCGCTCGCCGACGGTGTGGCGTTCATCCCCGGCCCCGCGCTGTCGCCGGGCGGACGCTTCCGGAACTCGATGCGCCTCTGCTTCGCATCGAGCACCCCGGAGCGGATCGACGAGGGTGTCCGGCGTCTCACGGCCAGTCTTGAGAAGATGGTCGGGTGAGTGGTGAACCTGACCTGACCGCAGCCGAGTCCGCAGTGCTCGGCTTCATCGACGAGGCCGCCATCACCTCGCTCACCTCGGCCCTGGTCGAGGCGTCCAGCGAGAACCCCGGCGGTACCGAGTCGGCCGCAGTCGCGGTCCTCGAGAATGCCTGCCGCACGCTCGGTTTCGACGTCACGACGCACGAAGTGTCCCCGGGGCGACCCAATCTCGTCGCCACCGTGCGCGCCGGGACAGCACCAGGGCTGATGTTCCTCGGACATTCGGATGTGGTCCCGGCGGGCCCGAATTGGTCGGCCGATCCGTACACGGTCCGTATCCGCGACGGCCGGATCTACGGCCGCGGTGCCACCGACATGAAGGGCGGACTCGCCGCCGTCGTCGCGGCGATGAACGCCCTCTGCCGGGCCGGCGAGGCCGGCATCGAACTCTCCGGACCGGTCCGCCTGGTATGCACGGTCGACGAGGAGGAACACGGAACCGGCGTGCGGGACTTCGTGGGCCGTCCCGCCGACCACGAGTTCCTCGGTTGCGTGGTGGCCGAACCCACCGACATGCAGGTGGTCCGGGGCTGCCGGGGCGCGTCGTACATCGAGATCGAGGTGACCGGACGCGCCGCACACTCCGGACGCCCCTCGGACGGACGCAGTGCCATCGACGCCGCGGCGGCCATCGTCGAGATCATCCGGGCCGACGGCGAGCGGCTGGCCGAGTCCGCCGACGATCTGCTCGGCCACGGCACCTGGAATGTCGGGACCATCGCGGGCGGACAGGGCATCTCGGTGGTCGCACCCGGTTGTTCACTCGGCATCGACCGGCGATTGATGCCCGACGAGGACCCGCATCGGATCGCCGAGGACCTGCGAACGGCCATCCGCGACAGCGGGATCGACACCGACGGCATCACTGTCGACGTCCAGGTGACCATGGAGATGCCTGGTTTCGCGACCGACGGCGCGCATCCGCTTGTCACCACGGCTGTCGGTTCGGTCGTCGACGCCGGCGCCGTCACCTCCGTCGGCGGGTGGACCGCTGCCTGCGACGGCGGTTTCGTCAGCCGGGACCTCGGTGTCCCGTCGATCGTGCTCGGACCCGGCAACATCAACACCGACGCCCACCAGCCCGACGAGTCGGTCGCCATCGCCGATCTGGTCACCGCGGCGCGGGCTTACACCCTCGCCGCGATGCGCCTGCTCGGGCCCTAGTTCGCCTCCTGCTTCTGCAGCGCCGTGAAATCGTTCTCGAGGCTCGGGATCTCGGTGCCGCGGAGCGAAGCACCCGCGGTCTCCTTGAGGAAACACAGGGCGACCATGCCGATGGCACACGCACCCATCATGTAGACGGCGGGGAACAGGTTCCAGTCGGTGCTTTCCACGACAGCGTCGTTGACCAGCGGCGCCGTCCCGCCGAATGCGGCGGTCGCGACGTTGTAGGAGATCGCGAAACCCGCATAGCGGACCTGGGTCGGGAACATCGCCGGGAACGTCGCCGAGATGGTCGCCAACTGGGGTATGTAGAGCACGCCCAGGATGACGAATGCGACGATGGCCCAGGCGAATCCCTGTCCCATCAGCCAATAGAGCGGTAGCGCGAGGACGAACAGGCCGATCAGCGAACCCCACCACATGGGTTTGCGGCCCGTCGAATCCGACCACCACCCGAAGAACGGGATCAGCAACATCATCACGAGCTGGCCGATGAGGTTGACGACGCTGGCCGAGGTCTCGGACAGATCGATCGTGTTCTGCAAGTAGGTCGGCTGGTACGCCAGCAGCGTGTAGTTCGCGACGTTGAGCGCGATCACGAGACCGAACATGGTGATGATCGGACGCCGGTAGTTGACCAGCAGATCCTTGAATCGGCTGTAGGCCGATCCCTTGATCTCGTTGTCCTGCTCCAGTTCCTGGAACACGGGTGTGTCTTCCATCTGCGACCGCAGGTACAGGCCGATCAGGCCCATCGGCAGCGCGAGCAGGAACGGGATACGCCAACCCCACTGATCCATCTGGCTGTCGGTCAACGCCAGCTGTAGCAACAGGACGAACAGTGTGCCGCCGCAGAAGCCGGCGAGGGTTCCGAATTCGAGGAACGACCCGTACTTGCCGCGCTTGTTGTCGGGCGCGTACTCGGCCATGAACGTTGCGGCACCGCCGTATTCACCGCCG
Organism: Gordonia sp. HS-NH1; assembly: GCF_001418765.1. Taxonomy (NCBI): domain Bacteria; kingdom Bacillati; phylum Actinomycetota; class Actinomycetes; order Mycobacteriales; family Gordoniaceae; genus Gordonia; species Gordonia sp. HS-NH1. The sequence goes on from NZ_LIYC01000001.1 coordinate 251,360, forward strand.
GTGGAGAAACCCTGGATCACGCGGAGCAGGATCAGCAGTACCGGCGCCCAGAAACCGATCGACGCGTGTGTGGGCAGCAGACCGATCAGCGCGGTCGCCCCGGAGATGAGCAGGATCGTCATCGCGAGAACAGATTTGCGTCCGATGCGATCCCCGATCGGACCCCAGACCATGCCGCCGAGCGGCCTCAGGACAAACGAGATCGCAAAACCCAGCATGGTGCCGACGGTTCCGAATTCGCCGGGGAAGAATGCCTGTGTCAGGTAGACCGAGGCCGCGGCGTAGACGCCGTAGTCGTACCACTCGGTGGCGTTGCCGATCGCCGAGGCACCGATGGCCTTGCGGAGGAGTCTCCTGCCCTCGGGAGAGTTCGGGTCCGGTGCGAGCTGCTCGTAGGTGTCTGCTGTCGTCGTATCGCTCATCTGCGCTTCCTGATTCGTGGGGCCGCTGAGGGTTTCGAGCTCGTCGTGCAGCGCTCGGTGGACCCACGAGGTGCACTGGCAGCGAGTTCTCGGCTGCGTGCTTCCTCCGGCCGCGGGCGATCAGCCCCTGGCCACCTGAAGGCCGGCGGCGTCCTCGCCGTCACCGATCAGGCGACGCAACCCGTCAGCCATGTGCTCGATCATCAGAGCATCCGCCGCCGCGGCGTCTCCCGCGGCGATGGCGTCCACCAACGCCTGGTGTTCGTCGATCCGGTCCTTTCCCGAGGAATACGTTCCTCGCATGGCTCGCAGGCACATCCGTGTCTCCACGAGAATTGTCTCGTGCAGACGCGAAAGCCTCTGACTTCCGGCATATTCCACCAGGGTCTGGTGAAAGGCCATGTCCGCCTCCGCCATCCCGGCGCCGTTCGGCTCCTCGATGTGGTCACGCATCGCGTCGACCGCCTCGGCCAGCGCCTGTACCGCCTCCTGCTCGCCGTGCGCGATCACCTGCTGCACGGCAGCGCGTTCCACGGCAGTCCGCGCGACGTACATGTCCCGGATGTCGTCGTCCTCCATCGAGACCACGAACAGGCCGCGGTTGCGGTGGCTGACCAGCAGCCCCTCAGCGGTGAGACGCTGCATGGCCTCGCGGAGGGGACCACGACTGACGCCCAGGTCGGCCGCCAGGCCCGACTCCGTCAATTGCGAGCCGGGTGCGAAGTCCCCATTTGCGATCGCATCGTGCAACTTACGCGCGATGATCGCCGGTGTCGATTCCTGAACCAACGGCGACAACACCCGGCGACGTGGCGATTTACCCTGTTTGGGCTGGTGGACAACGGTTCTGTCCGTCCCCGGGTCCTCCGGACCCGGAGCCTCGGCCCCCACCTTCATCGTCACCGTCATCCCCTCTTTCTTACCGTGAATGGCGCGCATAAGTCAGTGTTTCCCCGCGCGCGCCGCCCATCCAGACGTCGTTGCAGGCAGCGGCGAACTCGTCGAGTCCTTCGACGATCGTCGCGAACACGTTGCCCGGGACCCAGCCCACGTCGCCGTTGACCAGCAGATTGTTGCGACCGTAGAAGACCGCGAGATCGATGAGGAGCCGATGTTCGGCGGGCGCCGATCCGAGCTCGTAGCCGTACGCCGGATTCTCGAGCACCCCGTCGAATGTGAAGTAGCACAGGTCACCGGGTATCGGGGTGATGGTGGTGTTCTCCATGCCCGGTTCCGCCGGGGCGAAGGCCGGCAGCAACGTGTAGATCTCATTGCGCGCGAACTTCCCGTGAAAGACCTGCCCGCCCAGCGGCAGAGCGTCCCAGACCGCGGCGGCGGTGCGCGGCGCCTCGGTGTCCAGCATCCGCGCCACGGCGCGGACGCCTCGCCTCTCCAGTGTCACGGTGATGAATCGGTCATCCCGGGACCGCACGCCGCCCCGCTGTTCATCGGTCACGCCCGGTCCCCCAACATGGTGAACCCGGCAGCGGCCTCGTATGCCGCCGCGACCCGCAGAACCGTGGCGTCGTGGTGCCGTGCGCCGACGAACTGCGCCCCGGTCGGCAGGCCGTCGGCGAATCCGCTCGGCACGGTGATCGCCGGCTGTCCGGTGAGATTGAACGGGTAGGTGTACGGAGTCCACGAGGTCCATTCGGGGGACGGCGACCCATCCGGAACGGTGCGACCGGCCCCGAATGCCACGGTGGGCATCGACGGCGTCAGCAGGACATCGAATTCCTCGTGGAGAAGGCTCATCTGGGTACCCATCTCCATCCGCAGGGCGGTCGCGCCGACGACATCGGATGCCCTGAGATCGCGGTGTCGCTCCAAAGCCTCCGTCAGCAGTGGATCCACGCTCTCGGCCGCACGCGGCCCGAGCCCGCGGACGACGACATCGGCCCCGGCGTACCAGATGACGTGGTACGCCCAGGCCGGGTCATCCCACCCGAGGTCCACCTTTTCCACGGTCGCGCCGAGCTGCTCGAGAACCGACGCCACCCGATCGGTGTTGGCCTGCACGCCAGGATCATTGGAGCCGAACCCGAGATCGGCGCTGTAACCGACACGCAGGTCCGCGAGGTCGCGGACATCGGCGATCGCTGCGACCGCACCTGTCGTCGGCGGAGGCAGAGCCGACCAGTCGCGGGCATCGAACCCACTCAGGACATCAAGCAGCGCAGCACAATCCGATACCGTCCGCGTCATCGGCCCGACGTGGGCGACCGGTGCGAACGGACTCGGCGGATACATCGGCACCCGTCCCAGCGTCGGTTTGAATCCGACGACGCCGCAATACGCGGCCGGTATCCGGATGGAACCGCCGCCGTCGGTGCCGACCGACAGCGGTCCCAGGCCGGCGGCGAGCGCGGCGGCGCTGCCACCACTCGATCCACCCGACGTGCACGAGGTGTCCCACGGATTGCGGGTGATTCCGGTACGGGGGCTGTCGGTCACACCCTTCCAGCCGAACTCCGGCGTCGTGACCTTTCCGAGCAGCACCGCGCCGGCTTCGCGCAGGCGTGCCACCGCGGGCGCGTCGGTGTCCCACACCATCTGGTCGGGTTCGATCATCAACGAGCCGCGCAATGTCGGCCATCCCGCCGTCAGGAGGAGATCCTTGATCGAGACCGGTACGCCGTCGAGTGGGCCGAAGGGTGTCCCGGCAGCGAACCTTGCAGTGGATTCCCGGGCCTCGGCGATCGTGCGGTCGGGGTCGACCAGGCAGAACGCATTGATCGACGGATCGACATCCTCGATGGCGTCGAGCAGTTCCGTGGCCACAGTTTCCGGTGTGAGCGCACCGGTACGGTAGGCCTCGGCAAGTTCCGTGGCGCTGAGCCATCGCGTGGCGTCCGACATGCGCCCCCTCGGAGACAGTTGGTAGATTGTTGACAATCTACCTCGGAGGTGTGGGCGTGACAACTGCCGTCGCGATGCTCTATCCCGGCCACGCCGCCGAGGACGACTATGAACTCATCGAGGCGGCCATCGGCGCCGCCGAACCCGCACTCGATGTCCGGCTGCCGGTCCTCATCACCGCGGTGGACTCCGACGACCACACCATCGAGGCCATGGCCGCGGTCGGCGAGCAGGACCGCCTCGCCGACGGCGTGCGTCGCGCGCATGATCTGCACCCGTCCGCCGTGATGTGGGCGTGCACCTCCGGCAGTTTCGTCTACGGCTTCGACGGTGCCCGACGGCAGGCGACCGACGTCGCCCGGCGGGCGGGTCGCCCGGCGTCGTCGACGTCACTGGCGTTCGCCGAGGCGTGCCGGCATCTCGGCCTGTCGCGGATCGCGATCGCCGCGACCTACCCCGAGCCGCTGGCGACTCGCTTCACCGGGTTTCTCGCCGACGCCGGTGTCGAGGTGGTGGCATTGCGCGCCAACGACATCGGGACGGCGACCGAGGCGGGGACGTTCGACGGCGACGGCCTGTTCGAGATGCTGGCACGCGCCGATTGTGAATCAGCACAGGCGATTCTGGTTCCCGACACCGCGCTGCACACCGCGATGTGGATCACCGACCTCGAGGCCAGGTTCGGCAAACCCGTGCTGACCGCGAACCAGGTCACCGCGTGGGAGGGGCTCCGACTCACCGGGCTCACGGTCGACGTTCCCCGACTCGGGAGCCTGTTCACCTCAGCTGGCGGCTGACTGAGCCGGCGGTCCGGGTGTCGGCTCGGCGGATCGCGCAGTCGGGGTGACCGTCTCGCACACCAAACGCCCCCGTCGACCGTGCTGGCATTCCCGTCGACTGGGCGTCCGTTTCCGTCGACTGTGCGCCTCTTCTCGTCGACTGTGCGTGCGTTCTTTTGTCAGCACGCCCGTGGATCGAGTTCAGGTTCGGTCGCGGAGATTGGGATGTGTGACTGCCAGACTTCGTTTCGTCGAGGCGACCTCGATCGAAGTCGCGTCGACGAACTGGAGTCAGATGCGACACCATTCCCAACCGAACCGAATCCGACCACCGAGCACCGAGCACCGAGCACCGAGCAGACCGGGAATTCGATCCGAAAGCGCACGTGTTTTCCCAGAAACCAGTCGTGCAGCGGCCCCTGTGCGAGATCCCTGTGCGAAAGCATGCACAGTCGACCGGATCACACGCACAGCCGACGGAAACAGATGCACAGCCGACGGAAACAGATGCACAGTCGACGCGATCCGACGCACAGTCAACGAAATCGGACGCACAGTCGACGAAATCGGGCGCAGGTCAGTCGATCACCGCTTTGGCAACGGTGACGCAGGTGGTGATCCATTCGCGGTCGGTCGGGCGAAGGGGGCGCGCCGCGCGTTCGGCATCCACGATGGCCCAGTGCGCGTTGAGGATCATCCGTACGATGACCCAGTCGCGTGCACGATCCTGATCGAGGTCGGCCGCGTCGGTGATGGTGTAGAACCGCCGACGGATGTCGTAGCGCACGTCGGACGCGCGCGAGCCCAGACGATTCCACAGCATCGGGGCGAGTTCGTAGTGTGCGTCACCCGACATCGGGCTGGGGTCGATGGCGACCCACCGCCCGTCGGCATCGGCGAGGACGTTCTCATGGTGCAGGTCGCCGTGCACGATGACACCCACGGTCGCATTGTCGGCCAGCAGGTCTCGTCCGAGAGACAGCGCTTGTTCGACGAAGCGCCTCGGCACCGGCGCGTCCCGCGGGATACTGGCCAGATCGCCCAGCCATCGCTCCAGATGCGCGGTGAGCGGAGTGAGTCGGCCCGGTGCCGGAATGTGCAGCCGGCCGTACAGATCAGCCACCACCAGGCAGGCCTCGTCGTCGTCGACGGTCGTCAGGTCACGCTGCGAGAGACGTTCGAGGAGCAGTGCGCGGCGACGGGGATCGGCGCGGAGCATGCGTACCGCCCCACGACCCTGCCAATGGTGCAGTCCCAGTGCTTCTTGCGCGCCTTCGTCGTCACCGTCGAACGCCACCTTGAGGACCGCGGGCGTGCCGTGCCGATCGATCACCGGAACCACGAGCGACTCGAAACCGTGCCACAACTCCTCGCCGTCACGGCGCAGACCCCACTCGTCCAGGAGCGCCGAGACGGCACCCGGAAGTCGCCGCAGCCAGTCCGCCCAGAGCGGACCGAGCGCGGCCTGCTCCGACAGTCCGTCCGGGATCTCCGACGCGGTGATCATCGGGACACTCCGGCATCGCCGATCACGGCGCCCCGCGAACGAACCGGTAACCCATTCCCGCCTCGGTGATGAGATGGCGAGGATGCGCCGGATCCTCTTCGAGCTTGCGCCGCAGACTCGCCAGATAGACGCGCAGGTAGTTGCTCTGCCCGAGATATCCCGGACCCCAGACCGCGCTCAGGATGTCGCTCTGCGACACCAGCTTTCCCTCGTTGCGTACCAGCAGCTCCAGGATGCCCCATTCCGTCGGTGTGAGATGGACCGACGCCTGCCCGCGCGTCACCTGTTTGGCGGCGAGGTCGACGACGAACGCGCCCGCGTCCACCACCGGCGACTCCGACGTCGCGTGCGACGCGGCACCGCGCCGGAGAGCGGCTCGCAGCCGGGCCAGGAACTCCTCCATACCGAAGGGTTTGGTGACATAGTCGTCGGCCCCGGAATCCAGGGCCACCACCTTGTCGGCGGCATCGGTCCGCGCCGACAGGACGATGACCGGAACCGTCGTCCATCCGCGCAGTCCCTCGAGAACCGTCAGACCGTCGATGTCGGGCAGTCCCAGGTCGAGCACGACCACATGCGGGTTCTCCCGAGCCGCTGCCGCCAGCGCGGCCGCGCCGGTGGCGGCGGTCGTCACCGCGAAGCCACGCGCGTTGAGGTTGATGCGCAGGGCCCGCAACAACTGCGGTTCGTCGTCGACGACCAGGACGCGTGTCTTGTCCGTGCTCATCGGACCGGTCCTGCCGTCTCGGCGGGGACGTCGAGGTCGTCGGTCGCGGGCAGGTCGACGACCATCGTGGCGCCGCCGCCCGGCGTGTCCTCGACGCCGAGCACTCCCCCGATGGCCGTGACGAACCCCTGTGCCACCGACAGCCCCAGACCCACCCCCGACGACGCACCGCTGGTGTCGCCGCCCTGGTGGAACGCCGCGAAGATCTGGTCGCGGTCCACGACCGGGAGCCCTGGTCCGTGGTCGATGACCCGGATCTCGCATCGTGGCGGGTCGGCGGGGGTCAACCGAGCGGTGACCTCCACATGCCCACCGCCGTGACGGCGCGCGTTGTCGATGAGGTTCGCCAGGGCACGCTCGAGCAACCCGGGATCGGTGTACGCCCAGGCGTGACCGAGATCGAAGGTCAGGGCCGGCTCCCGGTCGGTTCGGGCCACGGCCGCGGCGGCGCGGTGGACGACCTCGGGAAGAAAGGTCCGCTGCCGGTGCGGCCGAACCGCACCCGCGGCGAGCCGCGATGAATCCAGCAGGTTACCCACCAGCGAGGTGAGGTGGTCGACCGACTCGTCGACGGTCGCCAGCAGTTCCGCGGTGTCCTCGGGACTGAACGTGACATCGTCACTGCGCAGACTCGACACCGCGGCCTTCGCCGCGGCCAGTGGTGTCCGGAGGTCGTGGCCGACCGCTGACAACAGTGCCCGCCGAAGCTCGTCGGTGCGCGCGAGGGCTTCGGCCGTCGCCGCCTCTGCTTCCAGCGCGTGCCGTTGTACCGCGCCCGCGGCCTGCCCGGCCACGGCTGCCAGGACGCGCCGGTCCCGCGCGCCGAGCTTCGGTCCGCGCAAGAGCAGTTCGAACTTCTCACCCGGCACGACGCAGACGGTGTCGGCGTCTTCCGGCGACACCGGAGGCGACTCGCCGACGGCGGCCTCGACCACGCGGCCGGCGCGTGAGGTCCGCCGCACGACCGACACCGCGGACTGATCGTAGGTCTCCCGGAACCGCTCCAGGAGAACCGGGACGTCGGCGCCGCCGAGCACGACGCTGGAGAACAGCGCCAGCAGTTCGGCCTCGCGCGCGGCGTCCTGCGCCTGCGCCCGGCGTACCGTCGCCGAATCGACCAGCGCGGCAACCGCGATCGCGATCATCAGCATGACCAGGATGGTGATCAGGTTGTCGGGCTGGCTGATCGTGAACGTGAACCTCGGATCGGTGAAGAAGAAGTTCAGCAGCAGACCCGAGATCACCGCCGACAGGGCTGCCGGCAGGATTCCGCCCAGCATCGACACCGCCAGCACCGCAACGAAGTACAACGCCGACTGGCTGGCGAACCCGAGCCACGGGTCGAGCAGCTGCAGCACACCGGTGACGCCCGCGGGCACCAGCACGGCGAAGAGCCAGCTCAACGGCCGGTGGAAACGGGTGTCCCGGATGTCCAGGCGCGACCGTCGTGACGTCTCGTCGTGGGTCACCATGTGCACGTCGATGCGGCCGCTGTCGCTGACCACCGCCGCCCCGACACCCTCGTCGAAGATCCGCTGCCACCTCGGTCGCCGTGAGGTGCCGAGGACGAGTTGGGTGGCGTTGACCCCGCGTGCGAACTCCAACAACGTGTCCGGGATGTCGTCGCCGACGACGGTGTGAATCCGTGCCCCGAATCCCGCGGCGAGCTCTTTGAGCGCGGCGAGGTCGACCCCCACACCGGTCAACCCGTCGCCCCGGACCACGTGGACGGCCAGCAGTTCCGCGCTCGAACGCGATGCGATCCGGCTCGCGCGTCGGAGCAGCGTCGGCGATTCGGCGCCACCGGTGACGGCGACGACGACCCGCTCACGCGCTTCCCATGTCTCGGTGATGGAATGTGCCGCACGGTAATCCGCGAGCTTGTCGTCGACCTGGTCGGCCAGCCACAGCAGCGCGAGCTCGCGTAGCGCGGTGAGGTTGCCCTGCCGGAAGTAGTTGGCGAGGGCGCCGTCCACCCGTCCGCCCGGGTAGACCTTGCCCGCGGACAGGCGCTGCCGCAACGCTTGTGGATCGATGTCGACGAGTTCGATCTCGTCGGCACCGCGCACGATGTCGTCGGGCACGGTCTCCCGTTGCACCACGCCGGTGATCTGCGCGACGACGTCGTTCAGGCTCGCCAGGTGCTGGATGTTGATCGTCGAGTAGACGTCGATGCCGGCGCCGAGCAGTTCCTCGATGTCCTCCCACCGCTTGCGATTTCGAGACCCGGGGATATTGGTGTGGGCGAGTTCGTCGACGAGCGCCACCTCCGGCCGGCGCGCCAGCACCGCGTCGAGGTCCATGTCCTCCAGTGGCGTCCCGCGGTACGACCGGCTGATGCGCGGGATCGTCTCCAAACCCTCGACGAGAGCGGCGGTGGCCACCCGGCCGTGGGATTCGACGACGCCGATCACGACATCCGTTCCCTCGTCGACGAGGGTTCGGGCTTGCGCGAGCATCTCGTAGGTCTTCCCCACGCCGGGCGCGCAACCGAGGAACACTCGCAGCTTGCCCCGTCCCTCGGGGTGTCCGGCCGCAGAGCTCATCGATCGATTCTAGCCTCGGTCACGGGGCCCGACATTCGGCCGGTGCGTGCCCCAGCGCCAGGTTCACCTCGAGGACGTTCACGCGGGGCTGACCGAGGAACCCCCACTGCCTGCCCTGCGTGGAGGCGTCGATGATTCCCCGGATGTCGGCCGGCGTACGACGGTTCTCGCGGGCCAGCCGGGCAACCTGTAGCTCGGCGTATTCGGGACTGATGTGCGGGTCGAGTCCCGATCCCGACCCGGTCACCGCGTCGGCGGGCACCGCGGACGGCGCCACCTTCTCCCGCTCTGCGATCAGCGCTCGACGCGCGGTGACGTTCGTCAGCAGGACCTCGCTGTTGGGCCCCTGGTTGGACGCCGCCGACGCCGACGGGTCGCCGGTCGCCATCGGCTCGCCCGGAGCACCCAGGACCCGGGCATGCAGGTACGGGTCGGGCGCACCCGGTTCGACCCGGGGATCGACACCGATCAGCGTGGACCCGACGCGACAGCCCGCGGCGTCGGAGACCTGCGAGCCCTCCGCGCCGTCGGTGTTCACGCGCGAGATCGCCCACACCGCAGCGGGATAGGCGACCCCCAGGATCAGCGTGAGACCCAGGATCATGCCTGCGGCGGCGACACATTGCCGGACGAAGCCGGACCAGATCGTGTTCATGGAGTCATCCCATTCCCGGAAGTAGTCGAACGACGAGATCGATCAGCCAGATGCCGACGAACGGGGTGATGACCCCGCCGACCCCGTACAGGAGTAGGTTGCGGCCCAACAACTTCGACGCCGAGTCCGGCCGGTAGCGCACCCCGCGCAACGACAGCGGGATCAGTGCCACGATGATCAGCGCATTGAAGATCACCGCCGAGACGATGGCCGACTGCGCCGAATGCAGGCCCATGATGTTGAGGGCGTCGAGCTGCGGATAGACGGCGGTGAACATCGCGGGGAGGATCGCGAAGTACTTCGCGAGATCGTTGGCCAGGGAGAACGTCGTCAGGGCACCCCGGGTGATGAGTAACTGCTTGCCGATGCCGACGACCTCGATGAGTTTCGTCGGATCGGAGTCGAGGTCCACCATGTTGCCGGCTTCCTTGGCCGCCGACGTCCCCGTGTTCATCGCCAGCCCCACATCGGCCTGCGCGAGTGCGGGCGCGTCGTTGGTGCCGTCACCGGTCATCGCGACCAGGCGCCCGGCGGCCTGCTCGGAGCGGATGAGGTCGAGCTTCTGCTCGGGCGTGGCCTCGGCGACGAAATCGTCGACGCCGGCCTCGGTCGCGATGGCCCGGGCGGTGAGCGGATTGTCGCCGGTGACCATCACGGTGCGGATGCCCATCGCGCGCAGCTGCGCGAAACGTGTTGTCATTCCCGGCTTCACCACATCGGACAGGGCGATCACACCCATGACCTCGGCCGGTTCCCCGGCGGCGCGAACGCCGACCACCAGCGGTGTCCCACCCGCCGACGACACCCGTTCCACGTCGGCGGCGACGGTGTCGTCGACCGTCCCCTCCCCGGCCGTGACCCATCGGGTGACCGCATCGGCGGCGCCTTTGCGGTACTCGACGAGGATGCCGTCGGTCGGCGAGTCCACCCCGCTCATCCGGGTCTGGGCGGTGAACGGGACGATCGTGTCGTGTGCTCGGTCCGAGCTCACTCCCCCGTCCGGCGCGATCCCGTACGCCGACCGGCAGAGGTCGACGATGCTGCGTCCCTCGGGTGTGTCGTCGGCGAGGCTGCATCGGTGGGCGACCCGCGCCAGTTCGTCGACGGGGACTCCCGGCGCCGGGTACAGGTCGGTGGCTCGACGGTTGCCGTAGGTGATCGTCCCGGTCTTGTCCATCAGCAGGGTGTCGATGTCGCCGGCGGCCTCGACCGCGCGCCCCGACATGGCCAGTACGTTGCGCTGCACCAGACGATCCATGCCGGCGATGCCGATCGAGCTGAGCAGGGCGCCGATGGTCGTCGGTATGAGGCACACGAGCAACGCGATCAGCTTCACCGGGTCGGGCGACTGTCCGGCGTACTCCTGCATCGGCGCGACGGCCACCACTGCGAGCAGGAAGATCACCGTGAGGCTCGTCAACAGGATGTCGAGAGCGATCTCGTTGGGGGTCTTCTTGCGGGCCGCCCCCTCGACGAGCGCGATCATCCGGTCGACAAAGGTCTCTCCCGGGGTGGTGGTGATCCGGACGACGATGCGGTCGGAGAGCACCACGGTTCCACCGGTGACCGCCGATCGGTCCCCACCGGACTCGCGGACGACCGGCGCCGACTCGCCGGTGATCGCCGACTCGTCCACGGTGGCGATCCCGTCCACGACGTCACCGTCACCGGCGATGATCTCGCCGGCCTCGACCACGACGAGGTCGCCGATCCGCAGGTCGCTCCCGGCGACCTCCTCGGTCGTCCCGGTGCCGGCGACATCGTCGTCGGCACATAGCCGGCGGGCGACCGTGTCGCGCTTGACCTTCCGCAGACTGTCGGCCTGCGCCCGTCCACGCCCCTCCGCGACGGCCTCGGCGAGGTTGGCGAACAGGACGGTGAACCACAGCCAGGCGGCAACGGTCCAGCTGAACCAGGACGGACGCACCACCGCTAGCACGGTGGTGACGACGGCTCCGAGGAACACGACGAACATCACCGGATTCCGGGCCTGATCTCGCGGGTCGAGTTTCCGTAGGGCCAGCGGCATCGACGTCACCAGGGAGCGGACGTCGAAGGCTCCTCTCGACACCAGCGCCGATCCCGCTTCGTCGGAGTCCTCGACGCGCCGCTTCGCGGGTTCGTCGGTCGAGATGAGTTGAGTGGTCACAGCAGTGCCTCGGCGATCGGTCCCAGCGCCATGGCCGGGAAGAAGGTGAGTCCGGCGACGAGCACGATGGTCGCGGCCAGAAGGAATCCGAACAGGAACCCGGAGGTGGGCAGCGTCGAACGCGTGTCCGGCTCCACGGCATTCGGGGCGGTGCCTGCGGGGGCAGGCAGGACTGCGGTTGTCGTTGGGTCGTCGCTGTTCACGGCACCGGCGACGGGCTAAACAGCAACGGGCGAAACAGCAACGGGCGAAACGGCAACGGGCGAGGCGGTACCGGTGCTCGTGCCACCGCCGCGTGGGGTCTGGCGTGCCAGGAGGCCGGCAAGCGCGAGCACGAGCACGATGGGCAGGAATCGGCCCAGGAGCATCGCGATGCCGAGGGAGGCCTGGAACCAGTCACCGGTCGCCGTGAGGCCGCCGAAGGCGCTGCCGTTGTTGTTGGCTGCCGAGGCATACGCGTAGAGGACCTCGCTGAACCCGTGGATCGAACCCGGGCTGCCCGGATCCCCGCTGTTGCCCTGCGCGTCGGTCGTCGAACCCAGGATCATGGAGATCCCGGCCCCGGTCAGCACCAGTGCCGGCATCACCAGCACGTACAGCGCGGCCATCGTGATCTCGTGCTGCCCGATGCGCTTGCCGAGGAAGACCGGCGAGCGTCCGACGAGCAGACCGCCGACGAAGACGGTGATCATCGCCATCACGAGGATGCCGTACAGACCCGATCCCACCCCGCCGGGCGCGACCTCGCCGAGAAGCATGTTCCACAGGACGGCGCCGCCGCCTACCGCGGAGAAGCTGTCGTGCGCGGAGTTCACCGCGCCGGTCGACGTGCCGGTGGTCGAGACCGCGAACAGCGCCGATCCGGGAATTCCGAATCGGACCTCCTTGCCTTCCATCATGGCCCCGGCGGCCGCGGAAGCGCTTCCGGCGGTGCGGGTCTCGAAGACCCACACGAGCGTGAGCATCAGCGACCAGATCACGGCCATCACGGCGAGCAACGCCAGGCCCTGCCGCCGGTCGCCGACCAGCGTCCCGTACGTGCGCGTCAGGCAGACCGGGATCAGCAGGAGTGCGACGATCTCCAGGAGGTTCGACAGCGGCGTGGGGTTCGAGAACGGGTGCGCCGAGTTCGCCGACAGGGTGCCACCACCGTTGGTGCCGAGTTCCTTGATGGCCTCCTGGGAGGCGAACGGGCCGACCACGCTCCGCGCATCGGCTCCGTCGAGGGTGGTCCAGCCGAATCCGGAGTGCCAGGACTGCACCAGACCCTGGGTGATCAGCAGTGTCGCCAGGACGAGACTGAGCGGCAACAGAATTCGGATCGACCCACGCACGAGATCCACCCAGAAGTTCCCGATCTCACCGGTTCCGCGTCGGCTCATGATGCCGCGGATGACCGCCATCGCGACCGCCATGCCCACCGCCGCAGAGACGAAGTTCTGGACGGCGAACCCGATCATCTGCGTCAGGTTGCTCATCACCACTTCGGGCGAGAAGGACTGCCAATTGGTGTTGCTCACAAAGGAGATCGCGGTGTTGAACGCCATCGACGGGGACACGCCCGGTTTGCCGTCGGACCACGGCAGGACCCCCTGGAGACGCTGCAGAAGGTAGACGACGAGGAACGAGATCAACGAGAAGCCCAGTACCGCCAGGGCGTATCCCGTCGAAGTCTGTTCTCGGCTGGGGTCCACGCGCGCCATCCGGTAGAGGACGCGCTCGACACGTAGGTCCTTACCACCGGCGTACACGCGTGCCATGTAGTCGCCCAACGGGATGTATGCCACGGCAAGGATCGTCACGAGCGCGGCCACCTGGAGCAGCCCGGCAACAGTTGTGTTCACCGATCAGAACCTCTCCGGGAACACGAGTGCACCGAGGAGGAACAGGACCGTCGCGGCCGCGAGCGCCAGCAGCACGACGTTGATCACCCCGTCGGCGGTCACGACTTGGTCCTGACATCGAGAGCACGCACGGCCAGCACACACAGGGCGAACCCCGCGACCGCCAGCAGCACGTAGACGAGGTCCGCCACGAGAGTCACTCTCCGATCACTTCGACATCCACCCGTTCGGTGGCCTCATCGAAGGATCACGCAGCCCCAGGGTCCGCGGGAGAGTCCTTAACGCATTCCATACGCGATGCTCAGGATTATTGACGCCGCGTTGACGACGCGTTTGTCCCGCCCGGTCGTGGAGTTCTACGCAACCGGTGTGATCACGATCCCGACGCTGCCGTGCTTGCCGCGGCGGATCTTGCTGCCGAAGATGCTGATCTTGCCGAGGAGTCCGTACTTGCGAGCGATCGCCTGCTTCACGCGGTCGCTGCCGGCCTCGTCGAGCACCTCGGCGGTACCGCTGACCGGTGCACCGAAAGTCTTGTTACCCCGCACATCACAGGCCTGCACGATCACACGGGGGTCGCGCCGTAGACGCTTGACCTTCCACGAGTCCGCGACGGTCCACATGACCAGGCGGTCGCCGTCGAGCGCCGCCCACAACGGGGACGTCACCGGGGTTCCGTCCTTGCGGTAGGTCGTCAGGTTCACGTACTTGGCGGTGCCTGCTTCGCCGAATGTCGCCGCGCTCGAGGTCATGCGGCAATGCTACGGGCAAACAGTGCCTGCGCATGGCCGCTCGACGAGCCTGCGGGCCTGGTGAATTCTCCGAGAACCCCGGCGTCGCGGAGGGTCGCCCAGGCGGTGACCTGGTTCGCCGACAGGACCGGCTTGCCGAGCTCGGCTTCGAGGCCGGCGAGGATGTCGTAGGTCCACAGGTTGGTGCAGGACACGAAGATGGCATCGGCGTCGGGATGGTCCGCGGCCCGGATGAGATCGGCGGTCACGTGGTACGGGATCGTCCAGATCTCGTGGTCTCGACCGAGTCCGGCCTGCGCCACGACGCTCCGGCCGGACTCGGCGAGGAAGTCACACAGCAATCCGGTGAGAGCCGCGGTGTACGGGGTGGCGACGGAGAGCGTGCCGATGTCCAGCGCGTCGAGTGCGCGGATCAATGCCTCGGAGGTCGTCACCGCCCGGTCGGCACCGGCCGCGACCATGCAGTTCGAGATCTCGAGCGCACCGGCCATCCCGTAGACGAAGCTGCCCGACGCACAGGCGTAGCCGAACGCACGCGGTCGAACCGAAGACACGGCTCGCACCGCAGCGGCGATCTCGGCGTGATTGTTCAGGTCGCGACACAGTTCGACGTCGACCGGCGCGTCGATGAAGCCGGTGCGGGTGAAATACAACGACACCGAATCCGGCATCCATCGCCACAGCTCACGATCGAGAGCCATGTCGAACGGACACACCATCCCGATGCCGATCTGGGCCGTCATGCAGGGATGATGACACATTGTCGGATTGTCTACAATTTCTGTGGGTGCGCGTCCCGCAGCGCCGCGTCCACCTCCGCACGGATCACGCAGCCGTATGCGTGGTCGTTCACCATCCCCGTCGCCTGCATGAGGGCGAACATCGTCGTCGGACCGACGAACCGCCAGCCGCGTTTCTTCAAGTCCTTCGACAGCGCGACCGACTCGGGCGAGGTCGTCATCGAGCCCGGCACATGGTCCCCGCTCGGCGCGTGACCCCAGAAGTACGACTCCAACGACCCGTGCTCATCGATGAGTTCGACGGCGCGTCGTGCATTGTTGATCGACGCCTCGATCTTGCCGCGGTGCCGGATGATGCCGGCGTCGCCGAGCAGCCGGGCGACGTCGGCATCGGTGAACCGTGCCACCTGCTCGATGTCGAATCCGGCGAACGCCGCACGGAAGTTGTCCCGCTTCATCAGGATGGTCCGCCAGCTCAGCCCTGACTGGAAACCTTCGAGGCAGACGCGTTCGAACAACGCCGTGTCGCCCGCGACCGGGAAACCCCACTCCGTGTCGTGGTAGGTGGTCTCCGGCTCGCGCGCCGCCCACGAGCAGCGCGCCCGGCCGTCGGCGATCGTTATCGTGTCGTCAGGCATGCATGTCCCTCTCGTCGCGAGGAGGCTACTCCGCGACGCCGACATTCCTGCTCATCGCCGGTATGAGGCCTCGATCGCCACCGTTATCTCACCGTTATCAAGCATTGCGAATCCATCCCGTTGTGTCTCGCGATGATCACTTCCGACGGTGGCCCGCCTAGCGTTGGACACATCGCATCGCAGGACACCCCGGGCAGTGATCGCCGGAGCGGACTCCGAGAGCGTCACCAACATCTGCGGCAAGGAGCTTCGTGATGAAAGACACCGATCTGAGCGCCCTCCTCGCCCGGGTGGCGACCGGCGACATGGACGCGTTCGCGCAGTTCTACGACGCAACCTGTGACCGCGTCTACGGCATGACGCTGCGCGTGCTCCGCGACCCGGGGTACAGCGAAGAGGCAACGCAGGAAACCTTCCTCGCGGTCTGGCGCAACGCCGATGCCTACGACGCCGCCTCCGGTTCGGCACTCTCCTGGATTCTGACGCTCGCGCACCGCCGCGCCGTCGACCGCGTCCGGTCGGAGTCCGCCGCGACCCGCCGCACCGTCGCCTACGGCATCGCCGACACCGGCCGCGAGATCGACGAGGTCAGCGAGTCGGTGGAGCGGCGCGAGATCGCCCGTCTCATCCACACCGGCCTGGAGACACTCACCCCGCTGCAGCGACAGGCGATCGAACTCGCCTACTTCCACGGACTCACCTACCGGGAGGTCGCCGAACACCTCGAGGTGGCCCTGCCGACCGTCAAGTCCCGGATCCGCGACGGCCTGATCCGGCTCCGGCAGACCGTCCCCGGCCGCGCCGCCTGACACCTCCCGTTCCACCGTTCCGACCGACCCCGCTCGCCGGCGACCACGCCACCCGAGTGGGGTCGACTCATGTCCGGACCAGGACAGGAGCCGCTGTGTCGTCGGCCACACAAAATTTGGGACTCAGGCCAGGTCACAGCCGTTAGCACCACGCGTTCTGTCCGATTCCACCCACCACGTCTCCCGTCGCCCGGTGAGGACAGGCAAAATCATGGGTGGATGTCACACGAGTCCATCCCCGTCGTGATATCGGTAAAGCCGGACCCACAAGGCCGCACACTGCAGCGTCAACCAAGACAGAATCGAGAACACATCGCATGAGTGCCGAACAGCCGACCATCATCTATACGCTGACCGACGAGGCACCCATGCTCGCCACTCACGCGTTTCTGCCGGTGGTGCGTACGTTCGCCGGAGCGGCTGGGATCGCCATCGAGACGAGTGACATCTCGGTCGCGGCTCGCATCCTCGCCGAGTTCTCCGACCTCCTGCCCGACGACCAGAAGGTCACCGACAATCTCGGTGAGCTCGGCAAGCTGACCCAGGCTCCCGACACGAACATCATCAAGCTCCCGAACATCAGCGCGTCGGTTCCCCAGCTCCTCGCCGCCATCAAGGAACTGCAGGAGAAGGGATACGACCTCCCCGACTTCCCCGGCAACCCGAAGACCGACGAAGAACGCGCGATCCGCGACCGGTACACCAAGTGCCTGGGCAGCGCGGTCAATCCCGTTCTGCGCGAGGGCAATTCCGATCGCCGCGCGCCCAAGGCGGTCAAGGAGTACGCCCGGAAGCACCCGCACAGCATGGGCGAGTGGTCGATGGCGTCGCGCACCCACGTCGCCCACATGCGTGAAGGCGATTTCTACCACGGCGAGAAGTCGATGACCGTCTCCGGAGACCGCAAGGTCAAGATGGAGCTGCTCACCGACTCCGGCGAGACCCTCGTCCTCAAGCCCGAGGTGTCGCTGACCGACGGTGACGTCATCGACAGCATGTTCATGAGCAAGAAGGCCCTGATCGCGTTCTACGAGGAGCAGATCGAGGACGCCTACAAGACCGGCGTGATGTTCTCGCTGCACGTCAAGGCCACCATGATGCGGGTCTCGCACCCCATCGTCTTCGGGCATGCGGTGAAGGTCTTCTACCGCGAGGCGTTCGAGAAGCACGGCGAACTCTTCGACGAGCTCGGCGTCAACGTCAACAACGGTCTGTCGGATCTCTACAGCAAGATCGAGTCGCTGCCCAGCGCGCAGCGCGAGGAGATCATCGACGACCTGCACAAGTGCCACGAGCATCGCCCCGAGCTGGCGATGGTCGACTCGGCCCGCGGGATCACCAACTTCCACTCCCCCAGCGACGTGATCGTCGACGCCTCGATGCCGGCCATGATCCGCGCCGGCGGCAAGATGTACGGCGCCGACGGACGGCTCAAGGACACCAAGGCCGTCAACCCGGAGTCGACCTTCTCCCGCATCTACCAGGAGATGATCAACTTCTGTAAGACCAACGGGCAGTTCGACCCCACCACGATGGGCACTGTCCCCAACGTCGGCCTGATGGCGCAGAAGGCCGAGGAGTACGGCTCACACGACAAGACCTTCGAGGTCCCCGCGGGCGGCACCGCCAACATCACCGATCTCGAGACCGGCGAGGTGCTGCTGACCCAGACCGTCGAGGAGGGTGACATCTGGCGTCTGTGCATCGTCAAGGACGCCCCGATCCAGGACTGGATCAAGCTGGCCGTCAACCGGTGCCGCGATTCCGGGATGCCGGTCCTCTTCTGGCTCGACCCGTACCGCCCGCACGAGAACGAGCTGATCAAGAAGGTTCACAAGTACCTGCCCGACCACGACACCGAGGGCCTCGACATCCAGATCATGTCGCAGGTCCGCGCGATGCGGTACACCCTCGAGCGCGTCGTCCGTGGCCTGGACACGATCTCGGCCACGGGCAACATCCTGCGCGACTACCTCACCGACCTGTTCCCGATCCTGGAACTGGGCACCAGCGCGAAGATGCTGTCCATCGTCCCGCTGATGGCCGGCGGCGGACTCTACGAGACCGGTGCGGGCGGCTCGGCACCCAAGCACGTCAAGCAGCTCATCGAGGAGAACCACCTCCGGTGGGATTCGCTCGGTGAGTTCCTCGCGCTCGCAGTGAGCCTGGAGGACGTGGGCAAGAAGTTCGACGACAAGCGCGCCGTCATCCTCGCGAAGGCCCTCGACACCGCCACCGGCAAGCTGCTCGAGAACGACAAGGGACCGTCGCGCAAGACCGGCGAGCTCGACAACCGCGGCAGCCAGTTCTACCTCGCGCTCTACTGGGCGCAGGAACTCGCCGCGCAGACCGAGGATTCCGACCTCGCGAAGCACTTCGCCTCGCTGGCCGAGACCCTCGCCGCCAACGAGGACAAGATCGTCGAGGAGCTCAACTCGGTGCAGGGTGAGCAGGTCGACATCGGTGGTTACTACTACCCCGACTGGGACAAGACCGCCGCCGTCATGCGTCCGAGCACGACGTTCAACGAGGCACTCGCGAGCGCCCAGCGCTGATCGTCGTACCGCCGCGGGCGGGAGAGGTTGTCACGACACCTCTCCCGCCCGCGTCGGCTTTCTTCGTCGGCTACCGTCGGGACGCATGACCGACGCCGACGTCAACTTCTACTTCGACCCCGTCTGCCCGTTCGCGTGGATGACGAGCAAATGGGTGCGAAAGGTGCAGTCCCAGCGCGAGTACACGGTCGACTGGCGGTTCATCTCGTTACGCCTGCTGAACGCGCACGTCGACTACGACGCTCAGTTCCCACCGGAGTACGAGGCCGGACACACGGCCGGGTTACGACTGCTGCGGGCCGCGGCGAGCATCCGCGGCGACCACGGGCGAGCTGCCATCGGCCCGCTCTACGAGGCGCTGGGCACGCGGATCTTCGACGCACACACCGGTTCTTACACGGTCGACGACACCGACTTCCGCGGTACCGCGGACTTCCTCGGACCGGTCCTCGACGAGCTCGGGTTGCCCGCGCATCACCTGAACGCACTCGACGACACCGGCTTCGACGCCGAGATCCAGGCCGAGACCGATCAGGCCCTGACCTTGACCGGGCGCGACGTGGGTACGCCGATCATCCACTTCCGGCCACCGGACGGAGTTGCGTTCTTCGGGCCCGTGATCAGCCGCCTACCCGGCGACGACGAGGCGATCACGTTGTGGGATCACGTGATCGGACTGGCGAGTTTCCCCGGCTTCGCCGAGCTCAAGCGCAGCCTGCGGGAGAAGCCACAGTTGCGTGCCTTCGGCGTGACCGATGACGAGACGGGCGCCGAGGAGGACTGGCACGGCGGGAGCCGACGCCTCAAGAAGTAGTCGAGCTGTTTTACTTGAACGGGTTGAGCGTCCGGCCGAGGAAGTACTGGATACCCGGCGGAATGGGCCGCACGGCCGCAGTGGCCAGCTTGTTGACCATCCCCGTCACGCACACCGCGTCGCCTTTCATCACCGCGTTCCACCCTTCGGCCACGACGTCTTCGGGGTCTTGCCACAGCACACCCGGCAATCGATCGGCGGTCTGACGGGTCTCCGCGCCCATCGCATCGTGGAACTCGCTCCTGGTGAATCCGGGACAGAGCGCCGTCACGTGGATACCGTGCGGCTTCAGTTCCATGTCCAGGGATTGGGACATCAGCAATACATAGGACTTGATGGCGCTGTAGAGCAGGCCCTCCGCGGGAGGCAACATCGCCGTGATGGAGGACAGGTTCACGATCCGCCCCCACTGCCGCTCCTTCATCCCCGGAAGCACTCGATGGGACAGTTCGGTCAGTGAGGTCAGCATCAACTGCAGCTGGCCTCCCACCTCCTCCCACGGCGTCTCGGCGAACTTGGTGCTGAGGGACATCCCGGCGTTGTTGATCAGCACATCGATGCCCAGCCCGGCCTCCTCGGCGTGCTCGATGATCGCGCCCGGTGTCGCGGGGTCGGACAGGTCCCCGGCGAAGACCTCGCATCGGACACCGTGTTCTCGACCCAGTCGCTCGGACAACTCGTCGAGCCGGTCCGCCCGACGCGCAACCAGCATGAGGTCGTATCCCTCCGCGGCGAGGTGCGCTGCGAAAGTCTTGCCGATACCCGCGGAGGCGCCGGTGATCAGGGCGGTGCGGCGGTCCGGTGTCGCGCGGCGATCTGGTGACATGGGGTGGCCTTCTGTCGACGGACGATGCCGCGAGTTCTACCAGGCCGCACGCCCCGGCTCTGGACGACGAAGCGGATTTGTTCCATCGGGGGTGAGGCCGGGGTTCAGGGAACGTGTCCGTAGGGGTGCCACCCGGACGGGTTCCACTTCCCGCCGCGCTCCTGCCGCACCTCCCGGAGACTCGTGCCCACGTATCGGGCTTCGAGCTCCGCGTCGGGTTTGCCGGTGTACACCCATCGCTTCGGGTCGAGATTGCCCTCGGCGTCGCGATAGGACTCCCAGTAGTCGACGCGGTGGACCGCGCGGACGAGATCATCGGCGAAGACCAGCACGGGCAGGTCGGGCACGGTCCGGTGCGGCCCGGCGCGCCAGGCGCTGCGGGAATGTTCGTAGATGACGTCGGCGGTCGCGTCGCTACGAGCCGATGCGTCGACCTTCACCAGCACGCACGGGTCCGGCAGCGGCGGCGACACCGGCGCCGCGTATCGCAGGACGAGCTCCTCGATGCGCCAGGGCCCGGGTGCATCCGGCGCGGCCGGTAGGTCCGATGCGGCCAGGGCGGCGACGTCGAGCCCGGAGCGTCTCAGCGAAAGAGCATGCAGTTCAGCCGAATCGGCGCTGCCGATGCCGTATCGCAGTATCCAGTGCTCGACGCCGAACCCATCGGCATCGATGTCGCGGATGCGTTCGGAGATCGCGTCCGCGATATCGGCCGGGTCGTCATCACCGACGACGTCGGCCGGATCGGGAACGACCCCCGCCAGCGCGGCAGCCGAGTAGCGGTGCACGCGGTCACCGCGGCCCGCGCCGACGTGGAACAAGGAGGCGTCGCGCGGATCGACGAGGGCGTACACGTACACCCCGAGAGCCGACTGGGCCTCGTGCGGAACCGGCTTCGGCGGACCGGGCGGCGGAACCGCGACCGGCCGCAACAGGGCGAGCACCTCGTCGACAACGGACGGCCGGACGCCCAGCCCGCCGCCGGTGACCCCGCCGAAGACGACCTCACCGGCTCGCTCCCGGTCGACGAACCGCCGGCCGGCGAAACGGTCGACGGCGCGCACGACGTCGGCGACCTCGGCACGTCGCGCCGCCGCGCCGCGCGATGCCGTCCGCTCGTCGTCCGGATCGAGCATCTCCGCGAAGGCCGACGACGAGAGGAAGGCCTCGAGGGCCGTCCGGGGCAGCTCGACCGCATCCATCCTGCGTACCGCCATGGTCGCATGATGCCAGCACTTGACCTCGAACACCGACAAGCTTTAATGTACTTTTGTACATGTACATACGTACATTATTGTCGAGAGGACAGTCATGACGGAGGCCACGGCCCGCCGCCGCCGAGATCCCGAGGAACGCCGTCGGACGATCATCGAGGCAGCCGCCACCCTGATCACCGAGGTCGGCTCGGACGGTCTCACACACCGACTCGTCGCCCGACGTGCCGGCGTGCCACTCGGTTCGACGACGCAGTACTTCGCCACGCTCGACGATCTGCGCGAGGCAGCGCTCGCCCGCCTGGCCGATGACATCGACTCCGGACTTGCCGAGGTCGCGGAGACACTCGACGAACACGGGCCCTCGGCCGCGGTCTTCGCCGAGGCGCTCCACGAGTACATGTCCGACGAACGGCTGATCCGCGCCGACCTCGCACTCGTGTCGGCTGCGGTGATCGACCCCTCGCTGCGTCCGCTCGCGGTCCGCTGGCCCGACGGACTGGTCGAGATGCTGGCGCCGCGCGTCGGTCACACGGCCGCCCGCGCGATCGCCGCCTACACCGACGGGGTGGCGATGCACGCACTCCTCTACGGGACACCGCTGTCCATCGACGACCTGACCGCCGCCCTGACAGCGCTCACCGGGCTGATTTCTCCGACCGACGAGAACCGGAGCCGATGATGACGCAACCCCCGTCGACGACCAGTTCGTCGAAAGGCACCGCACCGGGCCTGTCCTTCCGGCGCCGATGGGCGTCGGCCGCTGTGCTGTCGGCCAGCCTGCTGGTGATCACGGTCGACCTGACGATCCTCAACGTCGCGCTGCCCGATCTGGCCGCCGACCTGCGCCCGACCGCCGATCAGCAGCTGTGGATCATCGACGCCTACTCTCTTGTCCTGGCCGGCCTGCTGCTCTCTATGAGCTCGCTGGCCGACCGGTGGGGCCGAAAGCGGATGCTGGTCACCGGCTTCGCAGTGTTCGGCGGCGCCTCGGCACTGGTCCTGCTGGCTGATTCGCCCGGCGCGGTGATCGCGGTGCGGGTGCTGCTTGGCGTGGGCGGCGCGATGATCATGCCGACCACGTTGTCGTTGCTGCGCAGCATCTTCACCGACCCCGCCGAGCGCGCCACCGCCCTCGGGCTGTGGGCCGCGGTGTCAGGTCTCGGCGCCGCAGTCGGCCCGATCGTCGGCGGTGTTCTCCTCGAGTACTTCTCGTGGCGAGCCGCGTTCCTGGTCAACGTCCCGCTGATGGTCATCGCGATCGTCGCCGCCCTGGTGATCCTGCCCGAGTCCAAGCACCCGCAACCCGGCCGGTGGGACGCCGTCGGTGCCCTGATGTCGATCGCCGGCATGGTTGCACTGGTCTGGGCGATCAAGCGGTTCGCCAAAGAAGAGAGCCTCCTCGCGCCGGCCGCCTGGACGGCCCTCCTCGGCGCGGTCCTCATCCTGACCCTGTTCGTGCGACGCTGCCTGCGTCGCACGGAACCACTGCTCGACATCTCCCTGTTCCGCAGCCGCCCGTTCAGCGCGGGCGTCCTCGCCGCGCTCGGTTCGATGTTCGGACTCGCCGCGGCACTGCTGCTGCTGGCCCAATGGCTCCAGCTGGTCGAGGGACACTCCCCGATCGCGGCCGGTGTCCGCTTGCTGCCGGTGGCGGGGGCGGCGATGGTCTCCTCGATGATCGCCGCCCCGCTGTCCCGCATGGTCGGCGCGCGCGCCGTCGTGGCCGGCGGCATCGGCATCGCCGGTGTCGGCATGGCGCTGATGTCGGTCGGTTCAGACGGCCTCGGCTACGGCACGGTCGCCGTCGCCCAGGTGCTCGTCGGATTCGGCATCGGCTCGCTGGCGATCGCGTCGGCGATGATCATGGCCGGCACCCCGGATGCCAAGGCGGGCAATGCCGCCGCGCTGGAGGAGACCGCGTACGACCTCGGCAACGTGCTCGGCGTCGCCATCCTCGGCAGCGTCGCCTCGATCCTGTACCGGTCCACGCTGACGACCGACCCGATCCCCGGAGTTCCCACCGAGGCGACCGAGGCGGCCGCCGAATCCCTCGGCGCTGCCATGGGTCTCGCCGAGACGGCCGGCGCCCCGGGTCTCGCGGAGCGGGCGGCGACGGCGTTCACCTACGCCATGCAGGAGACGAGCCTGATCGGCGGACTCACACTCATCGTCGTCGCCGTGGCCGTTTTCGCGCTCGTGCCGCGCGGCACGGATGTCACTGCCGCGCAGCACTGAGCGCCACTCGGGCGGTGGCCACTTGACGTCACCGGTCGGACGGAGGCTCCGGCACCATCAGCTCGAACATGCGTCGGAGACAGTCACCGAGCTCCAGATCGTCACGCTCGAGCCACATTTCGTGTGCGGCAGATGATCCCGCGATGACCGCGTATGCGACCGCGGTCGGGTACGCGTCGTCGCCACACCCGGCCGAGTGCGTCCGGACGAGATCGGCGATGACCGTCCGCCATTGCCGATAGACGATGTTCGCCTGCGCCTGCACCGCGGGGACCGTGAGGATGAGCTGCGCCCGATGGCGCGCCCATCGCGCTTCGGCCCGGCCGTGATCGACTGCCGCGATGAACGCCTCGGTCACGATCAGGTGGGGAGGGGTGTCGGTGGCCGCCGCGGCGACGAGTTGGCGGAAGTGATCGAGTTCGGCCGCCGACTCAACCCACACGACGTCGGCTTTGGTCGGAAAGTAGCGAAAGAAGGTCCGGCGGCTGACCCCTGCCGCGTCGGCGATGTCACCCACACTCGTCTTCTCGAAGCCCCGCTCGAGGAACAGTTCCTGAGCGCGGGCGGCGAGTTCATGTGCGCTGGTCGTCGCTGGACGGCCACCCCGGTCAGCGCGCGCCTCCGACGACCGTGCTGTTTCCATGCCCGCCATCGTGTCACCCCTCCCCGCCCGCACCCACCCGACATCGAAAAGATTGTTTCGCCACCGTTATGGCACGCCGTGACATATCGTCGTCGGGGAGACGTGCATCACTGGTCGCGCGTCATGTCGAAGGGATCACCATGGGCAAGCTGGAGGGCAAAGTCGCCTTCATCACCGGAGCAGCGCGCGGTCAAGGACGCAGTCATGCGGTTCGGCTGGCACAGGAAGGCGCCGACATCATCGCAGTCGACATCTCCCAGCAGGTCGACACCGTCCCCTATGACACCGCCCGGCCGGGCGACCTCGAGGAGACCGTGCGTCAAGTGGAGGCACTCGACCGGCGGATCGTCGCCGCCGAAGCCGATGTTCGCGACCTGTCGGCCCTGCAGAAGGCCGCCGACGACGGGATGGCACAACTGGGACGTATCGACATCGTCCTCGCCAACGCCGGCATCAACACCATGGCGCCCACCCTCGAGATGGACGAGACGATGTGGCAGACCATGATCGACATCAACCTCACCGGCGTGTGGAAGACCGTGCGCGCCGCGGCACCACACATCGTCGCGGGCGGGCGCGGCGGCTCGATCGTCCTGACCAGTTCGCTCGCCGCGATGTGGGCGAACGAGAACATCGCCCACTACTCCGCGGCCAAGGCCGGGCTCATCGGCATGATGCAGGTCCTCGCCAAAGAGCTCGCGCCGCAGAGCATCCGAGTCAACACCGTTCACCCGACCACCGTGGCAACCGAGATGATCCTCAACGACGCCACCTACCGGCTCTTCCGCCCAGACCTCGAGAACCCGTCGCGTGCCGACTTCGAAGAGGCCGCCCGCGAGCTGAACCGGCTGCCGATCGCGATGGTCGAGCCGGTCGACATCTCCAATGCGATCCTCTACCTCGTCTCCGACGACGGCCGCTACGTCACCGGGACCACCCATGTCGTCGACGCCGGCGGACGACTTTAGAAGAACCCTGGGCGTGGAACTTCTCGACGGCATCACAGCACTCAAGGAGGACGTGTTCAGATGACCTCACTTCGGCCGCTGGAGACCCACGGCCTCGCGGCGATCCGGGCCCGGATCGCCGCCGAGGTCGTCGGCCGCGATCGCGAGCTCGATCTGGTCCTGGCCGCGGTCGCCGCCGGCCGGGACCTGATCCTGGAAGGCCCGCCGGGCACGTCCAAGAGCACGTTGCTGCGATCGATCACCGCCGACTGGGGCATTCCGCTCGTACTGGTGGAGGGCAATGCCGACCTGACCCCTGGTCGCCTCGTGGGTCACCACAACCCGGCACGGGTTCTGCGGGAGGACTATTCGCCCGACAACTTCGTCGACGGCCCACTGATCGAGGCCATGCGCGCCGGCGGGTTCCTCTACGTCGAGGAATTCAATCGGGCACCCGAGGACACCATCGACACCTTGCTCACCGCGATGGCCGAGCGCACCATCACCGTCCCACGCGTCGGTACCATCACCGCACAGCCGAGTTTCCGCATCGTTGCGTCGATGAACCCCTTCGACAACGTCGGGACGACACGCCTGTCGACCTCGGTCTACGACCGGATGTGCCGGCTGGTCGTCGACTACCAGGACGATGCGGCCGAACGGGAGATCGTCTCGCGCAGGACGGGTTTGACGTCGACGCGGGTGGTCGCGGACGCCGTGGGTGTCACCCGGGATACCCGCCGGCACGACGCCGTCCGACAGGGCAGCAGCGTACGCGGAGCCATCGACACCGCACTGCTCGCACATCAGCTGTGCGAGATGCGCGGCATCACCATCCCGGCCGACGACGATATCGCACCGCCGCGCGACCTGCCGTCCGACTACACCGCGACCTTCCTCGACGCCATGCAGGTCGCCCTGTCCGGCCGAATCCACCTCGACGACACCGTGTTCACGACTGCCGAGCAGGTGCTCGCCGAGATCTGGCAGAACCACTTCCTGCTGGCGCCGGCGGCGGCTGAGCCGGGTTGAAGAGAGGTCGAGGCCGATTCACCCCTCCGGCGTGATTCGGTCACCGCACGGGCCCGTCGCCGGAAGCCCCTGCGACGCAAACCCAAACAGCTGTCGGAGAACCCCGTGCTGCTCGAATCCTCCGGTGGTGGCGGAGCCCCCTCCGAGGTGGGGCGTCGCCGAAGGACGCGAGACGCACCGTCGGGCTCGACACGAGGAATCGGCACGGTCACGGACGACGCCGGTGCCCGTGACGACGAATCCGCCGCGACACAACCGGACCCGATCGCGCGCGAGCGAGCCGTACAGCTCGCGAGGCGCCTCCGTCTCGCGCGCCCGGTGGACACACCGAAGGCACGCCGCGGCGCCAACGGAACCCTCACCACCCAGCGGTGGCGTGGCGGCTCCGACGAACTCGACCTCGACGCGACACTCGAGGCACTCATCGGCAACCCGATCCCCGAGGACGACGACATCCGCGTGCGCGAGCGGGTCCGGCGCCGGCGCTCGATCGTGCTCGCGGTCGACGTGTCCGGCTCGACCCGTGGCGAACAGGTGCGCACCGCGGCAGCGACTGCCGGCGCTCTCGCCGGTGAACTCGGGCGTGACGATCTCGCCGTCATCGCCTTCTGGTCCGACGCCGCGCTCATCGTCCCCCTCGGCCGGCCGGTGACCACCGAGCGTCTCGTCGACGAACTCCTCGCCCTGCCCGCGCAGGGCCTGACCAATGTGGCCTTCCCACTTCAGACCGCCCTCGAACAGCTTGCCGGTGTACCGTCCGCCGATGCCCGCGTGATCCTGTTGAGCGACTGCGTCCACAACGCCGGACCCGATCCCCGGGACGTGGCCGGACGGCTCCCCCGCCTCGACGTGCTGCTCGACACCTCGGGTGAACACGACACCGAACTCGCCCAGGACCTCGCGCTCATCGGCCACGGGCGATGCCGGCCGATACGGGACCACCACGGCGTCGTACGCGCCCTGCAGGCGATCTTCGCCTGAGCGGTGGAGCGGTGGCCGCCTGTCGGTCAGATCACCGTGAGTCGCGAGAGAACACTCCCGCCCGAGCCCTCTACCACACGGCACCGACAAGTTGAGGTCGCCGAATAACGTTGCACAACATGGTGTTTGGGCTTGCCATGCGTCGACATTGAGGTACACTTGAACGATATTCGAACCGCACACGGGGGGTGACGGTCATGTTCGATTCCCAGCGAGACGTCGGCACCGACGTGCCGTCGCCTCGTGCGGTCGCGTTGCTCGCCGATCTCCACCGCGTGCTCGACGAGCTGCAGTCGGTGGATCTGTCGCCGTGCACCGATGCCGAACTCATCGACGTCGCAGTCGATACCGAACGCGCCATCGCACGACTGACCGTCGCCGGTGACCGGCAGATCGACCAGGCCGAGGCCCGCGACCTCCCCCGCAAGACCGGCTGCCGAACCCTCATGCAGTTCATGACGCACCGGCTGCGAGTGTCGAATCCGATGCGTCGCCGTAAGCAGATGGACGCCACCATTAACCGGACCAGCCTTGGCGGCGACGTCCTGCCACCCGAACACCCCTGCCTGGCTGAGGCTTTCACTCAAGGCACGGTCGGCACCGCGCACGTGCAGGCCGCACTGGATGTCCTCGACCGCATCCCGACAGCCGTCGACCACGACGTGAAGGTCGCCGCCGAACGACAGATGGCCGAGATCGCCGAAGCCCACACCCCCGCCGACATCACCCAACTCGGCGCACGCCTGCTCGCCCACCTCGACCCCGACGGCACCCTGGCCGACGACACCGACCAGAAACGCCGGCGCAACCTGTGGATCAGCCGGCAACGTGCCGATGGCACCGCCAAGGTGTCGGGCACCCTGACCCCCGAACTCGTCGCCCGACTCACGATGATGTTCGCAGTCTGGGGCAAGCCCGGACTCAACAACCCCGACGACCCTGATTCGCCCCGCGGACCGGGCGGCACCGCCGACCCCGATGCGGTGGCAGCCGCAGCCGATCGTGACGGGCGCACCCTGGCCCAGATCAACCACGACGCTCTCGATGCCGCACTCGCCGCGGGCTTTGCCGATGGCACGCTCGGCACCTCGCATCGAGGACTACCCGTTCAGTTGATCATCAAAGCCGACCTCGGCGACCTGATCCGCGAAGCCGGCCTCGCGACCACCGCCACCGGAACCCTGCTGCCCATCCCAGACGTCATCGCACTCGCCGCCGACACGCAACCATGGCTGGCGATCTTCAAAGACGCCACCACCGTGCCGCTGTACTTCGGGCGCGGAAAACGGTTCGCCACCCGGAACCAGCGGCTCGTGTCCTTCGCCCGCCCCGACGGCGAGGTGTGCTCGGCACCGGGATGCGACCAACCGGCCACCCACGTCGAACTCCACCACGCACAACGGGACTGGGCCGACGGTGGCCTCACCGACATCGACGACCTCGCACCCGCATGCCCACGACACAACCGCATGGTCGGCAAGAACCCCGGCCAGTACACCACCCGGGTCGTGCGCGACGGACCCGACGAAGGCCGCTGCGCCTGGAAACTCAACGCCGAACCCGGCGCACCGCCCAACCCCGAACACATCAACCGCCGACCCGACATACCCCGGCGATTCGCAGAACATCTGAACACCGTGCGCGACGAGATCCACGGACCACCAACCCGGCCCGGCGATCAAGCACGCCCGGAGAAGCCACGCCACCAAGACCCGCGCCGCTCATGGTTGACAACCAGCCACGTCATCGACGTCCGACCGCCACGACCCGGCCCACCCCCACCCCGACCTTCCCTCGTCGAAGCGCACCTGATGACGCTCCTGGCCACCCACTGAACCGCGCCCCCACATCGACGATCACCCACCGACGACAAAGGGACCCATCCCGAAGGATGGGTCCCCTGTCTTGCGATGAACTCTGTCGAGCTGAACTCAGCCGAGTACCAACGACTCTCCGTCGGCACTGACGTTGACCGGGACCACGTCACCGTCGCGGATGTCTCCGGCGAGCAGTTGCCTGGCGAGCTGGTCACCGATGGCCTGCTGCACCAGGCGGCGCAGCGGACGGGCACCGTACAGCGGGTCGAATCCCCGTGCGCCCAGCCATTCCTTGGCCTTGGTCGACACCTCGAGGTCGAGGCGGCGCTGCGCGAGCCGCTTCTTGAGCTGGCCGAGCTGGATGTCGACGATCGACACCAGTTCCTCCGGGCTCAGGGCGTCGAAGATCACGACGTCGTCGAGACGGTTGATGAACTCGGGCTTGAACGCCGAGCGCACGGCCATCATGACGTGGTCCTTGTCGCCACCCGCACCGAGGTTGGAGGTCAGGATCAGGATGGTGTTGCGGAAGTCCACCGTCCGGCCCTGTCCGTCGGTCAGGCGGCCTTCGTCCAGCACCTGCAGCAGCACGTCGAAGACGTCCGGATGGGCCTTCTCGATCTCGTCGAACAGGACCACCGTGTACGGACGACGTCGCACCGCCTCGGTCAGCTGACCACCGGCCTCGTACCCGACATAACCGGGCGGAGCGCCGACGAGCCTTGCCACGCTGTGCTTCTCGCCGTACTCGCTCATGTCGATACGGACCATGGCCCGCTCGTCGTCGAACAGGAACTCGGCGAGCGCCTTGGCGAGCTCGGTCTTGCCGACGCCGGTGGGGCCGAGGAACATGAACGAGCCGAGCGGCCGGTTCGGGTCGGCGACGCCTGCGCGTGCACGACGCACCGCGTCGGACACCGCCTGCACCGCGTCCTTCTGGCCGATGACCCGGTGTCCCAGTTCCTCTTCCATACGCAGCAGCTTGGCGGTCTCGCCCTCGAGCATGCGTCCGGCCGGGATTCCGGTCCACGCCGACACGACCTGCGCCACGTCGTCGGGGCCGACCTCCTCCTGCAGCATCACGTCCTGCGAGGGATCGGTGCCGGTCTTCTCGATCGCGGCCTCGAGTTCCTTCTCCAGGCCGGGGATCTTGCCGTACCGCAGTTCGGCTGCGCGCCCGAGATCACCGTCACGCTCGGCCCGATCGGCCTCGCCGCGAAGCCGTTCCAGCTCCTCCTTGAGGTCGCGAACCGCGTCGATCGCGGTCTTCTCCGACTGCCACCGGGCGGAGAGCTCATTGAGCTTCTCCTTCTGGTCGGCCAGTTCGGCGCGCAGCTTCTCGAGCCGGTCCTTCGACGCCGCGTCGGTCTCCTTCTGCAAGGCGACCTCCTCGACCTCGAGCCGACGGACGATCCGCTCGACCTCGTCGATCTCGACGGGGCGCGAGTCGATCTCCATCCGCAACCGCGACGCGGCCTCGTCGACGAGGTCGATGGCCTTGTCGGGCAGGAACCGCGACGTGATGTAGCGATCGGAAAGCGTTGCAGCGGCGACCAATGCGGAGTCGGTGATGCGCACACCATGGTGCACCTCGTACCGGTCCTTGAGGCCGCGGAGGATGCCGATGGCATCTTCGACCGACGGCTCGCCGACGTACACCTGCTGGAACCGACGCTCGAGTGCGGCATCCTTCTCGATGTACTTGCGGTACTCCTCGAGGGTCGTGGCACCGACCAGCCGCAGCTCACCACGGGCGAGCATCGGCTTGATCATGTTGCCCGCGTCCATCGCGGAATCGCCTGTCGCACCGGCGCCGACGATCGTGTGCAGCTCGTCGATGAAGGTGATGACCTGGCCGGCCGATCCCTTGATCTCGTCGAGCACGGCCTTGAGGCGTTCCTCGAACTCACCGCGGTACTTGGCACCGGCGACCATCGAACCCATGTCGAGGGAGATGACGGTCTTGCCGCGCAACGACTCCGGCACGTCGCCGGCGACGATACGCTGGGCGAGTCCTTCGACGATGGCGGTCTTGCCGACACCGGGTTCACCGATCAGGACCGGGTTGTTCTTGGTCCGACGGCTGAGGACCTGCACGACGCGCCGGATCTCGGTGTCGCGGCCGATGACCGGGTCGAGCTTGCCCTCGCGGGCCGCCGCGGTCAGGTCGGTCGAGTACTTCTCGAGAGCCTGGTAGGTCGATTCGGGGTCCTCAGAGGTGACCCGCGCACTGCCTCGCACGGCGACGAACGCCTCGCGCAGAGCCTGCGGAGTCGCACCGAGGTTGTGCAGCAGTTTGGCGACATCGGAGTCACCGGTCGCCAGACCGACGACGACGTGCTCGGTCGAGACGTACTCGTCGTCGAGCTCGCCGGCCAGTTGCTGGGCAGCGGTGACGGCCGCGATCGATTCGCGGGATAGTTGAGGCGTCGAGCTGGCGCCGGATACCGTCGGCATGCGATCGACCAGAGCCTGGGCCTGCGCACGAACGCTCGACGGGTCCACGCCCACTGCCTTGAGCAGCGGCGACGCGATGCCGTCGGACTGATCGAGCAGTGCCACGAGGATGTGGGCCGGTCGCACGTCGGGGTTGCCAGCACTGGCCGCCGCCTGCACAGCAGAGCTCAACGCTTGCTGCGTCTTGGTGGTGGGGGTGAAGCTGTCCACTCGCGTGCACCTTTCTCTTTAGTCCAACAGGCTCAAGTATGAGCCCTACGAGGTCTGTAACGCCACTAGAGTTGAGTGCATTCCGCTCAGGTCTACTAGATTTGTGATCTAGAACACTATCCGTGCCGCCGCGTCGTCGACCGGCAGTATTGAATGCATGACCGCAGACAGCTCCGCCCGGGAGAACGCGACACAGTCCGACGCCCCTGCCGCCACGGACGCGGCAGTGATCTTCGTTCTCTTCGGGTCGACCGGCGACCTCGCCAAGCGGATGGTCCTGCCCTCGCTGTTCGAACTCCACCGTCGAGGCCTGCTCCCGGACGGGTGGCAGCTCATCGGCAACGGCCGGGGCGACCGCACTGACGACGAGTTCCGGCAGCACGTGAAGAACGCGGTCGAGGAATTCGGTTCGGACGGGTCGGTGTCCTCGGACGAATGGGCCTCGTTCGCCGAGACCATTCGATTTGCCGGCGGCGGGTTCACCGCCGACGACCCCGGCCGCCTGCTGGAGGTGATCGACGCCAGCCGAGACGCCATCGGCGGCACGGCCCAGCTGGTTCACTATCTCGCCCTCCCGCCGACCACCTTCGTCGACTACACGAA
Source organism: Gordonia sp. HS-NH1 (assembly GCF_001418765.1). NCBI lineage: Bacteria > Bacillati > Actinomycetota > Actinomycetes > Mycobacteriales > Gordoniaceae > Gordonia > Gordonia sp. HS-NH1. The sequence continues at coordinate 284,124 of NZ_LIYC01000001.1, forward strand.
AGCGATCGCCGCGCACGGTCTCGCGAAGAACTCGCGCGTCGTCTACGAGAAGCCGTTCGGTACGTCACCCGGCGGATTCCGGACCCTCGACGAGGCGGTCCACGAATCCCTCGACGAAGACCAGATCTACCGGATCGACCATTTCCTGGGGAAGGAGAGCACCCAGAACCTGCACGTGCTGCGTTTCGCCAACGGCCTGTTCGCCGGGGTGTGGAACCGCGAGCACGTGGAGGAGGTCCAGATCGACGTCCCGGAAACCCTCGACATCGCCGACCGCGCCGCGTTCTACGACGCCACCGGGGCATTCCTGGACATGATCGTCACGCACCTGTTCCAGGTGGCGGCCGAAGTCGCGATGGAACCTCCGGTCTCGCTCGGCGCCGAGGACCTGCTCGGCGCCCGGGAGTCGGTCATCGCCGCCTTCCGGCCACTCGACCCCGCCGAGGTGGTCTTCGGTCAATACGAGGGCTACCGCGACACCGAGGGCATCCCCGACGACTCCACCACCGAGACGTTCGCGGCGGTGCGCCTGTGGGTCGACACCGACCGCTGGCACGGTGTCCCGTTCCTGCTCCGTACCGGCAAGATGCTCGACCACAGCGCGCAACGCCTCAGCCTGGTCTTCCGCGCCCCCGCCGACGGTCCGCTGACCGACACTCCGACCGACGGCACCGTGCTGACCTTCGACCTGGCCGGCGACGGTGCCATCGATCTCGCCGTCACGATCAAGGAACCGGGTTCGGGGACCGACCTGTCCGTCGCGCACATGACCGAGAAGCTCGACGAGGTGGCCGACGGATTGTCGCCTTATGCACGACTGATCGTCGATGTGCTGCGCGGTGACCGGTCGCTGTTCACCCGGCCCGACGGCCTCGCACATGTCTGGGAGGTCGCGGCACCGGTACTGACGAATCCGCCTGCACCGCAACCATATGCGGCAGGGTCGACCGGCCCCGCGGCCGCCGGCGACCTGTGCGGCGGGTCCGGCTGGATCTGAGGACGAGAGTCAGATCCGGTTGCGGTTTTTCCCGGTTGCCGGGATAAACCGCAACCGGATCCGCGGCACCTGAATCAATCACCAAGCTGCCGATCGAGGTTGATGGCCGCGCTGATCAGCGCTAGGTGGGTGAACGCCTGCGGCATGTTGCCCAGTTGTTCACCGGTCAGACCCACCTGCTCGGCGTACAGGCCGAGGTGGTTGGCGTGGGTGAACATCTTCTCGAGCGCGAGACGCGCGTCGCCCAGACGGCCGGTCCGGGTGAGCGCCTCGACGTACCAGAACGAGCACAGCGAGAAGGTACCCTCGGCTCCGTCGATGCCGTCGTGCCCGCCGTCGGTGTCGTACCGGAACACCAGGGAGTCGCTCACCAGTTCTTCCTCGATCCGCTGGAGAGTGCTGAGGAACCGATCGTCGGTGGGCGACAACAACTTCACGGCGGGGATCAGCAACAGTGCCGCGTCCAGGCGGTCGGAATCGAGGGTCTGGACGAACGCTCCCACCTCGTCGTTCCAACCCCGCTCCATGATCTGTACGAAGATGTCGTCGCGGGCCTTCATCCAACCGGCGACGTCACCGGGCAGTCCGCGCTGACGGCTCATCCGGATCATCCGCTCCAGCGCCACCCACGACATCACGCGCGAGTAGACGTAGTCCTGCGGCTTGCTGCGCACCTCCCAGATGCTTTGGTCCGGGCGATCCCAGTTGTCGACGAGCCAGCCGGCCACCGTGCACAGATGTGTCCACGATCCATAGGAGATGCCCGGTCCGTACTTGTTGTACAGGTACACCGAGTCGATGAGTTCGCCGTAGATGTCGAGCTGGAGTTGATCAGCGGCGGCGTTCCCGATCAGCACCGGCGAGGTCTGCCGGTAACCCTCCCAATGATCGAGCTCGGTCTCGGCCGGTGGTGGATCGCCGTCGAGCGTGTACATCAATCGCAGCGGCCCCAGATCTCCCGACACGTCAGCGCCGTCGTCGAATCGGCAGGTCAGCCAGTCCATGAACGCACTCGCCTCGTCGGTGAACCCCATCCGCAACAACGCGTAGAGCGTGAACGCCGCGTCGCGGATCCACACATAGCGGTAGTCCCAATTCCGTTCGCCGCCGATCTCCTCGGGAAGTGCGGCGGTGACCGCGGACACCACCGCCCCGGATGGTTCATGCGTCAGCAGTTTGAGTGTGAGCGCCGACCGATGCACCATCTCCCGCCATCGGCCGGTGTAGGAGGACCGAGAGACCCAGTCCTGCCAGAACGCGACGGTCGCGGCGACGACCGCGGGAGAACTGTCGTGGTCGAGTACTTCCGGCCCGATGGGGTCGGGAGCGAGGACGAACGTGACGCATTCGCCGGTCTCGACGATGAAGTCGGCCAGCGCATCCCGGTCGTCGACCGTGTCGACGCTGACGGTCGAGACGAGATGCAGCACCAGGTCGTCGGTCTCGAAGCGAACCCGGGATTCGTCCTCGACGACGAGGGAATGTGCCGCACGGCCGTAGTCGAACCGCGGCGCGACCGTCACGCGGAACCGGACGGAACCCCGCACACAGGAGATCCGACGGATGATCCGCGTTCGGTGGTCGGGATCGTGTGGTCTGGCGATCGGCATCAGGTCCTGCACCTCGGCGACTCCGTCCTCGCTCAGGAAGCGGGTGACGAGCACGTTGGAGTCGGGAAGGTAGAACTGCCGGGTGGTGACGTCACCGTCCACCGGTTCCACCGTCCAGGCGCCGCCTCGGTGCGCATCGAGCAACGAGCCGAACACGCTCGGCGAGTCGAACCGCGGACAGCAGAACCAGTCGATCCGCCCGTCGACTCCCACGACGGCCGCGGTGCGGAGGTCACCGATGACACCGTGGTCGGCGATCGGCAGATAGTCGCCGGTGGAGTCGGCAGTCGTCGCGCCGTCGCAGCGGGAAGTCGGAGTGGCGTCCTCGCCGGATTCGGTCGCGGTGCTCATGGCCGCCATTCGGCGCGTGACTCGTCCCGGATGGGCCGGCGTGAAGCGATCATGTTCGCCAATCCGCCGACCCCGAACACGCCGATATCGGACACTCGGTGCGAGGAGTACCTCTCGACGGAAGGACGCATCGGTGGCGACAAGCAGCGCGGGCACGAGCATGACCGACGACGCCGCCGGCGTCTTCGCCGACGCCAAGGCCTACACCGACGAGCCGCGACTGCATGCCGCGATGGCGTACCTGCGTGCGCACGATCCCGTGCCGCGCGTCGACCACGGTCCGTACCGGCCGTTCTACGCCATCACCAGGCACGCCGACATCATGGACATCGAGCGCGACAACAACCTGTGGCTCAGTGAACCGCGACCGGTGCTGACCACCGCGGCCGCCGACGACGCCGCCCGAGCGCAGCTGGAATCCGGTGCGGGACTGCGCACCTTGATCCACATGGACGACCCGCATCACCGCAAGGTCCGCGCGATCGGCGCCGACTGGTTCCGGCCGAAGGCCCTGCGGGATCTGCAGTCGCGCGTCGACGAACTCGCCAAGCGCTACGTCGACCGGATGCGCGACATCGGCCCGGAGTGCGACTTCGTCGAGGAGATCGCGGTCGGTTTCCCGCTGTACGTCATCCTCTCGCTGCTGGGTCTCCCCGAAGCGGACTTTCCGCGGATGCATCAGCTCACACAGGAGATGTTCGGTGCCGACGACGCCGAGTACCGGCGAGGGGCAACCATCGAGGAGCGGATGGCGACACTCCTGGACTTCTTCGCCTACTTCGGCAAGCTGACCGCCTCCCGGCGCGCTCACCCGACCGAGGACCTCGCGTCGGCCATCGCCAGCGGCCTCGTCGACGGCGAGCCACTCTCCGATGTGGACACCGCGTCGTACTACGTGATCGTGGCGAGCGCCGGGCACGACACCACCAAGGACGCGATCTCCGGTGGGCTACGGGCGCTGATCGAGAATCCCGGTGAACTCGAACGTCTCCGGCGCGAACCCGAACTCATCGGCACCGCGGTCGAGGAGATGATCCGATGGACCACGCCGGTCAAGGAATTCATGCGCACCGCCGCCGAGGACACCTCGGTGCGGGGTGTCCCCATCGCCAAGGGTGAATCCGTCTATCTCGCCTACACATCGGGCAACCGGGACGAAGAGGTCTTCGACGATCCGCACACCTTCGACGTCGGCCGCTTCCCCAACAAACACCTGTCGTTCGGTTACGGCGTCCACTTCTGCCTCGGCGCCGCACTGGCTCGAATGGAGATGAGGAGCTTCTTCGCCGAGTTGATCCCGCGGCTCGACACCATCGAACCGGCCGGAACGCCCGAGCTGGCCGCGACCGTCTTCGTGGGTGGACTCAAGCACCTGCCGGTCCGCTACTCGCTGCGCTGATCGAGCCGAATGTCATTCGGTTGCCTGACAATCGGAGTGGCAGCTGTCATTTCGTGAACCGACGGGTCGGATGTCCGTCGGCCGGCTGCGTGGTCCCTGACAGCGCCCCCGCATATCATTGGCCCGCCCCATCGCCACCTTTCGAGGAGTACTTGTGGACGAGCTCACCAAGGGCTCCAAGACCGCCCTGAGCACGACCGCGCACCTCGTCGAGGTGCACAGCGGTTCGCCCGACGACGTCGACCTCATCGCAGTGCTCCTGACTGCGGGGCACAAGGTCCGCACGGACGACGACCTGATCTTCTTCAACAATCCCAGCTCCTCCGGAGTCCGGTTGCAGGGCTCGAGTTCTTGTGTGGTCGACTTGCCGTCGGCGCCCCCCGACGTCGACCGGATAGTCGTTGCGGCAAGTACCGAGGCACAGCGGAAGACTGTCGAACAGATCGGCCCGCTGACGGTGACCATCTCGGGTTCGGGCAGATGGGCGTTCACCCCACCGGACCCGGGCCCCGAGACAGTTCTCCAGTTGGTGGCGTTCTATCGCCGGGACGGAGATTGGAAGCTGGACGCGATCGGACAGGGTTACCGCGAGGGGTTGGACGCCTTCGCCACCGACTTCGGAATCGTGGTCGACGACGCGCCGAACCAGCAGACTGCACAGATCGCGACGCCGGCCCCTCCGACACCTGCCGCCCAACCGGCGCCGGAAGCACGATCACCGATCAACATGTCCAAGGTCAAGGTCTCGATCACGAAGGACTCGACGGAAAAGACCGCGTCCATCGACCTTCGCAAAGGATCCTCGGATTGGGTTCTCACCGTGGGCCTCGAGTGGGACGGGCGCGGCGCCGTGTACGAGGCCGACGGTCGGGTCAAGCAGTACGGCCAGGGAGACCTCGACGTGTACTTCTTCTGCCGCGACGAGGTCGCGCACAAGTATGTGGTCATCAGCGGCGAGCAGGGCCACCGCGGCGACCTACGCAGTTGGCCCTTCATCGAGCACCACGGGGACAGCCGCGGTCCAGGACGAGGGAACAAGCCCGCCGTCGAGCAGGTCACGGTGCTACCGAAGGAGAACGGCGATCTCCTCGTCAATGTGTACCAATCCGTCGACAACGGGGCCGGTGCGATCGACAAGTTCGGCAGGCCGCGGGTGGCGATCCGATACGGACGACCGGGCAAGAACGGCCTACCCGAGCCGGACAGCGACGAGATCCTCGTCCATGTCGGCAACAGCAAGAACTCGTTCTGGGCAACGGTTGCGCACATCGATGTGCAGGACGGTGTGCTGAAGGTCGACGGGACGACCCGCTACAGCAAATTCTTCTCCGAGCGGATGCCCACTCTCGACCGCACCGGTAAGTGGGTGCGCAGTGCCAAGGAGGCACCGACCGGACGCAGCAAGAAGGCGAACGGCTCGGGGCTGGACCGCTACCACGGAGAGCTGTGACGGCACTCGGGAAACCCCGGACAGCAGAACGGTTTCAGTTCTCGACGGTCAGTTCCACCCGCTCGTCGTAGAAGCAGATGAGGTCCCGCACTGGCTCGGCGTCGATCAGCGGATCGGTGTAGGTCCACGCCACGTCGGGCACGATGTCGTCGCCGACGATCGCCGAGAAGTAGCTCGCCTCACCCTTGTACGCGCACACCGTGACGGTGTCCGACGGGACGAGCAGGTCCATCCGGACATCCTCGCGCGGAAGGTAATGACGGGGCGGCAGATGGGTTTCGAGTAACAGCGTCGGGCGTCGACTCTCCGCCAGGACCGTGTCGCCCACCGCCACCACAACATGCCGGCTGGTGTCGAGACAGTCGATGCGCTGGAACGGATCGTGTGGATGACCGATCGCCGTCTGGTCCTCCTCCCGCCACTCGTCGAAAGCCGACCAGTCCAGCAGGACGTGATCGGCGAGGTCCGGGTCCTGCGGCCGAAACCCGGCGCCGCGCAGTGTCCGTCCGCCGGCCTGGAGGTCGTAGACCGTGCCGGTCGTGGTGTGGAGCGCGAACGGATCGTCGGGCGTCAGGATCGACGCATGCTCGGCGGTAGCGTCGGTCTGCTGTGGATTGTCGAGTCGCGCAACAACATCGGAAGCGGGTACGGCGTAGCACCCGACCACTCGATGTGGCTCCCAGACCTGGAGGGCCGTCGCTGAGTCGACGACGACCTGCCCGTCGACCATAGCGCGCACCCGCCGGCGCATGTCCGCCCAGCGCAGCGAACCGAGCTGGGACATCGTGAGTTCGTCCATCGACGTGGCCATGGTCCGATCGTCCTCCGATCACGCGAGGTACGCCAGGGTCGGTCAGCCCCCCCGAGCGGAGCGACCCATCTCCATTCCCTGAGGCACGAGCGAAGCGGCCCACCCCGAGCAGGGGGCTCGGCGTCGAGAGTGACCGCTTCGAGACTCGGCGGCAGGCCCGACGAGACCCAACGGTGCGACGATGGGCAGGTGACCAGGCCCACGGACACCGACCGCACCGGCTCCGGCGACGCCGAGTGGAACCGCTCCCAGCGCGACGAAACGGAAACCCAACGGCTGGACCGCAACTGGAACTCGCTCCTGCAGGAGCTCCGCGTCGTGCAGACGGGCGTGCAGATCCTGACCGGGTTCCTGCTCACCCTGCCGTTTCACGACGGGTTCGAGGAACTCGGCGGGGTGCTGCGGACCATCTACCTGATCACCGTGTCGTGCGCCGTCGGTGCGGCGATCCTGCTCGCCGCGCCGGTGGCCCTGCACCGGGCGCTGTTCCGTCAGCACCAGCTCGCGCTGATCGTCTCCTATGCGCACTACCTCTCGTTCGCCGGTCTGACACTGCTGGGACTGGCGTTGTCCGGTGCGGTCACGGTCGTCTTCGGCGCGACCGCCGGGCCGGTCCCGTCGGCGATCGCCGGAGTCGTCACGCTCGTCGTGTTCTCCCTCGCCTGGCTGATCGTCCCGCTGTGGCTGCGCGCGACGACCGGCTCGCCGCAGGAGTCCGCCGACGACCCGCGGCGTTGACAGCGTTCACCCGCCGGGGTACCCAGACGAAGTGACCCTCGCACCGAGTTTCATCGAGAACCGCTACGACGAGGTGACCGTGCTCGCGTCGTCACACGGCGGCGCGTTTCCCTACGGCAACACCGTCGTCGTCCGCGGCTCCGCTGCGACCATGGTGATCGATCCCTCCCTCGAGGTCGACCACGATCCCGTGCACCCCGACGCGGTGATGATCAGTCACGCCCACGAGGACCACATCGCCGGCCTCCGGCACTTCGCCGCGGACAAGTTCGCCCACCACGCCGATGTCGACGGCGTGCGATCCCTCCAGGTCCTCCTCGACAACTACGGTTTGACCGACGAACAGCGAGCCGGCCTCGACGCCCAGATCGGCGACACCTTCGACCTGACGCCCGGCTTTCCCGACGCCGCCGGGGTCGACGACGGGCACGTCTTCGAACTCGGCGACGTCACGGCAACGGTCGTGCACCTGCCCGGTCACACCGCGGGACATTCCGGTGTGCTGGTCGAGCCGACCGGCTTCCTCTACCTCGCCGACATCGACCTCACCTCGTTCGGACCGATGTACGGCGACCTGGGGAGCAGCGTCGACGATTACCTGGCGTCGATCGCGCGGGTGCGGGAGATCGACGCCCGCTGGTACGGCACCTTCCATCAGAAGGGAGTGGTCACCGGCGCCGACGACTTCCGCTCGCGCCTCGCGGACTACGAGGGCGTCATCCACCGGCGCGACGAGCGGCTGCTGGAACTGCTGCAGCGGCCGCGCACCGTCGACGAGATCGTCGTCGAACGGCTCGTCTACCGCCCGCATGTGCAGCTGCCCTTCGTCGACGCGGTGGAGAAGCGCACCGCCGAACTCCATCTCGAGCGGCTCCTGCGCCACGGGCAGGTTGCCCGCTCCGGTGACGGCGTCTACCACCGCGCGTGACGTGATCGCGCCGGCCGGGGAGGTTTACCGGATGTCCGGATCGGACACCCTCTGCAGGTTCATCGACATCAGCGAGAGTGAGGAGCGAGGAATGGGCACCGACACGACGCGCGAGAACAGCTGGGACTTCGGTCTGGACAGCGCGATCCCCGACCTCGGCGACTCCGGCGACGTCGAGATCTCGTCGATCGATTTCAGCGACACCTACTACGACACCGAGGACCGGGACCTGCTCGCCCACGGCACCATCGTCGTCCACTCCGACGGCGGGGACTCCGACGGCGGGGATGAGGATCAGCACGCCGGCTGGCGGGTCACGACCCCGTCCGCCGGCGAGGACATCACCGAGCAGATCGACGCACCCTCCACCGCCGTGCCGTCGGCGATCGCCGATGCCCTGTGGGGTCTGAGCGGCGGAAAGCCGTTACGCGTCGCGGCGATCGTCCACACGCACCGAACCCGCCACCGGCACCTCGACGCGAACGGCGAGGTCGCCTACGACGTGGTCGACGACACCGTCTCGGCCACCGCCACCGGCCCGGTCGCCACCGCCACGTCGTGGCGCGAGGTCGGGGTGCGAGCGGGGTCCGGCTCGACGACCATCCCGAAGAGCGTGCGCAAACGGATGGTCGGGGCGGGCGCCCGTCCGGCGTCGGCATCGTCGACGTTCGAACGCGCGGTCGGGCACGAAGCGCCCCGCCGTGCCGTGTCGGTCTCGCCGGCCGCCGTCGCCGTGGCGGACTACGTCCGGGAGCAGATCTCGACGATCTTCGCCGGTGATGTCGCCCTGCGTCGGGGCGCGAACCCGGTGCACGCCGTTCGAGTGGCCATCCGACGGCTGCGCAGCACCCTCCGGACGGCCGCTCCGCTCTTCGAACCGGACGGTCTCGCGGGTCTCGACGACGAACTCCGATGGTTCGCCGGTGTACTCGGCGAGGTGCGTGACCGTGAGGTCCTACGTGCGCGATTCGCCTCCGCGGTGGCAGAACTCCCCGACGAGCTGGTTCTCGGACCGGTCGCGGCGCGGATCGAGGAAGAGCTCTCCGCGCAGCAGCACCACCATCGGCAGAGCGTCACCGACGAGATGCGGTCGGACCGGTACCTCGTGCTGTTGTCGACACTCGCGACCTGGAACGACTCGATCCCGCTCGCCGACGACCAGATCACGAAGAAAGAGTTGCGGCGCATCGCCACCCGGGCCGCGCGCAAGGCCGACAAGCGCCTCGCGCACGCGCTTGCGACCGGCCACGAGGAGGATCTCCACCGGGCGCGCAAGGCGGCGAAACGGGCCCGGTACGCCGGTGAGCTGGCCGCGCCGGTCGTCGCCCGGTCGACCGGGCGGGGCCAGGCCAAGCGGTACAAGCGAATCCAGACCGTACTGGGCGAACACCAAGACGCCGCCGTGGCGGCCCGCACGCTACGCGAGCTGGGGGCCGGAGCCGGAACTCGCAAGGGAGAAAACGGATTCACCTACGGAATCCTGTACCAGCGCGAACTCGCCGCCGCCGCGGCCGCCCGTGACGCCGTGCTGTCCGGGACGAACTGACGCCTGCCGCGTCACCCGCGCGGCGTCTCGAGGATCGCACGCCGCAGCTCGGTGTGGTCGTCGAAGAACGTCGTGTCCGGTCCATACCGCCGGAAGGTGTCGCTCCCCCGGCCGGTGACCACGACCACGTCGCGGTCACCGGCCATGGCGGTGGCGAGCGAGAATGCCGTCTGCCGGTCCGCCTCCTCGATGACCACCGCGGATGCCGCGCGACGCGCGCCCCGGAGGACAGCGGCCCGGATCGCGGCCGGGACCTCGTCCTCGGGACTCTCGTCGGTGACGATCACGACGTCGGCGTGCTGTGCTGCGACCTCTCCCAGGGGTTCCCGTTTTCCCGGGTCACGCCCGCCGGTCGCGCCGATGACCACGATCAGTCGCCCGCCCTGCGTCAGCGACCTCAGGTACGGGAGCATCGCGTGCTGTCCCGCGGTGTTGTGCATGTAATCCACGATCGCCCGATAGGGCTGCCCGGCGTGCACGGGTTCGCATCGGCCCGGGATCCCGGTCACCGAGGAGATCCCCTCGGCCGCCGCGGCGAGGTCGACGCCGTCGGCCACCACGGAGGTGAGCGCGACCAGGGCATTGCCGACCTGATGAGGACCCAGCACCTGGAGCCCGATCCGGGTTCGCCCGTGCGGCGTGTGCACGGTGAACTCGGTCCCGAGGCGACCGGTCCGAATCCCGGTGGCGACGACATCGGCGTCCTTGCGGGTGGTCGAACAGGTCCAGGTCTCGGTCGTCGTGTCGCCGGCCAGTCGCGCACCCCAGTCGTCGTCGATGTCGATCACGGCGATCTGCGTCCGCTCCGCGGTGAACATCGCCGCCTTGGTGGCGAAATAGTCCGCCATCGATTCGTGGTAGTCCAGGTGGTCGTCGGAGAGGTTGGTGAACGCCATCACCCGGAACACGGTGCCGTCGACCCGCCCCTGATCGATCGCGTGCGAAGAGACCTCCATGGCGCAGCAGGTGACGCCGTGGCGCCGGAACGTCGCCAGTGTCCGTTGCAGCATCGGCGCCTCCGGCGTCGTGCGCACCGGGACGGTGTCGCATCCGGGTCCCCGGATACGCGCGCCGGAGATGAGCCCGCCGGCCTCGCCCGCCGCGGCGAGGGCGGCATCGACGAAGTGGGTGGTACTGGTCTTGCCGTTCGTGCCGGTGACGCCGAAGACACGCAGGTCTCGCGACGGCTCCCCGTGGAACCACGACGCCAGCGGTCCCATGACCCGTCGCGGATCGTCGACGACCAGCGTGGGCAGGAGGGACGACGGGCGATCGCTGATCACCAGTACGGTCCGGCCGCCGCCACCTCCCGCTCGAAGTCGAGTCCGTGCCACCGGCTGCCCGGAATCGCCAGGTAGGCGTCCCCGCGACGAATCGTCCGGGAATCGTCCTCGACGTCGCGGACCACCGCCGAACCGGCGTCGGCGGCGCCGACGACCGGCACCCCGAGATGGTCGGCGATACGCGCGACGGTGACCTGTCCACCCAGGTCGAGGTCCGCGCTGCGAACACTCCGCTCCGGGCTCATCGCGCCGTGGTACCCGTGGTGCGGACACCACCAAACCTCGACGTATGGCGCCGACCCGGGCGCGCATCCGGTCGGTCAGCCTGCCGATTACGTGCAAATCCCCGTAATCGGACACGGTTCGTCAACCCGCGAGTAAGTGTGACCCGCATCACATTGCATAGCAAGCGTTGCGGCACTTGACCTTTGACTCGCGAGCCGCAACCGATTTCGAGTGGGGTGTTACATATGCCCTCGTCGTGGCAACACTCGGGTTGTAGCCCGATCACGAACCGCACCAGAGGGGAGCAAGAACCGATGACCGTCTCCACCACGACCGTCCACCAGCAACTTCGCGCGATCCTCGCGCTGACGCACACCGAGATCCAGATCGCCGAGACCCGGCAGGCCCAGGCCCGCACCGACGCGATCCGCAAGGAACTCGCCGAGAACGCCGAACATGCGCGCGAGCGCGCGCTCACCATCGAGACGGCGCTGCGTGACCGCGGCGGTCTCGTCGACGTGGTCCGTCCCGTGCTGGGCCGCTTCGGAGCCGTCGCCAAGACGCTGGCCGAACAGACCCAGCCGCTCGACGAGGCCCTGCTCGACGACCTCGCCCTCGAGCAGCGACTCGTCGCACGCGCCACCTACCTCAAGGCGCTGGCCACCGGTCAGAAAGACCAGGCGCTCGTCAACCTGGCCGATCAGCTCATCGATGCGCACACGGCCACAGTTCACTGGCTCACCACGGTTCTCGCCGAGGAGGCGCTCGGCGGCCCGGCCGCGCTGCGTCGCGGACCCTCGCAGTGGGCCAGCGGGCTGGCGGCACGCGCCCTCACCGCACCGGCACTCGGAGCATCGTGGGCCATCGACCGCACCGCCGAGTTCGCCCGCCAGTTGCCCGATCCCGTGGACTCGATCCGCAGCCGCTTCGGACGTGCGGTCGACGACGCGACCGAGACCGCGTCGCGAGCGGGTGACGCGGTCGGCAACGCCGGCGCAGCCGTGTCCAAGACAGTCGCCGCCGGTCGTGACGCGGCACTCGAAGCCGTCGAGGAAAGCGCTCGCGACAACGGTGCCAAGGGTGCCGCCGACGCGCTCCACCAGTTGCGCGAGATCACCGGAACCGTTGAGGCCGAAGATCTCCCGATCGAGGGCTATGTCGGCCTGAACGTCACCGACGCCGTGGCCGCGGTCAAGGAGCTGACCAAGCCTGCCGACCTGCGCGTCACCCTCGCCTACGAAGAGGCGCACAAGAACCGCCAGCGCGTGGTGTCGGCGATCGAGATCCGATTCGCCGAACTCGCGAAGGACCTGGTCGGCATCGACAGCTGATCTGCCGGACCGACCGACCCGACGGCCGCCATCCACCTGATGGCGGCCGTCGTCGTGTCTGGACTGAAAAAGAAGTTTGGATCAGATCCAGAAAAACCGTGCGAGACCGCGTCGACGCCCCTATGGTGAATGGCGTGGCATCCACATCGGACTACGCCCAGCAACTCCGGGCCGCAGATCTTCGTGTCACCCAGCCGCGGGTGACGGTGATGCACGCCGTCGACGATCACCCACACGCCGACACGGACACGATCTACCACGCGGTACGCGAAACCCTCCCCAAGGTCTCACGTCAGGCCGTCTACGATGTGCTGCACGCCCTGACCGAGCGCGGTCTCATCCGCCGGATCCAGCCGTCGGGTTCGTTGTCGCGCTACGAGTTTCGCACCGGAGACAATCACCATCACGTCGTCTGCCGCGCCTGTGGCGCAATTGCCGACGTGGATTGCGCAATCGGGGAAGCCCCATGCCTGACCCCATCCGATGACCACGGGTTCGTCCTCGACGAGGCCGAGGTCATCTTCTGGGGACGATGCCCCGAGTGCCTCAGTACAGCCCCGACCTGATCACACCCGTGTGATCACAGCCCGTCAGTTGTTCCCCCTCGAAAGGAATGTCGTGACCTCCGACAGCCGTCCACCCAATCCCGACGACAAGACGCGAAGCAACAGCGAGAGCGAGAACCCGGTCATCTCGTCGCCGGAGCCCAAAGCGCATGCGCCGCTGACCAACAAGGACTGGTGGCCCGAGCAGATCGACCTCTCGATCCTGCACGCGCATTCCTCGCTCTCCAACCCGCTCGGCGAAGACTTCGATTACGCAACGGAATTCGCCAAGCTCGATGTCGAGGCACTGAAGGCAGACCTCATCTCGCTGATGACCACGTCGCAGGACTGGTGGCCCGCCGACTACGGTCACTACGGCGGCCTCTTCATCCGCATGAGCTGGCACGCCGCCGGCACCTACCGCATCTACGACGGCCGCGGCGGCGGTGGTCAGGGTGCACAGCGATTCGCCCCGCTGAACAGCTGGCCGGACAACGCCAACCTGGACAAGGCGCGTCGCCTGCTCTGGCCCATCAAGCAGAAGTACGGCACCAAACTGTCCTGGGCCGACCTGCTGGTGTACGCGGGCAATGTCGCCCTGGAGTCCATGGGCTTCAAGACCTTCGGCTTCGGCTTCGGCCGTGAGGACATCTGGGAGCCCGAGGAGGTGTTCTGGGGTCCGGAGGATGCGTGGCTGGGCACCGACAAGCGCTACTCCGGTGAGCGCGAACTGGCCAAGCCGCTCGGCGCGACGACCATGGGCCTCATCTACGTGAATCCCGAGGGACCCGAGGGCAAGCCGGATCCGCTGGCCGCCGCCGAGGACATCCGCGAGACCTTCAGCCGGATGGCCATGAACGACGAGGAGACCGCGGCGCTCATCATCGGCGGTCACAGCTTCGGCAAGACCCACGGCGCGGGCAACGGCGATCTGGTCGGCCCCGAGCCCGAGGGCGCTCCGATCGAGCAGCAGGGCCTGGGCTGGAAGTCGTCCTTCGGCAAGGGCAAGGCCGAGGACACCATCACCAGCGGCCTCGAGGTCGTCTGGACGTCCACCCCCACCCAGTGGGGCAACGGGTTCCTCCAGAACCTCTACGGTTACGAATGGGAACTCACCAAGAGTCCCGCGGGTGCGTGGCAGTACGTCGCCAAGGACGGTGCGGGAGCGGGCACCATCCCCGATCCGTTCGGCGGTCCCGGGCGCGCCCCGACGATGCTGGTCACCGATGTCGCACTGCGTGAGTCGCCGATCTACGCCGACATCACCCGTCGCTGGCTCGACCATCCCGAGGAACTCGCCGAGGCGTTCGCCAAGGCCTGGTACAAGCTCCTACACCGCGACATGGGTCCCGTCAGCCGATACCTCGGCCCGTGGGTTCCCGAGCCGCAGATCTGGCAGGACCCGGTTCCGGAGGTGGACCACCCGCTGATCGACGCCGACGACATCGCCTCCCTGAAGGGAAAGCTGCTCGAGGTGCTCTCGCCGACGCAGCTCCTCAAGACCGCGTGGGCGTCGGCCGCCAGCTTCCGCAGCACCGACAAGCGCGGCGGCGCCAACGGCGCACGCATCCGCCTGGAGCCGCAGAAGAACTGGGAGATCAACGAACCCGGCGAACTGGCCAAGGTGTTGCCGGTCCTCGAGCAGGTCCAGAAGGACTTCAACGACTCGGCGTCGGGAGGCAAGAAGGTGTCGCTCGCCGACATCATCGTCCTCGGCGGCGCGGCCGCGGTCGAAAAGGCCGCCGAGGCAGCCGGATTCCCGGTCACCGTGCCCTTCACCCCCGGCCGCACCGACGCGTCGCAGGAGAGCACCGACGTCGACTCGTTCGAGGTCCTCGAGCCCCGGGCCGACGGCTTCCGCAACTACAGCAAGGGTGGCGAGAAGACACCGCTGGAGTCGCTGTTGCTCGACCGCGCGTACATGCTGGATCTCACCGCGCCGGAGCTGACCGTCCTGATCGGCGGCCTCCGGGTGCTCGATACCAACTACGGTGGCGCCAAGCACGGTGTGTTCACCGACCGACCCGGGGTTCTGTCGACGGACTTCTTCCGCACCATCGTCGACATGAACATCGAGTGGAAGACCGGCTCCGACGAAAACGTCTACGAGGGAACCGATCGCGCCACCGGCGAGAAGAAGTGGACCGCGACCGCGGCCGATCTCGTGTTCGGATCACACTCGCAGCTCCGAGCACTGTCCGAGGTCTACGCCCAGGACGACTCGGCGGAGCGGTTCGTCGACGACTTCGTCAAGGCCTGGGTGAAGGTCTCGCACAACGATCGGTTCGATCTGGCCTGATCTCTCACCGTCGCAACCCAGAACACCCCGCGGGCGAGTTGTCCGCGGGGTGTTCTGCGTTCAGTGACCCGTGCGCGCGGGCTCGCTCGCGTCACGCCCGGCGAACGCAGGCGACGACCTCGGCGAGCACCTGCTCGACCCGGGACCCATCGAGTGCGGCGGCCGCGCCGGTCACCATGACCTGCAGCTCCCCTCGCGCGGTCGGCGAGCCCTCGATCTGCAGCATCCACCGCGAGGTCCGCGGCGGGAACACGTACAGGTCACCGCCCGAACGGGGCGGGGTGATCGTCGGGGTCCAGCCGAGCAGGACCGGAACCGGGAAGAGCCGCCCGTCGACGACCGGCTTTCCCAGTACGTCCAGCACGTCTTCCATCGGCGCGGTCGCCGCGGCGATACACCGGCGGGTGCGTTCCACCGAGTCGCGCACATCCTCTCGGGCGTCGAGCGGCGTCATCGCGGATATGACGAAATCGCCCACGATGCCGTCGGCACCCGCCGGCCGTTTCGACGCCGCGGTGGCGGCCATCACCCGGTGTTGCCCGGTGAGCCGTGCCAGCGCCACGGACACCGCGCACCCGAACGCCTCGAACGGGGTCATACCGCGCTCGGACGCACCAGTGCGGAACTGCGCGTAGGTGTCGGCGTCGACGAGAGCCCGACGGCGTAGGGCCGCGGACTGTTCGCACGAGACGGGGTCCAGACCGTCCAGGGTGAAGGTCCGGTCGGCCGGCGCACCCAGCAGTTCCTTCCACCACCGCCCGTCGACCGCGTCGTCGGCGGTCCGTGTCGGCGACGAGATCGACTGCGCAGCGGGCATGTTCACTCCGCGAGCGATGAGGTCGGCCTCGGTGGCGAGCACTCCGAGCGAGTGCCCGTCCACGGCAATGTGATGGAACACCGCGACCGCAGCCGTCACACCGCCGTCGGCATCCGCCAGAATCCGCATGCAGAACGGTGGAGCCACCCGCACATCCAGCGACGCCGACATCTGTTCGGCGAGCGCACGCAGGTCGTCCCGCCCTGGGTCCGGGCCGGCTTCGGCGAGTGGAACGATCTGCACGGCGGCATCGACGGCCGCGTCGGCGCCGCCCGCCATCGCCCGCTGCACCGGCCCGGCGGGGGTGTCCGGATAGATCGATCGCAGGGCGGGGTGCCGATCGGCCAACGTCCGGAGCAACTCTCGCAGTTCGACGGCAGTGGGCCGCCCGGCCTCGGGTGGAACCCAGCCGAGGCGGATCAGCTGCCCGTGCGGATGTCCCGGCGCGCGTTCGACCGTCCGTTCCGCGGACGTGAGAGGACGGTCCTCGTCGAGCGCGACCGGTCGACGTGTGTCGACGTCCGGGCCCACCGGCTCGACCATCCGCTGCGCCAGCGTCTCCAGGTCGGGCGCGGTGAGCACGTCGTCGGGGCCGATCTCGGAATGCCCTGCCGCCGTGAGCAAGCCGACGACCCGCATGACCGCCAGGGAGTCGCCGCCCTGCTCGAGGAAGCCGGCGAACAGATCCACCGCATCTGTGCCCAGGGTCTCCCCCACGACCCGCACCAGCAGGGTCTCGTGCGACCCCACCGGTCCCCGCGCGGACCGGCTGCGGGGGAGCGGGTACTCCGCCAGCTTTCGCACGTCGAGCTTGCCGTTGCCGGTGGGGGGCAGCGCGTCGATGCACACGACGAGGGCCGGGACCATGTACGACGGCAGCACACGGGCGACTGCGCGGCGTAGACCGGGTGTGTCGGGGTCCGTTCCGGAATCACGCGGCACGACGAACGACACCAATGCGGTTCGGCCCGAGGGTAATTCCCGCAGAATCGTCGCGGAGCTCCGTACGCCGGCGCACCGCCCGAGCGCGGCGTCGATCTCGGCGAGTTCGATGCGCAGCCCGCGCAGGGTGACCTGCTTGTCACGCCGTCCCAGCAGGCTGATCTCACCCGCGCCGGACCACTGCGCCAGGTCTCCCGTCCGGTACATCGTCTCCCCGGTCGAGAACGTGCACGCGACAAAAGCTTCCGCGGTGGACACCGGGTCGTCGAGATAGCCGTCGGCCAGCTGCGGTCCCGCGCAGTGGAGTGTGCCCAGCGCGCCCGGAGGCTGCGACCGCCCCAGCCGGTCCAGGACCGCCTCGCTCACCCCCACCATCGGCGGACCCACGGTGATCGCCCTGCCCGGGGCCAACGGTCCGGAGATGTTGATGCTGCATCGGGTTTCGGTGGGTCCGTAGGCATTCCTCAGTCGAACACGACCCGACCACGTGTCGACCAGGCGCCGCGAGGGGGCTTCACCGCCGATGATCACCTGCACGAGGTCGTCGGCGAGGTCGACGGGCAGCGTGTCCAGGACCGACGGCGTGACGATGAGGTGACTGACGCGGTGTCGTCGGATCAGGTGGGCGAGGGCCTCACCACCGGACGCCGAGTTCGGCGCGACGACGACGGTCGCCCCGCAGACGACCCCGCACAGCATCTCCACGACGCCGGTGTCGAAGGTCGGGGACGACGCGTGCAGGATGCGCGACCCGGGTGCGAGCGCATAGGTCTGTCGGATCTCCGCGACCAGGGCGGGAATGCCGCGGTGCGGCATCACCACGCCTTTCGGTGTGCCCGTGGATCCTGAGGTGAACAGCAGGTAGGCGGCGTCGTCGGGCCCGCATTCCAGGCCGCGCGACCGGCCTGCCATCGGTGAGCCGGGGTCGTCGTGCTCGAGGTCGAGCCACCGGACCGAGCCCGGGCGTGCGGTGCCCGGCGTGCACAACCCGACTTCGGCGCCGGAGCGTTCGACGAGATCCCGCGTCCTCGCCTCCGGTGCGAACGGGTCGCCGACGGGCACCCACACGCCGCCCGCGCACAGCACCGACCAGAACGCGACGATCGAGGCCACCGACCTATCGATCGACACCGCCACGCGGTCGCCCGCACCGACCCCGGCCGACATGAGCAGCCGAGTCCCCCGATCCACCCGGAGGGCGAACTCGCGCCGGGACACCGACACCTCACCGTCGATGATCGCGACTGCCTCTGGATTCGACGACCGATAGTCCTCGAGGTGGCTCACGGTCGGCACGAACGGCGGCGCCGGCGGTCCGCTCCGGTACCGGAACCGCTCCCATTCCCCGTCGACGAACACCGAGTCGTCGGGAACCCGGGCGCCGCCGTCCAGTTCGTGCAGGGTCGCGGTGAGGTGGCGGTCGAAGCGCCGGGCAAGGGTGGCCAGCGCGTCGGCGTCGACGACTGCCGCCGGGGCTTCCCAGGTCACCGCCTGACGCCCTTCCTGGTCCGCGGGGTGCAGGGTCACCGCGACGTCGGAGATCGGTCCGGTCCGCATCAGCTCGAGTCCCCAGTGCAGGCCGTCGACAGCGGGCGACTCGAAACCCGGCAGGAGGTTGACCACTGCACCGAAACCATTAAGCCCCTGCCGGTTTCGCAGCATGTCCTCGCGGGGGTAACGCTGACGGCGGAGTGCGTCGATCAGGGCCGACGACACATCGGCGACCGCCTGCGCGGCGTCACGGTCCCCGATTCCGTCGAGGCGCAACGGCACGACGTTCGAGACGGGCTGCACCGCCCGTGATCGTGCCGCCGACGTTCGGACGGCCACCGGAAGACTCAGCCCCACGTCCGGGGTGTCGAGGAGCCGGGCGCACAGACCTGCGAAGGCCGCGACGAACTCCGCCGCCGATGCGACACGCGGACTGCTCAGGGTCTCGGTGACCCGCGCGATCGACGACGTGAGATGCGCGACGGGCCCGGCCAGCAGGGACGGTTCGAGGCAGTCGAGTTCTCGCGCCCAGTGTTCCTCGTCGGTCACTCGTCGTCGCGAGTCGCGGTATGCCTTCTCATCGGCTTCGAGTTCGAGATCGTCGGCGAGCAACAGTTCGTCGGGCCGCGCGGTTCCCGCGTAGACACCGGCGATGTGCGCCATCACCCGCAGGGCTCCGGCGCCGTCGGTGAGCACGTGATGAACGCGCACGATCCAGCGGTGGGAGTCGGGACCGAGAACGTGCAGTTCGCTGCGGAACAGCGGCAGTCCGAGGTCGGCACCTGCGGGGTCGTCGAGGAAACGCTGCGCACGCGACTCGCTCGCGGCCGCCGGGTCGAC
The DNA here is from genome assembly GCF_001418765.1 of Gordonia sp. HS-NH1. Taxonomy (NCBI): domain Bacteria; kingdom Bacillati; phylum Actinomycetota; class Actinomycetes; order Mycobacteriales; family Gordoniaceae; genus Gordonia; species Gordonia sp. HS-NH1. The sequence continues at coordinate 303,727 of NZ_LIYC01000001.1, forward strand.
ACACGCGGACAGGTCCACGTTCTCCACCGGGTCCAGCCCGGAACCGGCGGGACACAGCGGCTGCGGATGACCCTCGCCCGGTGAGCGTTCCGGGTGCAGACGCACGTCGCACCAGCCGACGTGGTCGAGCACTGCGCCGGCAGCGTGGTGCAGTCGATCGGCGTCGAGCCGGCCGCGCAAGGTCAGGCCGAATGCGACGACGTGCGAGACCTCAGGGTGCAGCAGTTGCGAGAGCCACAGGCCGCGGCGCGTCACGGTCATCGCGGATCGCCCCCCGGACGTCGTCCGGTCGGCCGTGTCACGCTCCGAGCGCGCGGGCGAACATCGGCCACGACTCATGCATCTGGTCCTCCCAGTACCCCCAGGAATGCGTGCCGGTCGCCGGGAGCCGGACGACGGCCGGGATGCGAAGTGCGGCGAGGCGATTCGCCATCGTCACCGTGCACGAACGCGCAGTGGCCTCGGCGAAACCACCGGCGGCGACCTGTTCGGCGAGTTCCCCCACGTTGCCCGCAACGCGCCGGTCCGACAGGTTGTCATGTGCGCCGGGCAAGCCCGTCGCCGCGCTGATCCACAGGGCGGGGGTGCGACGAGCGAGCTTGTAGGCGTTGATCACCGGGTCCTGCGCCGCCCACTGCGGGTCGCCGGGCGGACCGTACATGTTGCTGGCGTCGGCGAGTCCGGGGACGAACGCCACGTTGCGCAGCAGCAGCTGTCCGGTGGGTGATGCGGTGTCGGCGCATCCCGAGTAGGAGCCGACCGCTCGATAGAACCCCGGGTGGTTCTCGGCGATCCGGAGCACCGCGGTACCCGCCATCGAGATACCCGCGACGCCGCGCGAGCGCATCGGCCCGGATCGTCCCCCGTGCGCGTTCTCGAAGGCGGCGGGCAACTCCGAGGTCAGAAAGGTCTCCCACCGCAGGGGCCGGGACGTCTTCACGCCGAACCGGAAGTTCGCGGCGGGGTCGACGCGGCGCCAGTCGGCGTAGTAGCTCGCAGCACCGCCGATCGGGGTGACGGTCCACACGTTCTTGTTGGCATAGAACGCGTTGGCGTCGGTGGCGTGCGTCCAGTCGTCGTCGTCCTCGCCGCCCGACGATCCACTGAGCAGGTACATCACCGGCGCGGCCTGGTTGCGGTTCGCAGGCGTCTGCACCAGCGACGGGACCTGGGTCTGCATGGACCGCGACCACACCGACACCACCAGGTTCCGCGGCGACACCCAGGTCTCCCGGTACGGCGCACCCGCGGTCGCCTTGGCGTAGCCGACCCCGGCGAGGGTGTCCGCGCCCGCGGCGCCGGCCGACGGCACGAGCAGCCCCCCAACGCCGAGCAGGAGGCACAGAACGGCGGCACCACCCGCGATCACGGCGTTGGACAAGCGAGACATCCATGGCTCCCTGGGTTCGGGCCGGGTCATCCAGCCGACTCCGTCATCGTATGCACATCACCGGCGTACTCCGGACAGTTCTGGTCAATCGTCCAGAGCTGTCCCACAGCGGAATCGGACGAATCGGTTATGCCCTCCGCCCTGCCCACGTACGGTCGGACGATGACACCTCTCCTGCGCACCGCCGTCGCGACGCTCGCCGCCGCGGCCGCTCTCCTGACACCCCTCGCGATGTCGTCGGCGACGGCGAATGCCACGCCCTCCTCCGGAATCTCGGCGGTCAGCCTGGCCAAGGCGGACATCCCGGCGGACCTCCTGCCCTTCGTACCCGACGGCGTGCACGTCGAGGTCCGCGAGATCACCATCGCGCCCGGTGGCACCACCGGCTGGCACTACCACGACGGCACGCTCATCGGTCTGGTCCGCCAGGGCACGCTCACTCACCCGGGCTCCGACTGCAAACCCGTCGTCTACCGGACCGGGGAGATCATCCAGGAGCCCGGAGGCAAGGCAAACACCCACGAGGGGACCAACCTCGGGACCACTCCGGTCATCCTCGACGTCCTGTACCTGATGCCACTGAACAAGCCGCTCTCCGAGGACTCGCCGGCGCCGCCGTGCGCGACGGCCACTCCCTGACGGCAAGCGACGCCCCTCCGCTCCCTGAGGTCGAGGAGCGCAAGCAAAGCCCCTCCGCTCCCTGAGGTGCGAGGAGCGCAAGCGACGAGCCACGAAGGGGCTCGCAACCCGCCTCGCGAAGGCCCTTCGAGGCTCGCTTCGCTCGCACCTCAGGGAGCAGGGGGCCACGTCGCTCGCACCTCAGGAGCAGGTTCGCGCACCTCACGGATCAGTGAGCAGGTCACTGCCGCCGGCTGAGCAGGGCGCCGAGTTCGATTGCGAGCGTTCGGGATTCCGCGGTGAGAAGTCGGCCGTCGCGCACCACCCACCGCCCGCCGACCATGACGTCGCGGGGTCGCCGTCCCGGGGCCGCCCAGAGGAGGCCGTCGAGTGGGTCGGGAACCCCGGCGTCGAAGACGTCCGAGCAGTCCCACACACAGAGGTCGGCGGCGGCGCCGGGTCGCAGGTGCCCCAGCTCGCTGCGGCCGAGGCCCATGGCCGAACCCTCGGAGGCCATCGCGAGAACCGCACGGGCCGTGACGGGTTCGCCGATCAAGCCCGAGACCTGCACGGCCAGACGGGCATCGGCGATCAGGTGTCCGGCGTCGTTGCTACCGCCGCCGCTGGTGCCGAGGCCCACCCGCACCCCCGCGGACATGAGTGCGGCAACGCGCGCGACACCCCATCCCATCGGTACGTCGCATCCCGGAGCATGGGTCGCCGACACTCCCGATCTCGCGAGGAGGGACACTTCGTCGTCGGTGATGTCGCACAGGTGTGCCACGGTGACGTCGTCGTCGAGCCAACCCCACTCGTCGAGCAGTGCGAGGGGACGGCGCCCGTATCGTTCCGCGGCGATCTGCACGTCGACCTGCTCGTTGGCCTGCGTACGGCGACGTAGACCCAGGCTCGACGCGACCTCGGCGAGTGCCGCGAAGGTCTCCGGCCCGTCGGCATGTACGCCGGACGGGCCGACGGCCAGCTGGAGCATGCCGTCGGCGCTGGTGCCGTTGGTCGCCGCGCCCAGGTACGTGCCGTGGATGTCCTCGACCGACGCGGCAGCGAGATCCGGGTCGTCACGGGCGGTGCCCCGGACGAACGCCAACCGCGCGCCGACTCGCGCCGCGGCGCCGATCGTCCCGCCGGCCACTGCGACCGGGTCCTGATCGCGCGGCCAGGTCAGATGGTGATCGGCCACCGTGGTCACCCCGCACAGCAGTGATTCGGCGAGTCCGACTGCTGCTGCCGCGGCGGTGAGCTCGGGATCGACACCGACCGACGAATAGCGTTGCGCCATCAGGCCGAGCCACTGCGGCATCGGGACGGACCGGCTCTCCGGGCGCGACCGGAAGGCGGTCTGCAACAGATGGTGATGGGCATTCACGAGACCGGGTGTGACGACGCACCCCGAGACGTCGACGACCTCATCCGCTCGGGCCTGCTCGCCGGCCGCGTCCCCGATCCGTCCGTCCTCGACGACGACCGGGTCGCGGGTGACCATCGAGGCGTCGCGCATCACCGCGGCCGCCCCGGTGAGCACGGTGGTGGTCACAGTTCGAGCACCAGACGACCACTCGTGCAACGAGACACGCAGATCATCATGGATTCGTTCTCGGACCGCTCCTCCGGGGACAGGATCGAGTCCCGGTGGTCCACCTCGCCGCTGACCACCCCCGTCTCACACGTTCCGCAGATTCCCTCGCGACACGACGAGGGTGCCACGACCCCGCGTCCGTCCAGGACGTCGAGGATGGTGCGGTCGTGCGGCACCGTCACGGTCACGCCGGAGAAGGCCAGCGAGAGTTCGAAGTCGGTGTTCGCCGCGGATTCCGTTGTCGTCGCGGTGAACGTCTCGGCGAACGAATCCACCGCCGGTTGCGGTTCGCACACGCGCGCCACCGCATCCAGCATCGACGGCGGACCACATGTGTACACGGCGGTACCGCGCGGCAACCCGCCAAGCACATCACCGAGATCCAGGCGGCCCGAGCGACCGGACTCGTGAACGGTGACCAGCCCTGGGTACCCGGACTCGATCTCGTCGACGAATGCCATCTCCGCCCGCGACCGCCCGACGTAGACGAGCCGCGACGGCCGGCCGGATCGATGCGCCTGCTCCATGAGGGCGAGGACCGGAGTGATGCCGATACCACCGGCCACGAACACGTAGCCGAGTGCGCGCGTCAGCGCGAAGTGGTTGCGCGGCAGACCGATCGTCACCTCGGCGCCCACCTCGATGTCGTCGTGCGCGGAGATCGACCCGCCGCGGCTGTCGAGGCGACGTTCGACAGCGATTCGGTAGGTGCTCGTGTCGTCGGGCGACGAGCACAGGGAGTACTGCCGCACCGGCCCGGCGGGCGTGTGCAGATCGACGTGCGATCCGGCGGTCCACGGCGGGAGCGCCGCGCCCCCCACCGGCGCGAGGACGAATTCGTCCACCCGACTGGTGAGTCGGCGCCGGGACACCACGCGTACACGCACGGTGTCCTGGATGTCGGTTGCTGACAAAGACATCGGAGATCTCCTCGATACGATGATCTCCGCCGGGATTCCCAGCCACGGGAACCACCCCCACCGACCCGGGTCAGGACACCTGCGCCGACGCCTGGACGACGACCAGGCGAGCGGCCTCGCGACCTATGAGCCGCCATCGGTGGGGAATTCCGCCAGCGTAGTAAAGGCTGTCGCCTCTTCGCAATTCGAGAACACTGCCGTCACCGAGATCGACCTCGATCTCGCCGTCGACGACGTGCAGCCATTCGTCCTGGTCGTGCTGGAAGTACTCGCCGTAGTCCCGTCTGTTCAACGACTGCTCCTGGGGGAAGAACGCGGCGTCCCCCCGGACGAGCAGGCGCGCATATCCGGCGTTGTCGCCGGCCTGCGGGAGGATCGCACCTTCTCCCGCACGCACCAGCTGCGCACCCACGGGCGCCGACGACGGGACTCCCGCCACATGCGCGGGGTCGGCGGCCAGCATGAGACTCACCTGGGTCGTGTCCAGGGCCCGCGCGATCCGTTCCAGGGTCGTCATGCTGGGACGCGCGTAACCGCGTTCGAGCTGCGAGAGGAACGGGTGCGAGATACCGGCCTGCGCAGCCAGATTCGCCAGCGTGAGACCGTGTTGCTTGCGTCGTCTGCGAATCTCCGCACCCAGCGACGCCTGCGCGAGATCCGGCTCGTCGAGCGCCATGTGCCCACACCCTTCCTCCGGCGAAAGTCGGATCGATGGTTACACGCCCGCAGCGCTGGTTAACGTCGCGGCAACAGCGCGTTCCTATATTCGGTCGTGTTGACGTGATCAACAAGTATCACGAACCGCCCCACCCCCGCCGACCCCAGCCACAGCGGGACCACCGACCTCACGTGCACCGTTGCACGCCACCGAAGTCCTCGAGGAAGTTTCCGTATGCAGGCTCCGCAGACCGCGCCCGTCCCGGGCATCACCGGGTCATTGCCCGACGGCTCGGTGGTCGACGTCGAATTGTCGGCCGATGCCGACGGCATCCGTCGGGTCCGGGCCGTCACGCCGTTCTCTCCCGACACACCGCGCGGTCCCGGCTGGCTCGATCTGGGTGGTCACCTACTCCTGCCACCCGCGGCGGAACCCCACGCCCACCTCGACAAGGCCCTGTCCTGGTCGGAATTGTCGCCCCCGAGCGGCGATCTCGCCGACGCGATCACTTCCTGGCGGGCCGGCAGTGTCGCCCTGGACGAGCACTCCTTCCGGACCCGTGCGCTGCAGGCGACCTCGTCCATGCTGCGGAACGGGATCACCGCGGTGCGCACCCACGCCGACGTGCTCCCACACGAGGACCCCCTGCGCGCCGTCCGTGTCCTCACCGAGATCCGGGATCACCTGCGCGGGCTGATGGACATCCAGGTCGCGGTACTGGCGAGCCCACTGGCGCCCACCGCGCACATCGAGGCCGCGCTCGACGCAGGCGTCGATCTGGTCGGCGGCGCCCCACACATCGCCGACGATCCGCTCCTCGAACTCACGAGGCTGCTCGATCTGGCCGAGGCGCGCGGCATCGGCGCCGACCTGCACGTCGACGAGTTCCTCGACGGCGACCACCTGACCATCGAGGCCTTCGCGGATCGGGTGGCGGACTGGCCGGAAGACCGTGTCCGCACGGCCGGCCACTGTTGCCGCCTCGACACCCTGGCCACCGACGACCTGCAACGGGTCGCCCGGGCTCTCGCGCGCGCCCGCGTCTCGGTCGTCGCACTGCCGGTGACGAACCTGTATCTCCAAGGCCGCCATGGTCCTTCGGCCGGCCGCCGGGGAATCACCCCGATCGACGTCCTGCGCGACCACGGCGTCCGTGTCGTCGGGGGCGCGGACAACATCCGTGACCCGTTCAATCCCGTCGGGCGGGCCGACCACCTGGAGACAGCTGCCCTGCTGATCACCGCGGCGCATCAGAATCCCCACACGGCAATGGAAATGGTCACCTCCGAGGCGCGTGCCGTGCTGGGACTCGAGCCCGCGGGACCGGTTGTCGGCGCGCGCGGCGACCTCGTCGCGATCCGCGGGAACGACCTCACCGAGGTCATCGCGACCGCTCCGGCCGACCGGGTCGTCATCGTGAACGGCGCCCCGGTCGCGCGCACCGAGACCACCAGCTGGACCAGTTTCCCGGTGCCGCCCGTTTCGTCCCCAGCAGAACTGTCCCCAGCAGGAGTACACCCAGCCGGGATGTCTGCGCCGGGCAGATCCCCCGTCGGTTTGGAGAGATGATGAGTTCACCAGCAACGACCCCCAGGCCGGCACTCGGTCACCCACTCGTCGGCTTCGAACACGTGGAGCTCACCTACCCGGACGGCACCCATGCCCTCCGGGATGTGAACCTCACCGTGCGTGAGGGCGAATTCGTCAGCGTCGTCGGGCCATCCGGGTGCGGCAAGTCGACCCTGCTGCGCTTGTCATCGGGACTGGAGACGATCACCGACGGCTACCTGCAGAGCGGTGCCGCGCGTATCGGGTACGTGTTCCAGGATGCGACCCTGCTCCCGTGGAGGTCGGTGGCCGACAACGTCGCGTTGCTCGGCGAACTGGACGGCGCGCCGAAAGCCGAACGGCGCGAGCGAGTTCGCGCCGCTCTCGAAACGGTCGGGCTGACCGGTTTCGACAAGCACCTGCCGCACATGCTGTCCGGCGGCATGCGGATGCGGGTGTCGCTGGCCCGGTCACTGACCCTCGACCCCGACCTGTTCCTGTTCGACGAGCCCTTCGCCGCCCTCGACGAACTCACCCGTGAGCGGCTCGGAACCGATCTGACGGAGTTGTTCGCCGTCAAACGCTTTGCCGGCCTGTTCATCACGCACTCGGTCGCCGAGGCCGCGTTCCTGTCCACCCGGGTCCTGGTGATGTCTGGGCGACCGGGGACCATCGTCGACGAGATCGAGGTCCCGTTCGACTATCCCCGGGCACCCGACCTGCGTTTCGAGCCGGAGTTCGGCGCGATCGCGGGCAGGATCTCACGCGCACTCCGAGAGGCACATTCATGACCGCCCCCGATACCGGCACCGACACCACACCGAGCGTGAGAACCCCGAAGCCCGGCAAGGCCGGTGCGCCCGACCCCGGGTCAACCACCGAACTCGCCGTGGCCACGCGCACGAGCCGTCGGGGCCGCGCTCGCTCGAGGGCGGTCGGGATCGCCGCACCGCTCGTCGTCCTGGCACTGGTCATCGGCGCCTGGTATCTCGTGAGCTACGCGGTGCTCGACCCCGGACGACGATTCCTCATGCCGCCACCGCATCAGGTCGTCACCGACGGCCTGCTCGGCGACGCCGCGCAGGAGATGTGGGAGGCCCTGAGCCGCACGGCAACCGTGGCGCTGACGGGTTTGGCCATCGCCGCCGTGATCGGCATCACCTGGGCGGTGATCATGTCGCAGTCGCGACTGATGGAGAACGCACTGTTCCCTTACGCCGTTGTCCTGCAGTGTGTCCCGATTCTCGCACTCGTTCCGCTGGTCGGGTTCTGGTTCGGATTCGGCTTCAGCGCACGCGTCTTCGTCTGCGTGCTGATCTCGTTGTTCCCGATCGTGTCCAACACCCTGTTCGGCCTGCGGTCCGTGGACCGGCAGATGCGTGACCTGTTCGCTCTGCACCATCCGAGCCGCGTCACGGTCCTGCGCAAGCTGGAGTTCCCCGCCGCCATGCCGGCGATCTTCGCCGGCCTGCGGATCTCGGCGGGCTTGTCGGTGGTCGGTGCGATCGTCGGCGACTTTTTCTTCAAGCAGGGCAATCCCGGCATCGGCATCCTGATCGACAACTATCGTTCGCGACTGCAGGCCGAGGAACTGTTCGCCTCGATCGTGCTCGCCTCACTTCTCGGCGTGGCCGTCTTCTGGTTGTTCGGGTGGCTCGGCAACCGCATCGTCGGACGCTGGTATCAGCGCTGACCCGACCCCCACCGATCGACCCGGTCGTCTTACCCGCCTTTCCCGATCTTCTCGTCCCTTCAGTCCTGCCCGAATCTCCCTGCACGAAAGAGGAACCCATGAACACACATGTCTGGCGCCGCCTGTCCAAGACCACCGGTGTCGCGGCCGTGGCCGCCGCCCTCGCGTTCACCGCCGCATGCGGTTCCGGTGAGAGCACCGAGTCCTCCGGGTACACCGGGGCTATCGGCCCGGTCGACTTGAGCGCCAACTGCCCGGACAAGATCGTGGTCCAGACCGACTGGAATCCGGAGGCCGAACACGGGCACCTCTACCACCTCCTCGGCCCGGACCCGACGATCAACGCCGGCAACAAGCGCGTCGTCGGTCCGCTGTTCGACCGCGGCGAGTACACCGGCGTCGACATCGAGATCCGTTCCGGCGGACCCGCCATCGGTTTCCAGTCGGTGACCTCGCAGATGTACTCCGATCCGGAGATCCTCCTCGGGTACGTGGACACCGACCAGGCGATCCAGAACTCGAAGGACAATCCGACGACCGCGGTCATGGCGCCGCTCGACATCAGCCCGCAGATGATCATGTGGGATCCCGCCACCTACCCGCAGGTACAGAAGATCGCCGACCTCAAGCCCGCGAACGCGCGCGTGCTCTACTTCGAGGGGTCGACGTACATGGACTACCTGACCGGGTCGGGTGTCCTCTCCCCCGGTCAGGTCGACGGCAGTTACGACGGATCGCCGGCCAACTTCGTCTCCGACGGCGGCAAGACCGCCCAGCAGGGATTCGCCAGCTCTGAGCCCCAGGTCTATCAGGAGGAGGTCGAGGGGTGGCAGAAGCCGGTGAAGTACCAGCTGATCCACGACGTCGGCTTCCCCACCTACAAGTCGTCCGTCGCGGTGCGCTCGGCAGCACTGGAGGAGAACGCCGCCTGCCTCGAACAGCTCGTCCCCGTGTTGCAGCGCGGGTCCGTCGACTACCTGGCTTCGCCCCAGGCGGCGGACGAGGTCATCCTCGACGCCGTCGAACAGTACGACACGGGCTGGGTGTACTCCCAGCGCAACGCCGACTACGCCCGTAAGACGATGGCCGAGCTCAACCTGGTGAGCAACGGCCCCGACGCGACCATCGGCAACTTCGACACCGCCCGCGTCGCCCGCGTGATGGAGGTGACCGGACCGATCTTCACCGAACAGGGCACCCCGGCCGCCGACCGCCTGACCCCCGAGGCGATCGCGACCAACCGCTTCATCGACACCTCGGTAGGCCTGCCCCAGTGACCGCGCCCGTGGTGGCCGTCGGCACGGATGAGGGACGCCCCGACTTCGGACCCGACGACGTCGACGCGCTGGCCGACGATCTACTCGCGATCGTCGGCCCGCGCGGCATCAGCTCGCTGCCCCGCGCACTCGCACGGGCGGCCCGCGACGGTTCCGGGATGAGCCCGATCCTCTCCGCGCAGGACCTCGGCGAACCGGACCTCGTGTGCTATCCGCGTACAGCGGACGCGGTGCCCGAGATCGTGCGTGCGGCCGTCGCCCGCGGGGTGCCGATCACCACGCGCGGCAAGGGGACCGGTAACTACGGCCAGGTCATCCCGCGCTTCGGCGGACTCGTCCTGGACATGACGTCGCTGACCGAGATACGGGACGTCACCGGACGTTCGGTCACCGCGCAGGCGGGCGCGCGGATGATCAACCTGGAACAGACGGCCTGGGCTCATGACAGCCAGCTGTGGATGTACCCGTCCACGGTCCAGTCGACCCTCGGCGGCTTCCTCGCGGGAGGCTCCGCCGGTACCGGCACGATCGTGCACGGCCGCAACCACCAGGGTTTCGTCGAGGCGCTCGATGTCGTCCACGCCACCGGCGATGCCGAGGTGGTCCACCTCGACGGCGACGACGCGACGCCCTTCGTGCACACCTACGGGGTCGCCGGCATCATCGTCGCGGCCACGGTCCGGGTGGAGCCGCTACAGCAATGGCGTTGTGTCTATGCGAGTTTCGAGTCCGGCCGGGAGGCATTCGACGCGGCCTTCCGGCTGGCGGCCATCGAACCGAAGCCGCGGCTGCTGTCCGCGGACGGTCCGATCATCACCGCGGCCCTGCCCGACGACCCCGCCCTCGTCCGGGGACGCGCCAGCGTGCGCGGGATCATCGACGCCCGGGCCCTGGTGGAGACCACCGATCTCATCGCGGCCGCCGGCGGCCGCGTCGAAGCGGTCCGTGAGGGCATCGCCGAGACGGTCAAACTGTCCACGCTGTCCTACAACCACCCGACATGGTGGCTGCAGAAGTCGCAGCCGGACAAGTGGTTTCACATGGAGGTACGCGGCGACGCACTCGTCAGCCGTCTCGACGAGGTCGAGCAGGTCTACGAGGGCGGCATGCTGCATCTCGAGGTCGGCCACGAGATGATGTTCGGAATGCTCAACGGCATCTACCGCAGTCCGCAGCAGGTCATCGACGGGGTCGCCGCACTCGAAGAACTCGGGGTCGGGGTCCACTCCCCGCATCAGTGGTACGTCGACCTCGACGCCGAACGGGTCCGCGCGCTGGCCCAGCGGACCGATCCGAAGGGGCTGCTCAACCCGGGAAGGTGGATGTGAACGCCGTGGACACGACGAGCGTGAACCGGGCCGGGAATCGGCGTTACGCCGAGCTGACCACCGAACAGGTCGGTGACGCCCTGTCGCGCGATTCCATTCTCGTCCTGCCCACGGGCGCAATCGAACCGCACGGACCGCACCTCCCGCTCGCCACCGACCTCATCGTCGCCGAAGCCGTCGCCGAGGCGGTCGTCGAACGCGGTGCCGCTGCGGGGTACGACGTCTGGTTGTTGCCCGCACTGGGATACACCAAGTCCGACGAGCACTCTCGTCTGCCGGGCACGATCTGGCTGCGGGCGACCACCCTGTTCGAGACGATCGTCGACATCGGTGCCTCGCTGGCGCAGACCCCCGCGCGACGTGTGCTCTTCCTGAACGCGCACGGCGGCAACTCCGCCCTGATCGAGGTTGCGGCGCGCGAGCTCCGACGACGTTTCGACCTGCAGACGTTCTTCTCCTCCGGCCCGGGCCATCCCGGTCCCACCGAGCGCGGACTCGGCATCCACGCCGGGTGGGCCGAGACCTCGATGATGCTGCACCTCCGACCGGATCTGGTGTACATGGACAAGGCGGTCGCGACGGTCGCGGACGCGGTCGCCGACGCGACACACGTCGGGTTCGCCGGGACGGTCCGATTCGGCTGGCTCTCCACCGATTTCGCCGAGTCGGGCGTCATCGGCGATCCCACCGGCGCCGACGCGTCGACCGGCGCGGAGCTCTTCGACGAGCGGGTCGACGCCCTCGTCGCCGCACTTCCGGAGATCGCCACGTTCGACCCGGGCCGGGTCGGACGTTGATCACCAGCGGGACCGGCTTCGGAACCGATTGCGCGAACGCCGATCAGCTCACGGTCCAGCCGATGACACTACTGCGAGATTGGCTGCCCGCACCGGAAGAACCCCGTCCGTTGATGGCACTGGCGACGTGCGGCCGCGACGGCTATCCCCGGGTTCGACACGTTCTCATCACCGAAGCCGACGACACGGCGGTGTACTTCCACACCGACACCAGATCGGCGAAGGTCGCCGAACTCACCGAGAACCCCCGTGCCTCGGTCGCGATCGCCTGGCCTGCGGTGGGCCGTCAGGTCGTCGCGCACGGCGACGTCCGACGCGCCCCGGAGGACGAACTGCACCAGGCGTTCTCACGCCGTTCTCGCTACCTGCAGCTGCTGGCGTGGATGAACGACGGCGACCTCGCGGCGCTGTCTCCCGAGGAGCGGCGGCGGCGCTGGGCCGACTTCGACGCGGCGCACCCGCGACTCTCGGCGCCGCCGACCTGGACCGGATACGCCGTCGACCTGCGGGAGATCACCTTCTGGCGGGGCGACCCGGACGGTCCGTCGCAACGAGTACGGTTCACCCACAACGACAATCAATGGACATCGGAGGTACTACCGGGATGACCGGCACTTACCACAACGCGCTGATCCTGCCGGTCAGCGGCGAGAAACCGTGGTTCTGGGGATGGCTGTCGGTCGGGACCGACGGCCGGATCTCCGGGATCGGCGAGGGTTCCCCACCCGCCGACGCACCTCTCCCCCGCCATGACCTCGAGGGCGCCTTCCTCGCACCCGGTTTCGTCTCGGCCCACAGCCACATCTACACCGGCGGGATGCGAGGCGTCGCCCCGAACAGTCCGCTCTACGAATGGGTCACGCTCAACAGCACGATGCTGCTCGGCGCCGAGGCGGAGGACCTGTACTGGATGACGCTGGCGGGCGGGCTCGACCACCTGTCCTCCGGCATCACGTCCGTGTACAACTTCACCCAGTCGCGTGTCCTCGCGCTGTTCGACTACGAGGAGTCCGTCCTCAAGGCGGCGCGCGTGCACCCGCCCGAATTCGTCACCGCGCAGGTGGACGGTCTGGCGGCCGCCGGCATCCGCTTCGTCACCAGCGTGCGGCTCGACGACGAACAGCTCGGCGAGGACGCGGCCTTCACGGGCTTCGACGCGGTCATGACCCACCTGAGCACCGTCGACCCGGCACTCGATCTGGGCGGCTCGGTGTACGGGTCGGTGCAGTGGTCGTCGTCGCAGGCGACCGCCGAGCGCGAACGGGCCCTGATGGACCGGTACGGGATCACCAATCAGGCACATTTCGTCGAGACGGCCGAACAGATCGAGATCCAGCAGTCGAAGTTCGACTGGTACGACGCCGCGGGCGTCTTGGGGCCCGGCTTCGCCTTCGGGCACTTCGTCCATCCGACCGAGAACATGGTCACGAGGGTGCGCGAGACCGGGTCGGCAGTGGTGTGGCAACCGATGTCCAACGGCCGGCTCGGTTCGGGGATCGCCGATGTGCCACGCCTGCTTCGGGATTCGATCACCGTCGGCATGGGTGTCGACGATCAGTCGTGCACCGACGTGTCGGACCCGTTCGAGAACATGCGGACCGGATTGTTCCTCCAGCGCGGAAAGCACAGCGACGCCGCGATTCTGACCCCGCTCGATGTACTGATGCTGCACACGCTCGGGTCAGCATCGGCGATCGGGGTGGCCGACAAGGTCGGTTCGCTGGAGGTGGGCAAGTTCGCGGACCTCCTCGTCGTCGACCCACGGTCGCCCCACCTCGGACCGATCTGGGACCCCGTCGCCACGTACGTTCTCGGATGCGGGCTGCGAAACCTGCGCGAGGTCATCGTGGGAGGCCGGCCGGTGTGGCATCGCGACGTGGCCGATCCCGTACGCGCCCAGGCCGATTCCGAACTCACCGAGCGGATGATCGCCTCGGCCGCGCACTCGGGGATACACCCGGTCGTCGCGGCGCGTCACGGTGAGAGTCGCACGAGCGTCGACGACCACCGCTCGGTGTAGTCGGCGATCCGCGAATCGGTGCTGTAGGTCGAGTCGATCAGGTAGAGGCCCGGTGCCGGGCACACCGCGCCGAGTTCCACCAGGACCGGTTTGAGCAGCAGGTCGGGCGCCATGGCATGCGCGGGGCCCGCCCCGAGCATCAGCGGGACGGCGGTCACATCTCGTAGACCCTCGCCCGTGGCGAACTGGTCGAGAAAGAGCTTCAGGACTCCGGTGTAGGTCGCCTTGAAGGTCGGGCTGGCGACCACGACGAGATCCGAGGAGGCGACGGTCTCCACGGCGCCCCGGACCGCGGCGTCGCCCCACCCGAGCAGACCTGCCCCGAAGTCGATCACGTCGATGACGTGGTCGGGTTCGGTTCCGGTCAGCGCCTTCGCCAGCTGCCGGGCGGCATCGAGGGTGCGCGAACCGGGTTTGGGGTTCCCGGCGACAACGGTGGTGGTCATGGTCCGCCTTTCGCAGTATCGGTCCCGCCTATCGTGCCTCAGCCGACGCCGGCGTACCGGCCCGGCGCCGCAGCACCGTGATCGCTGCCGTCGTCACGATCAGCGCCACGATCGTCCCGGCCGCCACTCCGACGACGGCCGTCGTCTCGCCCTGTGCGTTCACGATGATCCCGACGAACGCCCAGATCAGGGTGAGCGGGTAGGCGACGAGCACCGACCCGACGACTGCCGTGACGGCCAGCCCGACCACGGCGCACGCGAGCAGAACGGCCAGCTGCCAGCCCAGGGATCGCGGGTCGGCGAGGTCGGCTCCGATCGCGGCGGCCCAGTTCTGGAAGACCGCTGCGGTCGCCCACGCCGCATAGACACCGACGAGGATGCGGGTCACTGCCGTGAGCCATCGCGGCGCCGAGCCGTCGGCCGGTCTCGCGGCGATCCGGGCCGCGTCGAGCAGGGCCACCGTCATGACCGTCAGCACGAGCGGGGTCACCCACGTCCACTCGGCGGCCGACACCAGAATCCACACCGCCGCGCCTGCGAACGCGACTTCGAGGTCGATGAGCAGGCGCCGCGGATCATCGGTCCCGGTGGACCCCTTCCAGACCACCGCGACGGCGAACACGATCGACAGCAGGTAGATGAGGCTCCAGATCGAGAACGTGTAACCCGCCGGGGTGATCAGGAGATCGGTCGTCGACTCGTTGGGCGAGGCGCCGAATCCGGAGAACGGGACGACGGGCGCGAGCACCTGAGCCACGGCGAGGAACACGGCGAGCCAGGTGATCGGACCGGGGAGACGCGTGGGTGTCATGTGTCCCAACGTAGGCGCAAGTGTCCGTTTCACGCCGCAACTCCCCTTGAGCTGCGCTGGAGACCGCGTCAAGGCCGGGCATGGGTCCCGGGGATTCGAAACGCGTCCGCGTCTTGAGTTGTCAAAGGACGTGTGGCGCCGGATCGGCGCCGGAGGGTCTTTGGGCGAAGCGGTTACACGAGGGCGTCGTCGAGTCGCATCGTGCGCCGGTTGTAGGCGGGTCGGGGTAGACGTCGCGGGTCAATGTCGGCAGGCGGGATCAGCCACGGATGCCGGTCGGGACCCATCACCACCTGCCACCCGTGGTGATGGACCTGGGTATGACACCGCTGGCACAACAGGCACCCATTGTCCAGATCGGTGGGACCACCGTCAGCCCAGTGCACCAGATGATGGACCTGCGTATGCGCGGCGGGCGCACCACATTTCACGCAGCACAAGTCCCGCACGATAATTGCCTGCCGCAGATGGTGCGGGAACAGCCGTTTCGTGGTTCCCATCCGCAGCGGCACGCCCTCGGCGTCGAGAATGATCTCGGCGACCCGGCCATCACACGACAACCGCTGCGCCGACGCGGCCGATATCGCCCCGACCCACGGCAACCGTGCCGGATCGACGCCGCCGGCAGGAACGGTGACCAGAACCTGCGTACGCGGTGCCCCCGCGGTGGTCATCGCCGCACCGATCGCCGCCTGATCCAACAGCAACTCCAACCCGTCCGCACGACGCTGAGCCACACAGCGGCGGTCCTCGGCGCCGTCGGGTTCGGGACGCGGACCGGATCGTTCGTCGATCATCGACAAGAACTTCTCCCCGATCACTGCGGTCACATCCGCGCTGATCGCGACCCGCCCCTCCTCGGTCACCCTGGTGTGCACCGTGTTCAACGACGCATCATCAGCCGCCGGAACCGTGTCGGGATCCGCGGCGGCGACACGCACCGCGATACCACGTGCGCCGGTGTCGATCTCGGCGGGAGTGGCACCGGAGAACGCCTGTGTCAGCAGTTCGGTCTCGAACACCCGACGGTCGTCGTCGGAAAGCGGTGCTGCAGCGCGTTTGTCGATAAGAGCGATCCCTCGAACGACCGCGTCGACGCACTCGGCAGACAGGTACCCGTCGGCGGCACAGTCGGCGACCTTCGGCAACAAGGCCAGGCTGCCGGCTATCCGCACACCACGGTGGGCAACTGATGGTGGCATTCCCATCTCGATCAGCCACGACCGTGTCGTCGATCCCGCCCGCGCCGCCGCACCCGAAGCATCCAGAAGAGCTACGTGCACAGCGATTTGGTGATCCAGCACATTGCGCAACACACGCAGTTCGTCGAGTCGGTCGAACACCGCGCGACCACTCGGATCGCCGGGTGGTGGTTGCAAGACGATGAGGGTGTCGCGGAGCTCCGTGATCGAGGTCATGACACCAAGGTACTCGCCAAAACATTCGACGACGAGGTTTGTCCACAGCCTGTTCTCTTACGAATCTGATTGTGCGGCAGCTTATGTCACACACGTACCAGCGGTGAACTGTGGTGGACTGTGGTGAACAGAAACCCCACCAGTCACAGCTGCAAGTACGCCGGGGAGGTCAACCCACCGGGCGAAGGTCCGAGGTCGTACCCGGACGCGATCCCCGGTATTTCTCGACCCAACGGGCCGACCCGGCGTCCGCATCGGACTCGGCAGTGTCCCAGTCCACGAAATCGTAGAGATCGCCCGCCATCTCGACGATGACGTCGCGGAGTTCGAGGGGTTCGAGCCAGCGCTGCGGGATCGCTGCCACGCCGTCGCGCGCACCCAGTAGATTGCCGGCGATGGCGCCCGTGGAGTCCGAGTCGCCATCGTGGTTGACCGCGATGATCACCGCTTCTTCGAGGTCGTCGGCCACCAGCGCGGAATAGACGGCAATGGCGAGCGCCTCCTCGCCGGTCCAGCCCCCACCCAGCCGCTCGATCGCCGCCTCGTGGGACAGGCCCGAATCGGCCAGTGCCTCAGCGGTTTCGAGCGCGACAAGGGTCTCCTCGTGGCCGGTGCGCATCCGGAGAATCCCCTTCGCCTCCGCCAACGCCTCCGGCAGGCTCGCCCCGGCGACCAAATCGCGGATCACGACCGCGAGAACACCGGCGGGTAACGAGCCGGAGGGGTGTCCGTGCGTGAGCGAGGCGAGCGCTGCCGCGAGATCGAAGGCACCCCCGGCCGACCACTCGGCTCGGGCCGCGAACAACCCCACGGGCGCCACTCTCATGACGCCGCCGCACCCATTGCTGTCGTTGTCGGCGGGCTCGCCGGGACGAGTGGTCACCCGGAGTGCCTCGAGGCAGGTGGTTCCGGGTGCACGCCGGCTGTGCAGCTGCCGGTGTCCCGCCAGCCAGCTCGACCGTTCGGTCGTCGCCAGCACACCGTGCCGCGGATGGCCGCCCTGGGTGATGAACCAGCGGAGGTAGGCGCGCGCCGTGGTTGCCGCGTAACAGGAGATCCCGCCCGCGCAGTCGTGCGCCCAGGCGCGCAGCAGGCCCTCGGCGGTGAACAGCGTCATCTGCGTGTCGTCGGTGATGGTGCCGACGCCGCCGTACGCCTCCGCGTACGAGGTGATCCCCGTGGGCCCGAACCGGTCCAGGATCGAGTCCCGCGTCGAGAACTCGACCGCTCCGCCCAGCGCGTCGCCGGCCGCACCGGCGAGTAAGCATCCGCTGAATCGATCCATGGTCGCCCCCTACAGTTCTCCCCGGCGTCTCCCCATGGTCACACGCGCCCGCCGACGCCGCAGGACAGCGGACCGCGAAGGGGCGTTGTCTGACGACCTCAAGACGACAGACACTGAGTTGGGGCTGCCGGGCGGGACGTGGGCGAGGCACCCGATGTCAGGAAAGGACCTCGACGAGCGTGGTATCGGGATCGGCGATGACAAGCGGCTCGATCTTCCGAAGGAAGCGGCGCCAGTGCGCGACCGCACCATCGACGTCGCCCGCCGTCAGCAGTTTCAGCAGGCGCCGGTATGCGCGTAGAGCCAGTTCGTCCGTATCGCGCTCGTGATCGTCGCCATGCACCGACAGGTGCAAGGATTTGTGCTCGTCCATGACGTTCAGGATCATGCCGGCGAGCACGGACAGGGTCTGCGTACCGGACAGATCCGTGATGGCCTGGTGGATGCGGGAGTCGACCTTGGCGAATTGCGGGGCGTCGTCTATGGTGTCGGCCGCCTCTACGACCAACCCCGACAGCACGTCGAGATCATTGACGCGGCCACCCCAAGCGCGCAGCGCCGCCACCTCGATCTCGGTCCGCGTCCTGTAGACGTCGGCAAGCGGAACTCCCTTGTACTGCAACAGCAGACCCATGTGCCGAGCCGCCACGGACTCGCTCGGGGCGAGCACGCGGGCACCCCCACGCGCACCACGGAGCACGACGATGATCGATTCGGACTCCAGGATCCGGAACGCCTCGCGCAACGTCGGACGGGAGACTCCGAAGCGTTCCATCAGCGTCGTCTCGCTGGGCAACGGGTCGCCGGCCTTCAGTTCGCCGGTGACGACCTGGCGCCGCAGCTGCGCAGCCACCAGCTCGCCCGCCTTGGGGACTCGGACGACCGAGTGCTCGATACCTCGTGCCACAACCCCTCCGTTCACGCAGCGCCAGCCCCGACACGGGCGTGCCGCGAGGCAGGAACCCGCCGGCCGCCATTCTCGGCAGCTGCTCAATTCACAGAAGGATCTTACCCATTGCCGTTCCTAGAATCGTGGACGCTGTGGCGAACTCTCCTGCACAACCAGCGTGCCAGCCGGGCTCTTCGCTCAGCGGGGTCCTCACCGAACACGACGTTGCCTTCTTCGATGTCATCGTCGCCGTCCTGGGTGCGCGAGCGCGTCGGCTCCAGGATGGTCTTGACGCACTTCGTCTTTCGGCCTCGACGGAAGGAACAGCGCTGCCACGACGGCGCCCAGCAACGTGACGCCCGCGGCCACATAGGAACCGGCGGTCAGTCCATCCAGGAATGCGGAATCGGCGGCCGCGGAGAGGGATCGGCCGAGGTCGGGTGCACCGGCGCCGGCGAGCCGGTCGGCCGCGACCGTGGCCGACCCCACCGATTCCTCGGCGACGGAGACGACCGGAGCCGGCAACTCGCGGGCCACGTCGGACTCGGCGAATGACGATGCGTACAGGGAGGCGTACACGCTGCCGATGACGGCGACGCCGAGTGTGCCGCCGACTTCGCGCGTCGCGTCGTTCATCGCCGAACCGATGCCTGCCTTGTCGCGCGGGACCGCACCCATGATGGCTTCCGTCGCCGGGGCCGACGTGAGGCCCAGACCGAGTCCGAGCGGAACCATCTGCAGGGCGATCTCGAGGTAGCCGGTCGACGCGCTGAGCGTCGAGATCCACAGAAATGCCACCGTGAACAAGACCAGCCCGGTGCTGACCACCACTTTGTTGCCGTATCGGACGGCCAGAGCCGTGCCGAGCACGGAACCGACGGCGATCGACGCGGCGACCGGGATGAACTTCAGGCCGGTCTCGAGCGGCGGGAAGTCCCGCACCAGCTGGAAGTACTGGGTGATGAGGAAGATGAAGCCGAACAGTGCGAAGTAGGCGAAGGTGACCGATGCGCTCGCAGCGGTGAACCTCATGTTCGTGAACAGCCGGACGTCGATCATCGGCTCGGCCCGGGAGCGCTCCCAGAACACGAGAGCGATGAACGCTGCCGCGGTGACGGCGAAGCCGGCCAGTGACGCCGGGCTGGTCCATCCGTGTTCGGGGGCTTCGATGATGGTGAACACCAGCGTGCCGACCGCCAGGACCGAGAGCACGAGCCCGCCGTAGTCGATACGCGGCGTGGCCGGATCCCGAGACGTGGTGACCACCGCGACCGTGGCGACGATGGAGATCAGCGCGGCCCCGGCGAGCGCGAGGAACACACTCCCCCACCAGAACGACTCGAGCAGCCATCCGCCGAGGATCGGCCCGCAGGCGACCCCCAAACCGGTTGTCGCGCCCCAGATACCGATCGCCTTGGCCTTCTCGGCTCGTTCGGTGAAGACGTTCGACAGGATCGACAGCGTGGTGGGGTAGACGAATGCGGCACCCAGGCCCATCACCGCCTGCCAGAAGATCAGCTGGCCGGAGCTGTCGGCGAAGGACGCTCCCACCGCGCCGCCGCCGAAGATGGCCAGCCCGCCGATCAACGCCCCTTTGCGCCCGAAGCGGTCACTGAGGCTGCCGAAAGCGAGCACAAACGTCGCGAAGAGCAGGTTGTAGGCGTCGACGATCCACTGGAGTTGCCGGTTGTCGGCGCCCAGTTCCACCGCGAGCGACGGCAGGGCGACGTTGATCGCGGTGGTGGCCAGACTGATGGCGAGGGTCGCAGTACACAGCACCAGCAGCACCAGGGCCGGCGGCATCTGCCGGCGGGATGGGAATGGGAGAGTCACTGCTTTATTATTTCAAGTACTCAGTAGATAAAGTCAAGTGTAGGATGTGGGCGTGAAGTCCTACCGCCAGTTCTGCGCGTTGTCCCGCGCACTGGACGTGATCGGCGACCGATGGAGCCTGCTGATCGTCCGCGAGCTCCTCATCAGCCCCAGCAGATACTCGGACCTGCAACGCGCCCTGCCGGGAATCGCGTCGAATCTCCTGGCTCAGCGGCTGCGCACGCTCGAGGACGACGGAGTGATCACCAGTCGCGCCGAATCCGCACCGGTCTCGGCGAAGGTGTACTCGCTGACCGCCTGGGGCCACGCACTACGCGGCCCACTGGTCGAGATGGCGCGCTGGGGGGCACCCCTGATGATGGACGGCTCCGGCGATGACCACACCCGCGGCCGGTGGCTCGTCTTCGCGATCATGGCCCTGTATCCCGAGCCGCGGGAACTGCCCGACGACGCTGCTTTCCCGGCAGTGCGACTCCGGATCGACACCGACGGCGACTCCCTGCTCCTGGTCGCGGGCGACTCGGGCGTGCACACATCGCCGGCCACGGACGATCCCGAGGTCGACGCAGTGATCAGCGGTGATTCGGAAGCCGTCTTCGCCCTCCTGGCCGGACAGCACACCGCACCGACTGCAGTGTCGATCACCGGCAACGAGGACACCCTCCGACGCGTCCGCAGCCTGACCTCGATGGCCCTACCCGCCACTCAGACACGGACGCCCGCCGACCACGGGTGACACCGCTCGAACACACGTGCGAAACTGGACGTGTGGGCATGAAGTGGATCGGCGGTGACAACGGCCAGCCACACCGACCGGCCTTTGTCCGCGTCGGCCACAAGGCGGTGCTGATCGATCTGGGTGCGCTGTATCCCAACGCACCGCATTTCAGCGGCGAGTATCACCCCGACGGGCTACAGATCCGGTCCGTGCACCTCGGGGTTCTCACCGAGTGGGGGCGGGACGAATGGGGTGCCTGGTACGGGAAGGTCACCTACACGATCACCTCCAAGGACCGGCAGGAGAAGGTCACCCACTGGGTGCCGTCGTGGGCGTTGCGCCCGGCCGGTGACCGCCCGCCCGGGCGACGGTGAACGCCAGGGATCAGCGCGACCCTCACCGGATCAGCGGGTCCCGTGGCAGCCCGAGGATGCGTTCGGCGATCTGGTTGCGGGTGATCTCCGAGGTTCCACCCGCGATCGACATCCCGCGTGCGCCGAGTATCAGCAGACCGGCCAGCTTGCCGGGGCCCGCCGAGAACGCGACGTCGGGTCCGAGCAGTTCCGCGGCGAGATGGGCGCGATCACCGAGGTGTTCGGCGAGAAGCAGTTTCGTGACATTGCCCTCGGGTCCGGGGGCCGCGCCGACGACCGATCGGGCCGCACGACGCAGGTTCAACAGTCGCAGCGCATCCTCGACGGCGAAGAACTCACCGACCTTCGTCGCCGCCCCGTCGACCCGGTCCCCGTAGCCCGCGACGAGCGCCACCATCTGCCGCACCGCCCCGTCGCTGCCCGGTGCACCGCCGCCGATGCTGACCCGCTCGTTGCCGAGGGTCGCGCGGGCGACGGCCCAGCCGTCGTTCGGCGTGCCCACGACGTCGGCGTCGGGGACGAAGACGTCGGTGAAGAACACTTCGTTGAACTCGGATCCGCCGGTGATCTGACGCAGCGGACGCACCTCGACCCCGGGTGCCGACATGTCGATCACAACGGCGGTGATGCCCTTGTGTTTGGGGGCCTCCGGGTCGGTCCGAACCGTCGCCAGACCCCGTCGGCACAGGTGTGCGCCGCTGGTCCAGACCTTCTGGCCGTTGATGCGCCAGCCCCCGTCGACGCGCGTGGCCCGCGTGCTGACCGCCGCCGCGTCCGATCCCGCGCCCGGCTCGGAGAACAACTGACACCACACCTCGTCCCCGAGCAGCGCCGGCCGCACGAACCGGTCGATCTGGTCCGGCGTGCCCTGCTGGATGAGGGTGAGGATGACCCACCCGGTGATGCTGTAGTCGGGCCGCTGCACGCCCGCCGCGGCCATCTCCTCCTCGATGACGAGTTGTTCGACGGAGTCCGCGGCACGTCCCCACGGGGTGGGCCAGTGCGGCATCACATACCCGGTGTCGATCAGCCTCTCCCGTTGAGCGGCGGGATCGTCGAGCGCCGCGATCTCGGCGATGTCAGCGCGTACACGGGTCCGCAGTTCCTCGGCTTCCGGCGGAAGGTCGAGGCTGTTGGCACGGACGATCCCGGAGGCGGAGTACTCGTACACGTCCCGGGCGGGTCGCTGCCCGCCGAACAGCGCCTCGACCACGGTGGCGCGGCGCAGGTGCAGGTGCGCGTCGTGCTCCCAGGTGAATCCGATGCCGCCGTGCACCTGGATGTTCAGCTCCGCGTTCCTCGTGTACGTGGGCATCGCCAGCGCTGCGGCCGACGCCGCCACCAGCCCGAAGGCGTCGGCTCCCTCGTCGGCTGCCCGTGCGGCGTCCCACACCACCGCGGTCGCGGCCTCGGCGCCGACCAGCATGTTCGCGCAGTGGTGTTTGACCGCCTGGAACGAGCCGATCGTCCGGCCGAACTGCTCGCGGACCTTCGCGTAGGCCACCGCGGTGTCCAGCGCATCACGCGCCCCTCCCACGGCTTCGGCCGCGACCAGCGTCCGGGCGAGGGCCAGCGCGGTGGCGGCGAGTCTCGGCAGACGGACGACGGCGGCGTCCGACAGCGACGCCCTCGCCGACAGTCGGGTCGGGTCGAGGTCGGCGTGCGCGCCCACCTCGACACCGGAGTCCGACGACTCCACCACCAGCACGTCGTCGTCGGCGATGAGCACCAGCAGATCCGCCAGTGGGGCGCCGAGCACCGCGTCGACGTCACCGGAGATCACACCACCGGACTCGATCAGTCCCGGCGCGAGTGCGACACCCGCCGTGATCGTGCCGTCGACGAGTGACCTCAGCCAGCGGGCTCGCGTGTCGTCATCGGCATGGTTCAGGATCGCCGAGGCGATCACGGTCGGCAGGAACGGGCCCGGCGCCACCGCGCGGCCGAATTCCTCTGTCACGACCACCAACTCGGCCACACCGAAACCGGAGCCGCCGTATTCCTCGGCGACGTGCAGCCCCAGCCAGCCCAGATCGGCGATCTCCGGCCAGAATGTGGGTCTGGCCTCCTCGGCTGCGTCGAGACGGTCTCGCGCCTGCGCCCGCACCTTGCGGTCGACGGTGAATTCGTGCACCACCGATGCGAGTTCGACGTGGTCTTCGGTCAGGGCGATGCTCATGACGGCTCCCGGGATCGTCGGTCACCCGATCACACCATCTCCACCCGTTCCGTTGTGGACGCTTGAGACAAAATCATCGAATCAGTTCCCGCCGCGCCCGCTGCACGATCGGGTCGGGGAACGGCACGGCATCGACCAGGTCCCTCGTGTACCGGTCCTCGGGCCTGGTGAGCACATCCCGCGCCGTCCCGCTCTCGACGACCCCGCCGTTGCGCAGGACGACGACACGATCCGCGACCTGCTCGACGACGGCCAGGTCGTGGCTGATGAAGATCGCCGCGAACCCGAATTCGCTTTGCAGATGCAGGAAGAGGTCGAGTACCCGAGCCTGCACGGAGACGTCCAGGGCACTCGTCGGCTCGTCCGCGATCAGCAGATGAGGGTCCGCCGACAGTGCCCGTGCGAGCGCGACCCGTTGCCGCTGTCCACCGGACAGCTCGTGCGGCAGGCGCTGCGCGAACGACGTGGGCAGCTGGACCGCCGAGAGGAGTTCGGCCACGCGCGCCGCCCGGTCGGCGCGCGATCCGATGCCCTGGATGTCCAATGGCTCCCGGATGGATTCGGCGACGCTGAACCGGGGATCCAGCGACGCCGTCGGGTCCTGCGGGACGAAGGCGACCCGGCGCCGGAGCGCCCGCAGCCGGGACTTCGACACCGTCGCGATGTCGTCGCCTTCGACGAGGATGCGGCCCGCCTGCACGGGTACCAGTCCCCCGATGGCACGCCCGAGTGTGGTCTTGCCCGAACCGGATTCACCGACCACGCCGAGCACTTCGCCACGCCGCACGGTCAGCGACACGTCCGCCAGTGCGGTGTGCGGCCGGGCCCCGAACCGGCCGGTGTGACGCACGGTGATCCCCTCGACCGCGACGACCGTCTCACCGGTTCCCGACTCGTCGTCGGCCCCGTTTCCGTCGCCGCCGACCTCGCCGCCGACCTCGCCGTCGACCTCGGCGTCGGGTAATCGCGGGACGGCGGCCAGCAGCTGCCGGGTGTACGGCTCCCGCGGATTCGCGAAGATCTCGTACACATCCCCGGTCTCCACGACCTCGCCGAGCTGGACGACGACGACACGGTCCGCGATGTCCGCCACGACGCCGAGGTTGTGGGTGATCAGCAGGATTCCGGCCCCGGTGCGAGCGCGTAGCCGGACGAGCAGGTCGAGGATCTCGCGCTGGACCGAGACGTCGAGGGCGGTGGTGGGTTCGTCGGCGAGCAGGAGGACGGGATCGTTCGCGAGCGCGAGTGCGATCACCACTCGCTGCTTCTGTCCGCCGGACAACTGGTGCGGGTAGTGGTCGACCCGCGTCTGGGGATCGGGGATGTCGACGAGCGCAAGGAGTTCCACGGCGCGGGCGCGTGCCCGCTGCCGGGGGACACGTCCGTGTGCGCGCAGGGCCTGGCGCAGTTGCCATCCGATGGTCTGCGACGGATTGAGCGCCGTCTGCGGTTCCTGGAAGACCATCGCCACCCGGGCGCCGCGGATGCCGTCGAGCACGCGGTCGGGCCGGTTGAGGACCTCCACGCCGTCGACCCGCACCGATCCCGTGGCGCGGGCGGTGTCGGGGAGCAGCCCGATGGCGGCACGGGCGGTGATGCTCTTGCCGGACCCGGACTCTCCCACCAGCGCCACGATCTCGCCCCGATCGACCCTCAGGTCGATGCCCGCGACGGCCGGCCGGGGATACGAGAAGTCGACGTGCAGATCGTCGACGACGAGGGCCGCGGATCCGGTCTCCGGGGACCCGCCGTCCCGGGACGTCGTGTTCGAGCTGGTGACGGTCATCGTCCTACCCTCCGGTTGTGCGAAATGGATTGGGCGATCAGGTAGAACCCCAGGACGAGGACGGACACGACCAGCAGGGGGCCCAGCGAGAACCACGGATTGGTCTCCAGGTATCCGTTGCCGGTCGCCAGGATCGATCCCAGCGAGGGTGTCGGCGCGACCACGCCGACCCCGAGGTAGCTCAGTGCGCCTTCGATGAACACCGCCAGCGACAGCGACAGCGCGAACTGGACCGCGAGCGACTCGACCGAGTTGGGCAGGACATGTCGCAGAAGCACCCGGGGAGTCGACGCGCCGCTGACCCGCGCCGCCTCGACGTAGGGCATCTCCCGGATTCGCAACACCGAGGTGCGGGTGAGCCGACCGAAGATCGGGATCTCGGCGACGGCGATGACGATCCCCACCGTCAACGCACCGGGGCCGAGGATCGCGGTGAGCGTGATGCCGAGGATCAGGGCGGGGAACGCCAGGATCACGTCGAACACCCGCTGGGCGACGACATCGCTGACGGGACTCGAGACGGTGATCAGCCCGGCGAGGATGCCGATCGCGGCACCCACCGGGACGGCGGTGAAGATGATCAGCAGGTCGATCCGGATCCCGTGGATCACGCGCGTCAGCAGGTCGCGGTTGACCTCGTCGGTACCCAGCCAGTGTTCTGCGTTCGGCGACAACAGATACGCGCCGTCGATCTGCTGATCGGGTCCGAAAGAGGTGACGAAGGGGCCGAACACCGCCAGCAGCACGACGAGACCGACAAGCACACTGCCGACCAGTCCGGTGCCACGGAACAGGCTGCGCCACAACGGGGATCGGGAACCGTGGGCCTCGCGGTCATCCGGACTCTCGGGCAGCAGCCCGGGCGCGAGGTCGGGGTCCGGTGTGGCGCCGGTCGTCGACGCACCGGAGAAACCGGTGAGGCTGTGGGACATGTCTATTCACCTGCCAGACGGATACGGGGGTCGAGCCAGGCATGCGCGATGTCGGCCAGCAACTGGATGATCACGAAAACGGCCACCGAGAGCAGGACGAGCACCTGGACGAGGGGGTAGTCGCGCGAGAAGATCCCCTCCTCGGTGAGGAGACCGAGGCCGGGCCACCCGAAAATCGACTCGACCAGCACAGCGCCGCCGAGCAGCGCACCGACCGTCAGTCCGAGAGCGGTGAGAGTGGGTGGAAGAGCATTGCGCAGAGCGTGTCTCACGACGATGTCGGAATGCGACACCCCCAGCGCGCGGGCGGTCAGCACGTAGGGCTGCCGCAACTCGGTGCGGATCGACTCGGTGAGGAACCGTGCCAGCATGGCGCCCGCCGGGAGGCCGAGCGTGAGTGCGGGCAGCAGCAGATACTGCGCGCTGATCTGCAGACTGTCGGTGAATCCGTCGGGTGGTGTTCCGCCGGCCGGCAGCCATCGGAGGCGGACCCCGAACACCAGGATCAGCACGGTCCCGACGACGAACGTCGGCAATGCGATCGCGGCCGCGTTCACGCTCGTGAGCACGGCGTTGACGATCCTGTTGTCCCACAGCGTCGCCGCCAGGCTCAGCCCGAAGGCCAACACCAGCGCGACGACGAGCGCGGCACCGGTGAGGATCAGTGTGTTCGTCAGGCCGTAGGCGATGAGGTCGCCGATGCTGCCGCCGACCTGATAGCTCTGGCCGAAGTCGAGGGTCAGGAGACTGCCGATCCAGGTGGCGTACTGCGCGATGAAGCCGCGGTCCAGACCGAGGTCGTGCCGGATGGCCTCGAGTGCCTCCGGCGACGCGTCGGGCCCGGCGAGAGCCGCCTCGGGGCCACCCGGGATGAGTCGCACGATGGAGAAGATGAGCAACGACGCGACCGCGAGCACGATGATGGCGGTCGGCAGCCGACGGGCCAGGTATCCGAACATGTCTACTGCTTCCCCGCCGAGGTGAGAAATGCGTTGGCGAGATGGAGTTGGTTGCGCCGGTCCCAGTCGATGTTGCCCACGGAGGCCGCGGTCGCCACCTTCATCAGCACGACACCCACCTCGACGAGGAACAGGTCACGCAGCCAGATGTCGTCGAGTTGCCGGTAGGCGGCGAGGGCTTCCGGCGATGAGCCGTCCGGAACGGTCCACGCCGCCTCGGCCGCGGCCGCGTACGCCGCGTTCACATAGTTCGACGAGTTCTTGGCCGCATTGAACGGATACGCCGACACCGCGAGTGTCGACGGCGTGAACTGAGCGAAACCGTGTTGCAGCAACCACAATCCGGCGAACTCGCCGCCGATGAGCTTCGACGCCTGCTGGGTCCGGTCGTTGGGTACCAGCTCCACGGTGATCCCGATGTCCTTGAGGTTGGACTGGACGATCTCGGCGATGATCCGGTCGACGCCCTGCGTCGAGAAGTCCAGCGACAGCGGAGGAATGGGACCGACTTCGGCGAGCAGGGCCCGTGCCCGACGGAGATCGCGGGTGTAGGTCGCGTTGTCGTCGGGCCGGAAGGCGGGCGACCATTCCGGCCACGGCAGGTTCACCGGGTATCCACTCCCCCGATAGACATCCGAGATGATCCGTTTCCGGTCGATCGCGTACGCGATGGCGCGGCGGACCCGGACGTCGGACAGCACCGGATTGGTGACATTGATGCCGACATACTGCTGAGACTCGGCACCGGTCAGGGTGATCTCCTCGAAGCCGTACCGCGAGGTGACCAGTTGCTGGTCGTGGTGGCTGAGTCCCTCCGCCACGTCGAGCTGCCCCGTCCGCAGGCGGGTGGACAACGATTGCTGGTCCTTGACCACCACGAACCGGACGGCGTCCAGAGGAGGCGCGCCGCCCCAATACCGTTCGTTACGCACCAGGCGGACCGCGGAATTCGGTTGCCATGACTCGAACCGGAACGGGCCGGTGCCGTTGAACCGCTTGCCGCCTTGAGGTCTGCCAACGTGTTCCCGTCGATGACGGGAGCCGAGTCGAGCAGGTCGAAGATGTTGCTCAGCGGATGGGCGAATTCGAGCACGATGCGGTGCGGGTCGGTGGTGTCGAAGCCGGTGATGGCCGCGGCCGTTCGTTTGAACTGCGGGGTCCACGGACCACCGACGTATGCCCTGATCGAATGCTCCACGTCCGTGGCCACGAACGGCCGGCCGTCGTGGAACGTCACGTCCCGGCGCAGATCCAGGGCCAGCGACCGTCCGTCCGGGGACAGCTGCCAGCCGGTCGCCAGCGAGGGCTCGACGGTGAGCGAGTCCCGTGCGTAGCGGATCAGTGTGTCGTAGGTGTTCGCCACGACATGACCGTTGAGCGCACCGGTTCCGATCTGCAGAAAGGCTTTCGGACTCAGGTCGTTGAGCACGCCGACCCGCAGCTCGCCGCCGCGCGGTACGGGTTCACCCGGCTGCAGCGATCGGACCGTGGAGTTCTGTTGCCGGGACACGGCGGACTGGCAACCGGCCACCGCGAACAGAGTCGCGATGACCACGACCAGTGTGCAGCACACACGGACGCTTCGACGTCGGAGCATATGGTTTCGGCGTTTCTGTGATGGCTGCGCAAGTGCGCCGCAGCGCGGACCGGGATGTGGGGCGTCGACATCCACGAGCGAATGTTCGACGCCCATTCTGGCCGTCGGCCACTCGGAGATGCGTCCTTCGATTTCACCGGGATGGAACCCTTGACACCCGTGGGGCCGTACGGCACCGTGCGTCGTGCCCGGTGTCCCGACGACCCGGACGCGACGACAGGAGGACCGCCACGTGGCTGACCGCAACCCGCCCACGATTCCCGAGAATGCCCGCGGTTACCAGGGTTTCGGCGGTGTGGTCGGGCGGACCACCTCGCAGTCGGAACCCTGGTGGCCCGAGGAGAAGTCCGCGCCGCCCGGAGCGCCCAACATCGTGGTCGTCCTCATCGACGACATGGGTTACTCGGACATCGCGCCGTTCGGCGCCGAGATCGACACACCCAATCTCGATCGGCTGGCGCGCAACGGAATCCGGTTGAGCAACTATCACACCACCCCGGTGTGTTCACCGGCACGAGCCGCTCTGCTCACCGGCCTCAACCCGCATCGCGCGGGCTACGGGAGCGTCGCGAACTCGGACCCGGGTTTTCCCGGCCTCCGTCTCGAATTGGCCGACGACGTGCTGGCGCTGCCGGAGATCCTCCGTGAATCCGGTTATGCGACCTACGCCGTCGGGAAATGGCATCTGGTCCGCGACGCGAACATGGGTCCGGGACGCGACCGGGGATCATGGCCGCTGCAGCGCGGTTTCGACAGCTACTACGGTTCGCTCGAGGGCCTCAACTCGTTCTTCTACCCCAATCAGCTCATCGCCGACAACTCGGTCGTCGACGTCGAGACGTATCCCGAGGACTACTACGTCACCGACGACCTCACCGATCGCGCCATCGGGCAGATCAAGAGTCTGCGCGCACAGGACCCCACCAAGCCGTTCTTCCTGTACTTCGCCCACATCGCGATGCACGGTCCGCACCAGGTGAAGGAGTCCGATCTCGCCAGATACCGCGGCCGGTATGCCGACGGCTGGGATGTCGTGCGACAACAACGCTTCGAGCGCCAGAAAGCGGAGGGGTTGTTCGACGCCGGTACCCGCATGGCCGAGCGCAACACCGAACCGGGATACGACGCCCCGCCGTGGGCGGACCTCACGGTCGAGGAGAAGCGGCGTTTCCAGCGCTACCAGGAGGTCTACGCCGCCATGGTCGACAGCGTCGACCAGAGCGTCGGCCGGGTCCTGGACACGCTGGACGAACTCGGCGAGCTCGACAACACCATCGTCGTCTTCACCTCGGACAACGGCGGGACCGCCGAAGGCGGCCCGTCCGGGACCCGTTCGTATTTCAGTCAATTCGTCCACGGACCGGTGCCGCCGGACTGGGAGCGCGACGTACCGCACGACGAGGATCTCATCGGGTCACCCGATCTGGGGGTGCACTATCCGCGTGGCTGGGGCCAGGCGTCGAACACACCGTTCCGCTTCTACAAGGGCCAGACCTTCGCCGGCGGCGTCCGGGTGCCGTTCGTCATCTCGTGGCCCGCCGGCCTGTCGCGAGACCCCCGGGACAATGGCGTGCGACGGCAGTTCTCGTACGTGACCGACGTCGTCCCGACGCTCCTCGAACTCGCCGGGGTGGACACCCCCACCCACCGGCACGGACGGCCCGCCCAGGAGCGGGACGGCGTGAGTGTCGTGGATTTCCTCCGGAATCCGTCTGCGGAGTCTCCCCACATCGAGCAGTACGCCGAGTTCGGCGGACATCGCGGGTTCTATCGCGACGGCTGGAAACTGGTGTCCTTGCATCAGGATCCGGCGGCGGTGGACGATCCGGTCTGGGAACTGTACGACGTCACGAACGATCCCGCCGAGACCCGCGATCTGGCTGCGACGCATCCCGACAAGGTCACCGAGCTGGCCCGTGCCTGGGACGAGGCGGCGTGGCACAACACGGTGTTCCCGCTGTTCGACTCGCCCGCGGCACAGTCCCGCCGCCGGCCCGCGGAGGAGCGCCTGAGCGACCCGGTGCGGATCCTCGCCGGCACGCCGGCCCTGGAGCGGTACCGCTCGAGTCGATTGATCGCCTACCGCGACTTCGACATCGAGGCCGAACTCGACGGATGGACTCCCGACGCCGAGGGCGTCGTGGTCGCGCATGGAGACCCCCAGGGCGGGTACCTGCTGTATGTCGAGTCGGGCTCGGCGCATTTCGTGTTCAACGCCTACGGTCGCCGGCACCGCGTGTCGGGTCCGATGCCGTCGGGTACCACCCGGCTCGTCGTCCATGCCGTCGCGACGCCCTCGGTGCGCTGGGGATTCACGATCGAGGCGGCGGCCGGCGAACATTCGTCGGTCATCGCGAAGCTCGACGATCAGGTGCAGCTGGTCGGCATGGCGCCGTGGACGGGCATCTCGGTGGGCGTGGACGCCCGCGGGCCGGTGGATCCCGATCTCCGGAGGCGCCGGGGCGTGTTCCGGTTCGGCCCAGCGCTTCGCGCGGTGACCTACCGCCCCGGAACGGTGCGGGTCCCCGCCGATGTCCGGCGCGAGATCGACCAGGCCGCCGAGTCCTCGGCGGACTGACGCTTCCGATCACCGTGAGCGATTACCTCGATCGCATCGCCATCGTGGTGATCTCATGAATCCGATTGCCACGAAACGACATCGAGAAGAGAGGACACGAGATGACCTTGGCGCAGATCGAGGACCGGACCGAGCGCGAGCAGGCGGCGCATCGGATCTACCGCGACGCGGGGATCACCGTCGACAAGCTCGGCGAGCACATCGGGGCCCGCGTCGGGCAGGTGCGGCTCGGCGGGGACATCGCCCCGGAACAGGTGGAGGCGATCCGGCTGGCGCTCGCGATCAACAAGACGATCGTCTTCGAAGGCCAGGATCAGCTCGACGACGCCAGCCAGTACGCCTTCGCCGAGCTCCTGGGCGATCCCACCGCACCTCATCCCACGGTGACCTCACGCGGTGAGCAGTTGCTGACCATCGAGGGTGCGGCGAACA
Organism: Gordonia sp. HS-NH1; assembly: GCF_001418765.1. Lineage (NCBI taxonomy): Bacteria > Bacillati > Actinomycetota > Actinomycetes > Mycobacteriales > Gordoniaceae > Gordonia > Gordonia sp. HS-NH1. Next base: position 335,807 of record NZ_LIYC01000001.1, read on the forward strand.
GCTGGCACTCGGACGTGACGTTCGTCGATCGCATCCCGAAGGCGTCCATTCTCCGCGCCGTGACGCTGCCCGCCTACGGCGGCGCGACCACCTGGGCGTCGACGGTGGCGGCCTACGAACAGCTGCCGAAACCGCTGCGCGCACTGGCGGAGGAACTGTGGGCCACCCACACCAACCTGTACGACTACGTCAGCCAGTCGGAACCTTCGGGGGGAATCGACGTCAGCCGCAAGGCCGATCACTACAAGGAGTTCACCAGCTCGGAGTACCAGACGCTGCACCCCGTCGTCCGAGTCCATCCCGAGACCGGCGAACGCAGCCTGCTGCTCGGGCACTTCGCCAAGGAGTTCCGCGGCCTCAAGAGTTCGGAGTTCGCCGACCTCTACCAACTCCTCCAGGCTCGCATCGTGAAGCTGGAGAACACCTTCCGGTGGAATTGGAAGCTCGGCGACGTGGCGATCTGGGACAACCGCGCCACGCAGCACTACGGCATCGCCGACTTCGGCAACCAGAAGCGCGAACTGCACCGCATCACGCTGGCCGGCGATGTACCGGTGGACGTCCACGGTCAGTCCAGCCAGATTCTCCAGGGCGACGCGACGCACTACTCGGTCGTCGAGGAACCCGCACGTCTGTCGGTGTTCGCGGCCTGAACCTCCCCGGCCACCACCGGCCGGGTACCCGGCGGTCACAGATCTCGGCCCGACCGCCGGGTACCCCGAGACCGGCGAGACCGCGTTGTGACGGAGAACTCCCGACGATCCGTCGTGATCCGGGTTCATCCGCCCGTCGGCTGGGTACCCCACCGCTACGCACTGGTGATGGGGAGAACCCGCCACCTGCACACCGCTCAGGCACCCTGGGGCGAGCAGCCAGGGTGATGAGTGTGCCGGGTGCAGACTGGAGCAGACATGGCCATCACCGACATCGCGGGGTACGCACACCTCTCTGACGCCGACATCGATTCGCTCGCTTGCGAACTGGACTCGATACGGTCCGACGTCGAAGCCGATCGGGGCGCGAGCGATGCGCGCTACATCCACCGCGCGGTCGCGCTGCAGCGATCGCTGGAGGTCGCCGGACGGGCGGTGTTGGTCTTCTCCAGACGCCGGCCGGCATGGATCGTCGGAACGGGCCTGCTCGCATGCGCGAAGATCATCGAGAACATGGAACTGGGCCACAACATCATGCACGGGCAGTGGGATTGGATGAACGATCCCGAACTGCACAGCGCCAAGTGGGAATGGGACCAGGTCGGGCCGTCCGCCCAGTGGAAGCAGGCACACAACTACTCCCATCACGTCTACACCAACATCGTCGGAATGGACGACGACATCGGATTCGGCGTCATCCGCATGACCCGCGACGTCCCGTGGCGACCGATCAACGCGCTGCAACCGCTCGCCAACATCGTGCTGGCACTGACATTCGAGTGGGGCATCGCCAGGCACGACCTCGACGCGGAGAAGGCCAGAGAGGCCGCGGCGGCGGAAGCGGCACCCGCGAGACTGCCGGCCCCACGGGCGCGAAGCCGCCGCGAGTTCTCCCGCAAGATCGGCAGGCAACTCCTCAAGGACTTCGTCGTCTTCCCCGCGTTGACCGGACCCGCGTTCCGTTCGACCATGACCGCGAACCTCACCGCGAACGTGCTCCGCAACCTGTGGGCGTACGTGGTGATCTTCTGCGGACATTTTCCCGACGGCGCCGAGAAGTTCACCATGAGCGACTTCGCATCCGAGACCCGGCCGCTCTGGTATCTACGACAAATGCTGGGCAGCGCGAACTTTCGTGCCGGACCGGTCATGGCGTTCATGAGCGGCAACCTGTGCTATCAGATCGAGCACCACCTGTTTCCCGACCTTCCCAGCAATCGCTACCGTCAGATCTCCCGTCGCGTGCAGGCACTGTGCGAGCGCTACGACCTTCCCTACACCACGGGCTCCCTGGCACATCAGTACCTGCTCGCGCTCCGCACCGTTCACAAACTGGCTCTCCCCGACCGATTCCTCCGTCGTTCGTCACACGACGCCCCGGAGACCGGTTCGGAACAGCGATTCCGCTCCGTGGTCCCGAGGGTGGACAGCGTCAGTCCGGGAGTCGGCCGACGGACCGGTCTCCGGAGTGCCCTGGCCGGTCACCCTCGACAACGTGTCGCTGCGGGTCCGACGCCCACTGCGAGAACGAGCCCGGGAACAGCGCTGCGTCGATACCGGTGATGGCGAGCGCCGCGATCTGGTGCGCCGCGTTGATCCCGGAACCGCAGTAGACCACCGCGCCGGACGCGGTCTCCGGGTCGAGGCCGACACCCGCGAATCGCCGCCGCAGCTCATCGGCCGGACGGAAGCGCCCGGACGCGTCGACGTTGTCCGCCGTCGGGACACTGATGGCCCCGGGGATGTGACCCGCGCGCGGGTCGACCGGTTCGGACTCGCCCCGATAACGTTCGGCGGCGCGGGCGTCGAGCAGGTGTTCCGGCCCGGCCGCCACGTCGTCGATCGTCGCGACCGGCAGGTGCCCGGCGGCGAGCGTCACTCTGCCGGGTCGCGGCCGACCGCCGTCGCCTGTCGTCGTCCGCAGGCCCTCGGCACGCCATGCCGCCAGACCGCCGTCGAGGAGTCGCACGTCGGCGATCCCGGCCCAGCGCAGCAGCCACCAGGCGCGGGCGGCCGCGAGATTTCCGGAGTCGTCGTACACCACCACCGGCACGCCGTCGTCGATCCCCCAGCGCCGGGCCGCGTCCTGGAGGTCGGCGACGGCGGGCAGCGGGTGTCGTCCGCCGACCGGGCCCGACGGCGGGGCCGCCAGTTCGGAGTCGAGGTCGACGTAGACCGCGCCGGGGATGTGACCCTCGCGATACGCACGCCGGCCGTCGAAGTCGCCCAACTGCCAGCGCACGTCCAGCAGCACCGGCGGCGTCGCCAGCAGCATCTCGGCCAGGTCGAGTGGATCGATGACGACGTCGCTCATGGCGGCGAGGGTACCAACGGGCCGCGATGGAAGAATGGGACGAACCGCCCGAGTCCGGGCACTCACGTCAACGCTGTCGACATCGACAGCATCGTCAACAACAGGGGGTCCCGTTCGTGGCGCTGTTCTCCGCCGTCGTCTTCGGACTCATCACCTTCTGGCTGCACCGGCGCATCGTCCGGGCCACCGCGCTTCCCCGACCGTGGTCGATCATCGCCGACATACTGCTGGTGATGCTGTGGGCACTCGTCCTCGTCGGCTTCGCCGCCGGACGCTCGGTGGACCCGTCGTGGTCACGGCCGTTCGCCTTCGTCGGCCTCGTGTGGATGGCGGCGGTCCTCTATCTGTTCCTGGGCCTCGCGGTGATCGGCCTCGTCTCGTTCGCGGCGCACGTCGTCCGGTCGATCCGCCGACGCCGGTCGGGTGTGCAGGACACCCCCGCGCTCGCGGCCCGCCGGCTCGGCCGACTCCGCGGTGCCACCGCGACGGTGGTGGTCCTCGCTCTCGCCATCACCGGTTACGGGGTGTTCGAGGCATCCCGGCCGCAGGTCGTCGACGTCGACGCCACCCTGCCGGGACTGCCCGCGCAGTTCGATGGCACGCGCATCGCCGTGGTGTCGGATCTGCACGTGGGTCCGGCCCGCGACGCGTCGTTCACGCAACGCGTCGTCGATCAGGTCAATGCGGAAAAGCCCGACCTCGTCGTCCTCGTCGGCGACCTCACCGACGGGACCATCCCGTACGTCCGCGACACCCTCGAACCGCTCGCCGATCTCCGGGCTCCGCTGGGCGTCTTCGGTGTCAGCGGAAACCACGAGTACTACGCCGACGACGGCGGTCGGTGGCTCGACGTCTGGGAAGAATTCGGCGTGCGGACGCTGCGCAACGCCCGGGTGCCCCTCGAGGTCGACGGCGCGACGATCCAGCTGGCCGGGGTCCACGACTACACCGCCCCGGAACCGTATGAACCGGATCTGCCTGCCGCCCTGTCGGGTTCGTCAGCCGAGGACTTCGTCCTGTTGCTCGCCCACCAGCCGCGGCAGGCCTTCGAGGCCTCCGATCTGGGTGTCGACCTGCAGCTGTCGGGCCACACCCATGGCGGGCAGATGTGGCCCATCCGCTATCTGGTACGCGCCCAGCAGCCGACCGTCACCGGCCTGGACGAGGTCGGTGACACCGCCGTGTACACCACCCGCGGCGCCGGGGCGTGGGGTCCCCCGGTACGGGTCCTCGCCCCGCCGGAGATCACGATGCTCACCCTGCGATCTGACGCGCCCTGAGTACTCGCTCAGGCAGCAGCGGGGCCGTTGATGTCCGACGGATGGGTCGCCAGCGGGGTGACCTTGATCTGCATGTACGGGAACAGCGGCAGGCCCGACAGCAGCGCGTGCAGTTCGTCGTTCGACTCGACGTCGAAGATCGAGAAGTTGGAGTACTCGCCGACGATCCGCCAGATGTGCGGCCACTTGCCCGCCCGCTGCAGATCCTGGGAGTACGCCTTCTCCCTCGCGACGGTGTCGGCCCGCACGTCGGGGTCGAGATCGTCGGGAATGGAGACGTCCATCCGTACGTGGAACAGCATCACTTCTCCGGGTCGAGCACGAAGTCGTAGGAGACCGTGTAGCCACCCTTGCCGTCGGCCTGCGGATCGAGCACGAGTTCGGGCTTGACGGCGCTGGCGACGTCGTCGTCGTTGTGCGGGTCGCCCGGGAAGTACAGCTGCGCGGTGAGCTGCTCGTGGCCCGGCGCCGACACCTTGAGGTGCAGGTGCGCGGGACGCCACGGATGCCAGCCGGCCGCGGAGATCATCTTCCCGCACGAGCCGTCGGTCGGGATCATGTACGGCGCGGGCCGAATGGTGGTGATCTCGAACCGGCCGTCGTCGTCGACGGTGAAGGTGCCGCGGAGGTTCCATTCCGGGATCCCCGGGGCGAACTGGGAGTAGAAGCCGTCGTCGTCGGCGTGCCAGAGTTCGACCGTGGCGCCGGCCAGTGCGGTGCCATCACACGACCGGACCTGACCGGTCCACAGGAGTGGATCGCCGGATTCGTCGTCGCGCATCGGGAGGGTGCCCTTGGCGCCGAGTTCCGGTGCGTCCGGGACGTAGTACGGGCCCTCGATGCTGCCCTTGTTGCCCTGGCGGTGCTCGGTGGCCACGTCCTCGACGACGTGCTCGACCCACACGTCGAGGAACAGCGGCCACTCCCCGTCCTCGCCGACGTTGATGAGCCACGCCTTCAGGGCGTTGTACTCGTCGTAGGTGACCTTGTGCTTGCGGATGGTCTCGTGCACGCCGGCGAGGACCTCGTTGATGAGGGTGGAGACACGCTCGGGCGGAGTGTCCTTGACGGCCTCGAACGGCGACTTGTCCGCGTGGAACCGCTCGGTCGCCGAGGCGCCGGACGCGGCGGCGGTGGCGACTTCCTGGGGATGCTCGGTGGTGGTCATGTCCTTCTCCTTGTTGCTCCGGGTTCGTGGGGCTGCCACGAAAGGTGTTGGGGGGGCGGTGCTTTCAGTTGTCGGTGCGGTACTGCTCGAGCTTGTCCGGATCGATCTCGAAACCGATGCCCGGCGCGGTCGAGCGGTGCAGGTGGCCGTCACGGATCTGCAGCGGTTCGGCCAGCAGGTCGTCACTCATGTCGAGGAAGTTCGACAGCTCACCGGCGTAACGCGAGGTCAGATCGAAGGCGCTGCCGAACGCGAGCGCACAGGCCGTCCCGACCTGGCCGTCGATCTGGTTGCCCATGACGACCGGTACGCCCAGGCCCTCGGCGAGGTGGTGGATGCGGCGCGACGTGGTGAACCCCGAGCGTGCGGTCTTGATGCTGATGGCGGTCGCCGACCGGCCGAGGATCTCGCGGGTGACGTCGGCGGGGGTGGGCACCGATTCGTCGGCGATGAACGGCACCGCCAGCTGTTCGACGAGCCAGCGCCGGCCGAGCACATCTGCTGCGTCACAGAGCTCTTCGGCGAACAACAGATCGAGGTCGGCCATCTCCCGCATGGCTCGCGCGGACTCGGCGGCCGACCAGCCCCGGTTGCCGTCGACGTACAGTTCGACGTCGCCGCCGAACCGCTCGCGGAGGGCGCGGACGACCGCGGTGTCGAGGGAGGCGGGGTGACGCCCGACCTTCACCTTGAACGTGCGGATCCCGTAGGTGTCGACCATTTTCTCGGCTTCGGCGACCATCGCGGCCGGCTCGGCGAAACCGAGCATGTGGCTGACCCGCATCCGGTCGGTGTAGCCACCGAGCATGTCGCCGACCGGGAGTCCGAGAACCTTGCCCAGGGCGTCCCAGATCGCCATGTCCACAGCCGATTTCGCGGCCGGATTGCCGATCGTCCGGGCCATCCGGGCGGCGACGACCTCACGCTCGAGCAGGGTGAGGCCGACGACGGCAGGCGCGAAGATTCCCTCGATCACGGCGATGATGCCGTCCTGGGTCTCCCCGTAGGTGAAGGGCCGGGGCGGCGCCTCGGCGACGCCGACCACCCCGGCGTCGGTGTGCACCCGGACCAGCACGTGGGTCGCGGCGTGCACCTCACCGGAGGCGAACAGCAGCGGCTTCACGTAGGGGATGGCGAACGGTATCGCCTCCACAGCAGTGATTTTCACGATGTCTCTCCAGATCGCGCACCCGGACGGGCGCTCACGGAACGATGGTCGGCGAGCGGGGTCTCGCCGGGATCGGGGGCGAAGGCGTCGACGATGACCTCGGCGACCGCGGCGACGACCGGGTCGTCGGCGCCCGACCTCCACGCGAGTGCGACCTCGACGGTGTCGGCGTCGGCGAGGTCGCGCACCACGAGGCCGTCGAGAGGCAGCGAACGCACCGAGGCCGGCAGCAGGGAGACACCCAGGCCGGCGGCGACCAGCGCCAGCAGCACGGCGGTACCCGGCGCCTGGTGAGCCCGATGCGGAACGAAACCCGCTGCGCGACAGGCACGCACCGCGGCATCGTTGACCGCCGAGTCCCGGCTGTCGTAGAGCACGAACGGCTCGTTGCGAAGGTCGGCGACCGAGACCACGGGTTCGACGGCGAGGCGGTGATCGACCGACACCGCGAGCACCATCGGCTCGACATCGATCACCTTCGTCTCGATGTCCTCACCGATCGCCGGCGGGCGGAGCACCCCGAGGTCGAGGCTGCCGACCCGCAGGGCATCGCACTGCCCCGGCGTGAGCATGTCGGACCGGATACGGAGATCCACGTCGGGCAACTCGCGCTTGACGACCCGTGCGATACGCGGAAGGTGGGAGAAGGCGGCGATACCGGTGATACCGACCCGGACAAGACCGCTGCGGCCGGCGGCGATCCGACGCACGCCGTCCACGGCTTCGTCCACGCCGGCGAGGATCCGTTCGGTCTGGACCCTGAGGTACTGCCCGGCCGGAGTGAGCGACACCTGGCGCGTGGTCCGCGTGAACAGTGTGACGTCGAGCTCGGCCTCGAGCTGGCGGATGGCGTACGACAGCGCGGGTTGCGCCACATGAAGTGACTCCGCCGCCTGGCCGAAATGGCAGGTGTCCGCCACCGCGGCGAAATACCGCAAGTGCCGTAGTTCCATGACCCGCCTCGTCTCGCCGATCGACCCACCGCGGCTGTGACCGCGGACACGTCTCACGGTAGAGCGTCGATCCATACATGACAAAGACAAAATTTACGTCGATTGATCAATCACATCGATCAATCGACTACTGGGCCAGGACTGGCAATTACCCCAGTGTGATCGCCACCACGTGCTGCCACAGTGCAAAGAGCAGCCCACTTTCTGGAGGTAAACGACCATGACCGCGTCAGTATCGGAACACCTGAACCATGTGAACTCGGTCCTCGGCGACGCGGTCGTCGACGACCGTGACGCCGGCGTCTACCGCGCCAACCGACGGATCTTCACCGATGAGGACATCTTCGAGCTGGAGATGAAGCACATCTTCGAGGGCAACTGGATCTACCTCGCGCACGAGAGCCAGGTCCCCGAGCCCGGCGACTACTTCACCACCTACATCGGTCGGCAGCCCGTGGTCATCACCCGCGACAAGAGCGGTGAACTGCACTGCCTGATCAACGCATGCGCGCACCGCGGCGCCATGATCTGCCGTCGCAAGACCGACAACCGGATGACCCTCACCTGTCCGTTCCACGGGTGGACCTTCCGCAACGACGGCACGCTGCTCAAGGTCAAGGACCCGGACGGCGCCGGTTACCCGGACACCTTCGACGTCGACGGTTCGCACAACATGACCAAGGTCGCGCGCTTCGACAGCTACCGCGGCTTCCTGTTCGGCAGCCTGAACGACGACGTCAGTTCGCTCGCCGACCATCTCGGCGACACGCGCGTGGTCATCGACATGCTCGTCGACCAGTCCCCCGACGGACTCGAGGTCCTGCGCGGCGCATCCACCTACACCTTCGACGGGAACTGGAAAGTGCAGGCGGAGAACGGTGCCGACGGCTACCACGTCACGGCCACCCACTGGAATTACGCTGCCACCACGTCTCGTCGCGGCACCGGCGAGTCGAAGAACGACACCAAGGCACTGGACGCCGGCGGTTGGGGGAAGTCCGGCGGCGGCTACTGGTCCTACCCCAACGGTCACCTGTGCCTGTGGACGTGGGCGGCCAATCCGCAGGACCGTCCGCTGTGGGATTCGCTCGAGCATCTGAAGGAGATCCACGGCGACGCCAAGGGCGAGTTCATGGTGAAGGGCTCGCGCAACCTGTGCCTGTACCCGAATGTCTATCTGATGGACCAGTTCTCGACGCAGATCCGCCACTTCCGTCCGATCGCCCCGGACAAGACCGAGGTCACCATCTACTGCATAGCCCCCAAGGGGGAGAGCGACTCCGCACGGGCGCACCGCATCCGTCAGTACGAAGACTTCTTCAACGCCTCCGGCATGGCCACGCCCGACGACCTCGAGGAGTTCCGCTCGTGCCAGCTCACATTCCGGGCGCAGGCCGCGCCGTGGAACGACATGAGCCGAGGCGCCGAGCACTGGCTCACCGGGCCCGACCCCGTCGCCGAATCGCTGGGTATGACCGGGGTGATCTCGGCCGGCGTCAAGAACGAGGACGAGGGCCTCTACCCCGTCCAGCACGGCCACTGGCTCGAGACGATGCGCGCCGCAGCTGCCGCCGAACAACGCATCACCGCCACCGAGCACTGAAAGGGATGGCCATGACGAACGTCCACACCGATTCCCTTGCACCGGCGTCCCCCCGAGGCGCCACCGACTCGACCGGGAAACTCATCACCCAGAACATGATCGAGCAGTTCCTCTATCGGGAGGCGCGTCACCTCGACGACCGCGAGTTCGAGAAGTGGCTCGACTGTTACGCCGACGACGTCGTCTACTGGATGCCGTCGTGGGACGACCGGGACCGCCTCACCGAGGACCCGAACCGCGAGATCTCTCTCATCTACTACGGCAACAAGGGCGGCCTCGAGGACCGGGTGTTCCGGATCCGCACCGAGCGGTCGTCGGCAACGTCACTTCCGGAACCGCGGACGAGTCACAACATCACCAACGTGGAGGTCATCGACCGGCGCGGTGACCTCGTCGACGTCCGATTCAACTGGCACACCATGTATTTCCGGTACAACACCGTCGACCCGTACTACGGCACCTCGTTCTACACGATCGACTTCTCCGGCGAGCATCCGCTGATCCGGCGCAAGACGATCGTGCTCAAGAACGACTACATCCATCACGTCGTCGACGTCTACCACTTCTGACAGGAGGACCTGTCAATGACTGTCACCACAGAGTCGGGTGTCGCCGGCACCGACGACACCGCGACCACCCACCAGGTGGCTCTGTCCTTCGAGGACGGGGTCACCCGATTCATCACGTGCCGGGAGGATCAGACCATCGCCGACGCGTCGTATCGTCAGCGCATCAACATCCCGCTCGACTGCCGCGACGGCGCGTGCGGCACGTGTAAGTCGTTCTGCGAGTCCGGGGATTATGACGGCGGCACCTACATCGATGACGCTCTCAGCGACGACGAGTCGGAGCAGGGTTATGCGCTGCCGTGCTGCATGAAGCCGAGATCCGATCTGGTTCTGCAGATCCCGGCGACGTCGGACATCGCCAAGACGCAGGCGGCCAGATTCACCGGCACCGTCGTCGAGCTCGACCGGCTGTCGGAATCCACCGTCCGGCTGGGTATCCGCATCGAGAATCGCGGACAACTGGCGTTCCTGCCGGGTCAATACGTGAACATCGAGATCCCCGGCAGCGATGACGGACACGGCAGCCCGATCACCCGGTCGTACTCGTTCGCCAACGGACCGCATGAGGATCGGTTGATCTTCTTGATCAAGCTGACGCCCGGCGGGGCCATGTCGACCTATCTCACCGACAGCGCCGCCCGGGGTGAACCGATCGCATTCACCGGCCCGCACGGTTCCTTCTTCCTCCGCGAGGCGGACCGGCCGGTGCTGTTGCTCGCCGGTGGCACCGGGCTGGCCCCGATCCTGTCCATGCTGCGAAAGTTGGACTCGGACAACAGCCGACGCTCGGTCCACCTCATCTATGGGGTGTCCAGCGACGTCGACCTGGTGGCGATCGACGAGATCGAGTGGCTCGCCGGCCGGTTACCCGGGTTCACGTGGGACCACTGTGTCTCCGATCCGGCGAGTTCGGCACCCAACAAGGGTTACGTGATGGGCCTGATCGAACCGGCCCACCTCAACGACGGCGACGTGGCGATCTATCTCTGCGGTCCTCCGCCGATGGTGGAATCGGTCCGGCAGCACGTCACCGAGGCCGGAATCGAACCGACCGGTTTCTACTACGAGAAGTTCGCGCTCGCCGCACAGGGACGCCCGGGGGCCGACGCCGGGCCGGACGCGGGCAGCGTGACCGACACGGAGGTCGTTCACGACGAGGTGTCCGACGACGACCCGGCGATGACCGCTCTGGCGGATGACACCGGCGTGCCGGATCCCACCGCCGCGCTCCTACTCGCACCGGACGCGCGGGCGATCGCGGGACAGGAGACACTTCCGTCCACGGAACTCGACGCATGGTCGGGCACCCGCCCCGCCGCGACCGAGGACTCCCGCGCCCGCATAGCCGGTCAACTCCTCTGGCCCCACGGTTCGGGCGCCGCGACCGTCGATGTGGATGCCGAGACGATCCAGGCCACCGTGTCACAGTCCGGCGCAGCCGCCCGCTCGATAGCCGGACAGGAGATGTTCGCCGCATCGGACATCACCGCGCTCCACGCCCATCCCGCACCGGCGCCCACTCCGCCGCAGACTCCCGACCGCGACGCGTCCCCCGCACCGACAGTCATCGGGTCACACGGATACCAGATCGGTGAGGAGCATCCGGAGATCACCGAGTCCGACGCGCTCTTCGAGGCACGGGCCGCACTCGAATTGGGCGCGCTGGAACTGACTTTCGGCCGGTTGTCCACCCAGCAGCTGGCGGGCTACCGGCTGCTCGCCGACGCCACGGTGCCCTACGTCGACGGCGACCGGTTCGTCGATTCCGCCGAATACACCGAGACCAACGCCGCGTTCCACGACTATCTGTTCCTGCTCACCGGCAACGATCACCTGCTCGAGGCCTACAAGGCTCTCGGCGTGAAGGGCCGCATGAGCGAGGTGTTGCGGAACGCGACATGGTGTCACCCGCTGTGCGCCCAGGATCACCTCGACATCGTGACCGCGTTCACCTCCGGCGACCACGACGGCGCCCGTGAATTGATCGTCGCCCACGCCGACCGCTCCAAGCAGACCATGCGACGGGCGATGTCCGACGAGATCCGCTCGCGGCGGCCGCGTTTCGTCACCCCGGGCCGGTTCACCGGCAAGGTCGTGGTGATCACCGGTGCCGCGCAGGGCATCGGGGAGCAGACCGCCCGGCGGATCAGCGCCGAAGGCGGGCAGGTCGTGCTGGCCGACCGTTCCGAACTCGTCGACGACGTCGCCCGCGAACTCGCCGGCACCGGACGCGGTGCGGTGTCGGCCGTCGCCGACCTCGAGACCTTCGCCGGCGCCGAGGCCGTCGTCCGGCGTGCGATCGACTCCTATGGCCGCGTCGACGTCCTCATCAACAACGTGGGCGGGGCGATCAACTTCAAACCGTTCACCGAGTTCACCGACGAACAGATCCGCGCCGAGATCGACCGGTCGCTGATGACCACACTCTTCACCTGCCGCGCGGCGCTGCCGTCGATGGTGCGATCAGGGCGCGGTGTGATCGTCAACGTCTCGTCCGCCGCGACCCGGGGAATCCACCGGATTCCCTATTCCGCGGCCAAGGGTGCGGTCAACGCGCTGACCGCGTCCCTGGCGCTGGAGTACGCCGACGAGGGAATCCGGGTCGTCGCTACGGCGCCGGGCGGAACCGACGCACCTCCGCGCCGCATCTCACGCGGCACGCCGGAACCGCGCAGCGACATCGAAGCGCAGTGGTACCAGGCCCACATCGACCAGACGCTCTCGTCATCGACGATGCACCGGTACGGCACCCTCGACGAGCAGGCGGCTGCCATCTGCTTCCTCGCCTCGGACGAGGCGTCGTACATCACCGGGACCGTGCTGCCCGTCGCCGGCGGCGACCAGGGTTGAACCGCCCCGCGACCCCCTAGTATGGACCGATGATGGTCACCGGCGGGTGTGTCGGCCGCGACCGCGAGATCGAGTTGCTGTCCTCGCGGCTCGACGCCGTGTCGGAGTCGGGTTTTCTGGCGGTCACGGGAGATCCCGGCATCGGCAGGTCGACGCTGCTGAGGCACCTGGTCCGGCGGCGGCTGTCCGCTCCGACAACCGGTCCCACGCTCTGGGCCGCGGTGTCACCGTGGCTGGCGCACACCCCCGGCGCGCTCATCCGGCAGCTGATACAGGACCGGTCCGACGCCACACGTGCGACCGCTACCGTCCCGACCCCGGACGACCTGCTCGACGCACTGCTTGCAGCGGTCACCACTCCCGCGGAGGCATCGGCCGAGATACCCGGCGACACAGCAGTTCTCATCGCTGTCGACGACGCCGACCTCGCCGACGAGGAGTCCCTGCAGGCGTTGGTCTCTCTCACCCGCGAACACCGCGATCGCCGAATCCTGGTTGTCGTCACCATGTCTCGGCGGGGAGCACGGCTCGTCGGCAACGCACTCGACGAGTTGCGACTCGACGGCCTGGACGCGTCTGGTACGGCTGACATCGCCGCGCAGCGCGGCATCGTGTTGCACCCGGCGATGCGCGAGGAACTGTCGCGGCACACCGGAGGGAATCCACGCGACATCGTGGCCCTGCTCGACGAGGTCCCGGCGGGCACCTGGTCGCGCACCGGTGTGGGGCTGCCCGCGCCGGCCCACGTGGTCACCATGGTCCGGGAGCGGTTGCCGGACACCGGGACACCGCCCCGTGCGCTCATCGAGGCGCTCGCCATCCTCGAACCCGCCGAGCCCCTCGCCACCGCGATCGCGCTGGCCGGGATCACCGACCCCCTTGCTGCGATCGACGCCGCACAGGCAACCGGTTTGATGACTGCCGACGGGGCGCTGACACCCGCGGAGGCGCAACCGCGTCTCGCCGGCCCCCTGGTGCGGGCCGCCGTCCTCGAGGTCCTCGGCATGAAGACCGTGGGCGACGCCCACCGCCGGGCCGCGGACCTGGTCGACGACCCCGCCCGGCAGCTCCATCACCGCGTCGCGGCCACCTCGACGGTCGACGCCGCCCTCGCCGACGACCTCGCCGATCTGGCACGTGCCCGCGGCGCCGACGGCGCGTGGGCCGAGGCCGCCGGGCTGTACCGTCAGTCGGGCCGGCTCACCCCCGACCCGTTGCAACGTGACACACGGGTGACACTCGCGGTCGATTCGCTTCTCGCCGCGGGCGACTGCACCGGCGCCGGCGCGCTCGTGCCGACCGTGGAGAGCTTGCGCGAGACACCACTGCGCAATGCGACCCTGGCGTACCTCGCCATCCTTCGGGGCCGGTCGGCGGAGGCACAGCTGCGTCTCGACCGGGCGTGGGCCATCGTCAACGCCGAGCGCGAGCCCGATATCGCCGCCCTGATCGCGCAGCGTTTCGTCCTGCACAATCTGGTCCGATGCCAGGGCATCGAACTGGTCGACTGGGCCGATCGCGCGAACGCGATGGCCGACGCCGGATCAGCCGCCCGGGTGGAGGCCGCCGTCATCCGCGGGCTGGGACTGGCGTGGTCGGGACACCCTGATGCCGCACGCGCCGAGTACGAGACCGTCTCCGAACGGGTTCGGTACGGCGCGCAAGCCCAGCGCGCGATCATGGGTCGCGGTTGGCTCGAGCTCGGCCTCGACGAGATCGACGCGGCGCGTACCGATCTCGAAACCGCCGTATCGATGGCACAGCTGGGCGGATCCACCCGGATCACGTTGTGGGCGCTGGCCTGGCTCGCCCGGGTGCAGTTCCTCACCGGCGATTGGGACGATGCGCTGCGGGGCGTCGAGGCCGGCCGCGCACTGGCTCGCAGCAGTGGCATCGCGCTGACGACGCCCCTGCTCAACTGGACTGCGAGTCAGATCCATTCGCTGCGCGGCAACTGGGAGGACGCGCACGGGAGTGTCGCGCAGAGCAGCACCTCCATCGGCGACTACGAGATCATGCGGATACCCGACCTGCTGGCCCGCGCCCAGCTGGCGGAGGCCGCGGCCGACTACGGTCGGGTCCGGCGAATACTGACGCCGCTCGTCGCGCTGGCCGAGTCCGTGCCGGCGCTGTCCGAGCCGGGCTTGTGGCCGTGGGTCGACGTCCTCGCCAACGCACTGGTCCTCGAGGGACGGCACGAGGCCGCCGACGATCTGCTGCGACGCTACGAGATCCGGTCGGCCGAGCGGGGCCACCGTTCGTCGGCAGCCCGGATGAAGTACGCACGCGGCCGCCACCTCGGCGCGACCGGTGACATCCACGGGGCACGACGCACCTTCGAGGAGGGCATCGAACTCCTCGACGGACTCGGACTGCGTTACGACCAGGCGCGAGTGAATTTCGCCTACGGCCAGACGTTGCGACGTGCGGGCAAACGCCGCGCCGCCGACGCCGTCATCGGGACCGCCCGCGACCTGTACCTGTCGCTCGGGGCCACTACCTACGTCGAACGCTGTGAACGTGAACTGAAGGCCGGCGGTCTCGCGACCTCGCGCGGCGAGAACCACACCGCAGCAAGGGATGGCGCCGAACTCACTCCCCAGGAGGAGGCGGTCACCGCGCTCGTCGCGCGCGGCCTGTCAAATCGGGAAGTGGCGGCCGAACTCTACATCTCACCGAAGACGGTGCAGTACCACCTGACCCGGATCTACGCGAAACTCGGCGTACGGTCCCGCGCCGAGTTGGCGGCCACCCGCCGGTGACGTCGCCCGTGCGTCCGATCCCGTCGACCGTGCGTCCGATTCTGTCGACCGTGCATCCAATCTAATCGACTGTGCAACAGCAACAGTCGATTTACACCCCGGCCGCTGCGTAACCCGCCGTCCGGTCGGTGACGGGTGCACCGGTCTTGGCCTCGACCATCCCCAGGTCGACGTCTGGGGCGAACTCCACGACGTCGAATCCCGTTCCGGCGATGTCGAACACGCCGAGATCGGTGATGACCCGGCTCACCACGGCGCGCCCGGTCAGCGGGAGTGCGCAACCCTCCAGCAGCTTGGGTTCACCCTTCTTGGTGACATGGTCCATCAGCACGATGACCCGGCCTGCACCGTTGACGAGGTCCATGGCGCCGCCGATGCCCTTGACGAGTGCACCCGGCACCATCCAGTTGGCGAGGTCGCCGTTCATCGCGACCTGCATGCCACCGAGGACCGCGACGTCGACGTGACCGCCGCGGATCATCGCGAAACTCGTCGCCGAATCGAAGTACGACGCTCCGGGCAACACCGACACGGTCTGCTTGCCGGCGTTGATGAGGTCGGGGTCGACCTCGTCGTCATAGGGAAACGGTCCGACGCCGAGGATTCCGTTCTCGGCGTGCAGATGGACACCGGAGTTGTCGGGCATGAGGTCGGGAATCATGGTGGGCAGCCCGATTCCCAGGTTGACGTAGTCGCCGGGGGTGAGTTCGCGGGCGGCGCGGGCGGCCATCTCGGTACGGGTCCAGGTCATGTCGACACTCCTAGGCTGACGGCGATGCGGTGGGACGTTCACGGACGGTGCGCTTCTCGATCCCCTTGCGCGCGACTTGGTCCGGGGCGAGTTCGACGATCCGCTGCACGAAGATGCCCGGCAGATGGATCTCGTCGGGTCCGAGTTCGCCGACCTCGACCACCTTCTCCGCCTCGACGATCGTGATGCGCCCGGCCATCGCTGCCGGCGGGTTGAAATTGCGTGCGGCAGCGTGGAATCGGCAGTTTCCGTCGGTGTCGACCACCGCGGCCCGGATGAGTGCGTAGTCGGTGACGATCGACTCCTCGAGGACCATCTCCCGACCGTGGAAGGTCCGGACCTCCTTGGGCGGCGACGACTCCGCGATGGTGCCGTCGGAGTGGTAGCGCCAGGGCAGCCCGCCCTCGGCGACGAGCGTGCCGACCCCGGTGGGGGTGAAGAACGCCCCGATCCCGCTTCCGCCGGCGCGCATGCGTTCGGCGAGCGTGCCCTGCGGGGTCAGTTCGACGGTCACCTCACCGGACAGGAATTGGCGCCCGAACTCCTTGTTCTCCCCGATGTAGGACGCGACGACCCGGTCGATACGACGGGCCTCCAGCAGCAATCCCAGGCCAGCGCCGTCGGTTCCGCAGTTGTTGGAGACGATGGTCAGGTTCGCCGCACCCTGCTCGAGGAGCGCGTCGATGAGGAAGCCGGGGATGCCGGCCAGCCCGAAGCCGCCCACGGCGATGCTCGCGCCGTCGGGGATGTCGGCCACCGCCTGTGCCGCCGACGCCGCGAGTTTGGTCGGGCCGCCGGGACGGTCGACGACCGTCGTCGTGGCGGAGCTGTCGAGAGTGCTCATTGCTGCTCCAGGTGTTCGATCAGTGCGGGAGTGATGATGTCGGGTTGCTGCGCAGTGGCGAGGTGGGCCGAATCCGGGACCACCAGCAGGCGGCCTTTCGGCACGGCATCGGCTATCTCGCGCAACAGATCCGGCGGGGTGGCCGGGTCGTCGGCGCCGGCGATCGCCAGCGTGGGCGCGGTGATCGACGACAGATCGGGCCGCTGATCCATCAGGGCGATCGCCTCGCAACAGGCCGCGTATCCCTCGGCGGGAGTGGCGGCGACCATGGCCTCGTACCCCTGTCGCGCTTCGGTGTTCGCGGCGAGGTATCCGGGGGTGAACCACCGCTGGACCACGGCCGCGGCGACCGCCGAGGTGCCGTCGGCGCGCACGAGCGCGGCACGGTCGGTCCAGCCCTGTGCGGGCGGCAGGTACGCCGCGGTGCACAGCAGGGCCAGGCGGTCCACGCGTTCGGGATCACGCGCGGCGACGCGCATCATGGTCATCCCGCCGAGCGAGAGGCCGACGAGGTGTGCGCGTTCGATATCGAGGCGGTCCAGCAGGGCGATCACGTCGTCGGCCAGCTCGTCGATCGAGTACGGGCCATGTGGCACAGGCGAATCGCCGTGCCCTCGGGTGTCGTAGCGTACGACCCGGAACCGTTCTTCGAGCGCGGCGATCTGGGCGTCCCACATCCGGTGCGTCGACCCCAGTGAATTGGACAGCACGACCGCCGGCCCGTCGGGTCGCCCGGTGACGACGGCATGGACCTGCACGCTCATCGGATCGCCTCGAAGATCGCCGCGAGACCCTGTCCGCCACCGATGCACATCGTCTCCAGGACGTACCGGGAGTCGCGGCGGCGGGCTTCGTAGGCCGCGGTGGCGAGGATGCGCGCACCGGTGGCACCGATGGGATGACCGAGGGAGATGCCGGATCCGTTGGGGTTGAGCCGTTCGTCGGTCGGGTCGATCTTCCACTCGGCGAGGCAGGCGAGCACCTGGGCGGCAAAGGCCTCGTTGAGTTCGATGAGGTCGATCTCGTCGAGCGTGAGGCCGGCGCGTTCGAGTGCGGCGGCGGTGGCCCCGACCGGACCGATGCCCATGGTCGCGGGCTCACACCCGGTGACCGCCCAGGAGCGCAGTGCCAGAAGGGGTTCGAGCCCGCGGCGCTCTGCCTCTGCGCGCGTGGTGACCACGCACATGGCCGCGCCGTCGTTCTGGCCGGAGGCGTTCCCGGCCGTGACCGTCGAGTCGGGGTCGATGCCGACTCGGATCGGACGCAGGGCGGCGAGTGATTCCGCGGTCGCGTCGGCCCGCGGGTGCTCGTCGTGATCGACGACGGTGTCCGGCCGGCCCCGCCGTCCCGGGATGGTGACCGGCACCAGTTCGTCGGTGAAATGTCCGCTGTCGTGAGCCGCGATCGCCCGTTCGTGCGAACGGGCCGCCAGTGCGTCCTGCTCGGTCCGCGAGATGCCGTATCTCGCACGCAGGTTCTCGGCGGTCTCGATCATCCCGCCCGGAACCGGGTGCGACTCGCCGCCGGCCGTCAGACGCCCACGATCGAGACGATCGCGGAGTTCGACGCCACCCTGTTTGATCCCCGACCGGAGGCCGAGCGCGTAGTGCTCGACGGTCGACATCGACTCGGCACCACCGGCGACGACGAGACGGGCACCCCCGGTCGCCACGGCTGCCGCGCCGGTCAGGATCGCCTGCAGGCCGGAACCACAGCGACGATCGACCTGCATTCCGGGTACTCCGACACCCAGGCCGGCATCCAGGGCCGCGATCCGGCCGAGCGCCGGTGACTCTCCGTTGGCGTAACCCTGCCCGAGGATCACGTCATCGACATCGCCCTCGCCGAGCCCGGTGCGTTCCGCGAGTACGCGAAGCAGGTCGGTCGCCAGCCGGGTGACGGGAACCGATGCCAGCGCACCACCCATGCGCCCGACCGGGGTACGCAGCGGCGAACAGACGACGACATCGGAACCCGCGTCCATGGTGAGAGGAGCCATGCGCTCCACCCTAGGAACTGTCGTCGATATGGAGAAGTACTCGTATCGCAGAGTTTGATATGCAATAGATATCAAACGACTACACTGGCGGCATGGAGCTCCGCCATCTGCGGTACTTTCGCGCCGTCGCCGAGGAATTGCACTTCGGCCGGGCCGCGCAGCGACTCCACATGGCCCAACCACCGCTGTCGCAGCAGATCCGCCAACTCGAGGACGAGCTCGGGGTCGCGCTGCTGGTCCGGTCGACGCGGCGCGTCGAACTGACCCCCGCGGGTGCGGACTACCTGCAGCGAGTGGAAGCGATCCTGGACTCGGTCGACGCCGCCACACGGCAGGCGCAACGGATCGCCGACGGACGCCAGGGCAACCTCGCGATCGGGTGCGTGGGTTCGGCCACCTATTCGCTCCTGCCCGCGCTGGTGCGCGCCCTGAGTGTCGAACTACCCGACGTGGACGTCAGCGTGCGCGGCGAGATGCTGGCACCCGCCCAGATCGCCGCGCTCGCGTCCGGGGACATCGACCTCGCGTTGTTGCGCGTCCCGATGGACACGACCGGCCTCCAGGTCGAATCGATCCGCCGCGACCGCCTCATCGTGGCACTGCCTCACGATCATCGGCTCGCCCACGGCGCACCGGATGCGACCGTGGACTTCGCACTGCTGGCCGGTGACGACTTCGTCGTGCATGCGGGCGGCGGGAAGTCGCTCATGCACGGCGTCCTGTCGGCGGCCGCCGGACGCGCGGGTTTCGTCCCGAGCATCCGGCACGAGGTCGAGGAGACGTCGACGCTCCTGACACTGGTCGCCGCCGGGGTGGGGGTGGCCCTGGTCCCCGAACCCACCTCGGCGCTCGGCGTACCCGGCGTCGTGTACCGGCCGCTCGACGCCCCCGAGGAGGTCGAACTGGCCGTGGCGTTCCCGGACGGGCGCCGAACCCCACTCGTCGACCGGGCCCTGGCGGTGTTGCGTACCCTCTCCTGAACGCCGCAAACCCACCCTTTTTCGGTATTTCCACCCACCACATAGGGGGTGGAAATACCGAAAAAGGGTGGGTTTGCGAATGTTTCGGATCAGCGGTGGGTGAAGTTCGGGTCCCGCTTCTCGACGAAGGCGGCCATGCCCTCGGTCTGGTCGTCGGTCGCGAACGTCGAGTAGAACAGCGCGCGCTCGGCGCGGACACCCTCCACCAGGCTCGACTCGAAGGCACGGTTGACCGCGTCCTTGGCGGCCGCGGCGGCGATCAGCGACTTCGAGGCGATGACCTCGGCGACCTCGATCGCGGCGGCGCGGCAGTCCTCCTTGGGCACCACCCGCGAGACCAGGCCCAGACGCTCGGCCTCGTCGACCTTCATCTGCCGGCCGGTGAGCACCATGTCCATCGCCTTGGCCTTGCCGACGGCGCGGGTGAGGCGCTGCGAACCACCGATGCCGGGGATGACGCCGAGGTTGATCTCGGGCTGACCGAAGACGGCGTTGTCGCCGGCGATGATGGTGTCGCACAGCATCGCGAGTTCGCAGCCGCCGCCGAGGGCGTAGCCGGTCACCGCGGCGATGATCGGCGTACGCGCCCGCGACAGCTCATCCCAGGCGCCGAAGAACTGCTCGTTCACCACATCCGCGTAGGACTTCGATGACATCTCCTTGATGTCGGCGCCCGCGGCGAACGCCTTCTCCGAACCGGTGATCACGATGGCGCCGATCCCCTGGTCGACGTCGAACTCCTTGACGGCGCCGACCACTTCGTTCATCAACTCGGTGTTGAGCGCGTTCAGCGCTTTCGGGCGGTTGAGGGTGATGATGCCCACCCGGCCGCTGGTCTCGACGACGATGGTCTGGTGTTCGGTCACGGTGAGTCCTCTTTCGGTTCGATGACGGGCGGGATGTTACGGGCTGACCCCCACCCGGGGAAGGTCTCGGTCAGACGGTCGGGAACGTGAGGTCGCCCGGCAGCGGCGCGAAGAACGCGTCCACGGCGTCCTCGGAGAACGCAGCCCACTTCGGGTTGCGGTCCTTGTCGATGACCTGAGCTCGGATCCCCTCGGCCATGTCAGGATGCAGCAGGCAGCGCACCGAGACGCGGAATTCGCGCACGAGCGAGTCCTCGAGGGTCGCGTCACCGGCCGCCTCGCGCAGCGACCGCAGCGTGACCGCCAGCGCGGTCGGGCTCTTCGCGGCGATCGCTTCGGCGGTCTTGTCGGCGAACGGCGAACCCACCGCGCGGCATCGTTCGATGATCTCCGGGACAGAGTCGGCCGCAAACGCTTCCGCGATCCACTCACGGTGTTCGGCGAGTTCGGAGGCCGGCGCGTCGACGGCGTGCGCGGACAGCGCCGCCTCGACTCCCGACTCGCCGATCGCGGCGAGGAACGCCGGCAGCGACTCCGACGGCACGAAATGATCGGCCAGACCCATCGCGAGGGCATCGGCGCCGCGCAGGTGGCCGGCGGTGAGACCGGCATAGGTTCCGAGTCCGTCCGGAACGCGTGAGAGAAGATGTGTGCCACCGACATCGGGCACGAACCCGATGCCCACCTCGGGCATCGCGAGCTTCGTGCGCTCGGTGACGACGCGGACGTCGCCGTGCGCGGACACCCCGACACCGCCGCCCATCACGATGCCGTCCATGATGGCGACGTACGTCTTGGGATAGCCCGAGATCAGCGCATTCAGCCGGTACTCGTCGAACCAGAACTTCGCCGACGGCGACTGCTCGGCCTCGGTGTCGGTCGACGCCGGATTCCCGCTCAGCGCGGCCGCATCGCGATGGATGGCGACGATGTCACCACCGGCGCAGAGCCCACGCTCGCCGGCTCCCGAGAGCACGACGGCCTCGACCGCGTCATCGGCCGCCCAGGCCTCGAGGTGCTCGGCCATCGAGCCGACCATCTCGTGATCGATCGCGTTGATGGACTTCGGACGGTTCAGGACCAGCGACCGCGCCGACCCGTTCTTCTCCGTCAAGACCGATGGTTCCGACACGGACGAACTCCTCTCCACACCGACAGGCTCCTCAGATGGTTGCATATCCTAGTAACCCGGGTCCAGCCCCAAGTCAGGTTCGGCCACAGTCAGGTTAGGGTTACCTCATGGGCTATTCCAGAGCACGCGTTGCCGACGTCGCCGACCTGACGCCCAATCTGCGTCGCATCGTCTTCGACGTGACCGATCTGCCAGGACTCGGCCTACCGGGCGGCGCCGACGAAGCCGTGGGCATCTACTTCCCACACGAACCCGAGCGTGTCACACCGGATATGGAATGTCGCGACGGCACGTGGGCCTACTACGACATCGAGCCGGCCCCCGATGGCCGGAACTACTCGATCCGTTCGGTCGACCACTCCGCCGGCACGATGGTCGTCGACTTCGTCATCCACGCCGCCGGACCCGCGACGCTGTGGGCGCAGCGCGCCGAAGCAGGGCACGACGTGGTGATGACGCACGCCCGGAGCTGGTACGCACCACCCGCCGGCGTCGAGCGCCTGGTCCTCGCCGCCGACCTCGCCGGACTCCCCGCCCTGGCCCGGATCCTCGACGAACTGCCCTCGACCGACGGGGTCACCGCCGTGGTCGAGGTGCCCGCTCCGACCGAACTGTCGTACCTGCCCGAGCGCGACGTCGAGCTGATCACCCTCGTGGGCGGGAACTCCCGCACACCGAGCCGGCTCGCCGACACCGTCTGCGGCCTCGACCTGCCGACCTCAGGCGCCTACTGCTGGTTCGCCGGCGAGGCCGCGGAGTCGCGCGCGGTGCGCAAGCACCTACGCGGGGACCTTCGCTGGGACCGCCGGTCCTACGACGTCATCGGCTACTGGCGTGTCGACGCCGAACGCTGGACGCGGGCCTACGCCGAACACGGCGCCGAACTGTTCGCCGTCTACCGCGAGGCGCTCGCCGACGGCAAGAGCGAGAAGCAGGCCTCAGAGGAATTCGACGAAGCGCTCGAACGGGCGGGACTGTGAGACCGGACGAGCCGTCCGGCGCGGCTGAGGTATATAGTTAGATAATTGCTTGTAGTTCTCGCCGAAGCTGCCGCCGGTGGCTTACCCATCGCCGGAAGGATCCCGAAGTGGCGCGCCTGTTCACAACCCCGCGACCGACCTCGAATCACACTGCCGCACAGCTACTCCTGCGCGCTGCAATCGGCGGGACGATGATCGCCCACGGGGTCAAACACGCTCGCAGCCTGGCCGGAACCGCCGGATGGTTCGGTTCGATCGGGTTCAAGCAGCCCAAACTGCAGGCCCAGGCCTCGGCCGTCGTCGAGATCGGTTCGGGTGCCGCCGTCGTCGCGGGTGCGGGCACTCCCCTCGCCTCGGCCGCCATCGTCGGCACGATGGCGGTCGCCGCCCGCTCGGTGCACCAGCCCAACGGATTCTTCATCACGTCGGAGGGGTGGGAATACGTCGCCAACCTGTCGGTTGCGGCCATCGCCCTCGCCGCCATCGGTCCGGGACGTTTCAGTGTGGATCGTGCACTCGGCATCGACACCAAACTGACGTCGGGACAAGCGGCTGCGGTGGCGGCCGGAGTCGGGCTGACCGCGGCCGGGGCGCAACTCGCGCTCTTCCACCGGCCTCAGTAGACGACTCCATCCGAGGACGCCGCCGGACGCCCGTCGTCCGCGGCGGCTTCCCGGTACCGCGCGACCTGGCCCATCGCGGGGGCGCGATACATCGCCCACAGCAGCTTCGGGATCCCCTGGACCGGAAGCGGCCTCGGCCACGACCGGGTCCGGATGAGGGCCTCGGTGCCGCCGTCGACGGTGATGACCGCGCCCGCCATGAAGTCGGCCGCGGGCGACAGCATGAGCATCACCCACGCGGCGAGCTGCTCCGGCGTCCCGAACTCGCGCACCGGGACCGGGAAGGATCTCACGCTGTCGGCCTGCGGGCCGTCGAGCTGGGCTTGCAGCAGTGGGGTCATCACCGGTCCGGGTGCGATGACGTTGATCCGGATTCCCTCTCCCGCCCACTCGGGTGCGGTTCCGTGCAGTCGGCACCAGTGGGTCACCGCGATCTTCGACGACGCGTAGGCGACCGGCCCCGTGACACCCCGTCGGCGGCGGATCACGCGGGTGGCCCCCTCGGCGTCACCGTTGACCAGCCTGCGCACCGCACCACCCGGCACCAGCGGCGTGACCGTCGTCGAATTCGAGCCGAAGACAACGACTTTCGCGTTGTCCGCAGCGGCCAGTGCCGGGCGCCACGCAGTCAGCAGCTCCGTGACACCGAGGACGTTGACTTCGACGATCGTCCGCTCGCGCCCCTTGGCCGGGCCCATCCCAGCGGCCAGGACCGCACCGTCGAGCGTGCCGCCCGCCCTGGTCATGACCTCTGCCGCCGCCGTGTGGCGACCCTCCGGCGTCGACAGGTCGGCGACGACATCCGCGTCTTGCCGGTCGACCCCGATGACCGTGTGACCCTCGGCCCGCAGCGACCGCGCCACCGCCGCCCCCATGCCCGACGCCGATCCGGTCACCGCGTATGTCCCGCCCACGGTCACCCCAGCCCCTTCTTGTAGGGGTCGACGCTGTCGGTGGTGCCGTGCCGGTGCTGGGTGCGTTCGTAGGCGTCGTTGAAGGCCCGTAGTTCGTGCAGGAGAGCCTGCGGCGTGCCCGGATCGAGGTCGGCGAAGACCTGCTCGAGCCGTTGGGCGCGCAGCAGCCCGTCCCGCCGGAAGGCCTTGCTACCCTCCTCGGTGGGGCGGATCAGCTTCGACAGTGAGTTCTCGACCTCGAAGCGCTCGACGTAACCGTGTTTGATGGCCGCGTTGACCTGGCGGTTGACGGTCGACTGCTCGAGGCCGAGCTCGGCGGTGAGCTCTCTCAGAGTGCGTGGCCTGCCATCGGAGAGCACCCACAGGATGGCGAAGGCCGATCGTTCCAGTCCGGCGGCCGGATGGACGAGGCTGCGACGCCGTGACATCCGCAGCAACTCTTGCGCCAGATCACGATGCACCGCCGACTGCCACGGCGCATGATCCTCCGACATTCGTCCTCCATCCCTCGACGGACACAATCTACTGTCCGATTTGCATGTGTACGTTACATATGTATGCTGCATACCTCGAAGGAGGTCTCCCATGAGCCGAGTACGAGGTGCCACGCCGGGGCTCACCCGTGACGCCGCCGAAGCCGTCGACAAGGCCCCTGCCGGCGCCGTCGGCAGTGTGGTGGTGCTCTGTTTCGGCGGCCTCGTCGCGTCGCTGATGCAGACGCTCATCATCCCGATCCAGCCGGACCTGCCCCGGCTGCTCGGGACATCGATCGGCAACGCGTCGTGGATCATCACCGCCACCCTGCTCGCCGCGGCCGTCGCCATGCCGATCGCCGGGCGACTGGGCGACATGTTCGGCAAGCAGCGCGTGCTGTTCGTCAGCGCGGTCCTGCTCACGCTCGGGTCGTTGATCTGCGCACTCGGCGACACCCTGGTTCCGCTGATCATCGGCCGCGGCGTACAGGGCCTGGCGATGGGGTTCATCCCCGTCGGCATGAGCCTGATCCGCGAGATCACCCCACCCCGGATCACCTCGATGGCCGTGGCCGCCATGAGCGCGACCCTCGGCGTCGGCGGCGCGATCGGCCTGCCGCTGGCGGCCTGGATCGTGCAGACCTGGGACTGGCACGCCCTGTTCTACGTGGCGACCGGTCTGGGCGTGCTCATCAGCGTGGCGGTTCTCGTGCTGGTACCTCGCGTGAACGACGCGGTGGGCGGGCGCATCGACGTCCCGGGCGCCATCGGCCTGGCCGCTGGACTCTCGGCGTTCCTCATCGCGGTGTCGAAGGCCAACGACTGGGGCTGGACCTCGGGACGCACCCTCGGACTCGGACTGGGCGGCATCGCCGTGCTACTCGTGTGGGGTGTCTTCGAACTCCGCCAACGGGATCCGCTGGTCGATCTGCGGACCACCGCACGCCCCGCGGTCCTGCTGACGAACATCGCCGCCGCGGCCATCGGCTTCGGAATGATGGCGCAGTCCATCGTCCTGCCGATGCTCCTCCGCCTACCGGAGGCCACCGGATACGGTCTGGGACAGTCCCTCCTGGCCGCGGGCCTGTGGATGGCACCGGGCGGTCTGATGATGATGATCTTCGCACCCGTCTCGGGCATCCTCATCAACCGGATCGGCGCCAAGATCACGCTCGCCATCGGCGCCGCAATCCTGGGATGCGGTTACCTGCTCGCGTTCTTCCTCATGGACGCCGCCTGGAAACTGATGCTGGCTTCGATCGTGTGCGCGATCGGCGTGGGTGTCGGCTACGCGGCGATGCCGACCCTGATCATGGGGTCGGTGCCGGCGACCGAGGCCGGTGCGGCCGTGGGACTCAACGGCCTCATGCGTTCGCTCGGTACCACGATCGCATCGGCTGTCATGGCCCTGATCCTGGCCAGTGCCACCATCTCGCTCGGCGGCACCGAGGTACCGGACGAATCGACGTTCACGTGGTGTTTCCTGGTGGCGGCCGCCGCGGCGTTCGTCGGCATGGCCATCACACTCACCATCCCGGCGCGCCGTGGATCGTCGAATGTGCCCGAGGAGCAGCCGCTTCCGGCTCGGCACTGACGGGACCTCGAAGAGGCGCTCTCAGATCCCACTGCGCCGCAGCGTCACCCGGTAGGTGTAGTGCTCCGGCAGGAAGTGGCTGACCGCGAGTTCGACTGCCCGCCCGCGGGAATCGGTGTACAACCGGTCGACCCGCAAGACGGTGTGTCCCACCGGACAACCGAGCCGGTCCGCGGTCGTGGCGTCGGCGGTCGTGGCCGTGATCGATTGCGCGCATTCCTCGATCGGATCGACGAGGTGCGGTTCGAGCAGACCGATCATCGTGTGGTCGCTGATCGCGCCCTGCTCGACCTCGGGTGCGTCGATCACCAGACGTGCCACCGGCTCCGGCCACGACACCGTCGTCACGACGAACGGGACACCGTCGTGAAAGCGCTGGAAAACGATGCGGTACACCACGTCGGTGTCCAGCCGCAACCGGCCCGCGGCCTCGAGATCGACACGGCGCGCGGGCGATTCGAGCACCTGCATCTCGGTGTCGGTGGACAGGTTCATGAGGTCCTCGATCGAACCCAGTTGGCGCAGGTACTGGCCCGCGTTCTCGGTCGCGAACGTCCCGCGACCGGGTACGCGGTACACCGCCCCCTCGGTCACCAGCTCCAGGAAGGCCCGACGGACGGTCTGCCGGCTGAGCGCGTACTCCTGGGACAGTTCGGATTCGGTCGGCAGCCGCACGCCGCCGGCGTACTTGCCCGCGACGATCTGCGATCGCAGTTCGTTTGCCAGCGTCTTGTACGCCGGCTCGGACTGGCCCGCGTCACCCACTCATCCCACCGCCTCCGCTCCGATCGACTCACACGGCGTCGTCCGCCTCAGATCCCCCCGCGCGAGACCAGTTGCGCCGCGATCACATTGCGCTGGATCTCGTTGGTGCCTTCACCGACAATCATCAGCGGCGCGTCGCGGAAGTACCGCTCGACGTCGAACTCCGTCGAGTAACCGTAACCCCCATGGATACGGACGGCGTTCAGGGCGATCTCCATCGCCACCTCCGACGCATAGAGCTTCGCCATGCCCGCTTCCATGTCACAGCGCTCACCCCTGTCGAACTGCTCGGCCGCATGCCACGTCAGCTGACGAGCAGCGGTGAGTTTGGTTGCCATGTCGGCGAGATAATTGCCGATCGACTGATGCTTCCAGATCGGTTGCCCGAAGGACTCGCGCTGCTGCGCGTAGGCCAGTGAGTCCTCCAGCGCCGCCGTCGCGACACCGAGTGCGCGACATGCCACCTGGATACGACCGGTCTCCAGGCCTTTCATCATCTGACCGAAACCCTTGCCGGGGACGTCACCGAGGATCGCCGATTTCGGTGCGCGATACCCGTCGAAGGACAGCTCGCAGCTCTCGACACCCTTGTAGCCCAGCTTGGGCAGGTCGCGCGAGACGGTCAGTCCCGGACCGTGTTCCACCAGCACGATCGAGATGCCCTTGTGTCGCGGGGTCGCCGAGGGATCGGTCTTGCACATCAACGCGATGAGCCCCGAACGTCGGGCGTTGCTGATCCACGTCTTGGAGCCGCTGATGACCAGCTCGTCACCGTCTTCTTTGGCGACCGTCGACATCGCCTGCAGATCCGAGCCGCCGCCCGGCTCCGTGAGCGCCATGGTCGCCCGCATCTCACCGGTGGCCATCCGGGGCAGATAGGTCCGCTTCTGCTCCTCGGTACCGAACAACGTCAGCAGTTTCGCCACGACGGTGTGCCCTCCCATCGCGCCCGCCAGACTCATCCATCCCCGCGCGAGTTCCTGGGTGACGCGTGCGTAGCACGGCATCGACACCGGTGAGCCGCCGAACTCCTCGGGCACGGCGAGCCCGTAGATCCCGATCTGTTTCATCTGCTCGATCCACTTCTCGGGGTAGGTGTTGGCGTGCTCCACCTCCTGCACGGACGGCTTGACCTCCCGGTCGACGAACGACCGGACGGTCTCGACGAGGAAGGACTCTTCGGCGGAGAGGGTGCTCATGAGGGGGTTCACCTGCGATCTGCGTGGGGACTCAATTTGTACGGCCATTTTGTGGCCACTGCGGATCGCTGTCAAGCTTCACAACGGCCACTGAAGTCTGATAGAACCGTGAGGGCATGATTTGGCCGCACATTTGAATCCGACCCCCTGGAGCAACAGTGCAGAGACGACGAGCCGTTCTGGTGGCACCGGCCTCCGACGACCGCAAGGCCCGCAAGGCGCTGGCCTCGATCGCCGACGAGGTGGTCCTCGACCTCGAAGACGCGGTGACCCCGGAGAACAAGAACTCGGCTCGCGCGGCGGCCGCCGACCTGGTCGCCGAGTTCGGCGCCGATCGTGCGATCTCGTTGCGCATCAACGCCATCGACACACAGTGGGCTGCCGCCGACCTCGCCGCGTGCGCCCAGATGCCGAATCTGACCTCGGTGGTGCTGCCGAAGGCCGACTCGCCCGCGGATCTCCGGTCCGCCGACGAACAGCTCGGCCGAGCGCCGGTCCGACTGCAAGCGCTCCTCGAGTCACCTCGCGGCATCCGAGACGCGGGTGCGATCTGCGCGGCGACGAAGCGGCTCGACGCCGTCCTGATCGGTTACGCCGATCTCGCCGCCTCCCTGGGGCGCAGCCCCGGCCTGCCCATGCACACCTGGCACGTCGTCCAGGACTCGGTGCTGCTCGCCGCGCGCGCGGCCGGCGTGGACGTCATCGACGGACCGCACCTGACCATCGCCGATGACGAGGACTTCCGAGGTGCCAAACGCTGGGTCCGCGACCTCGGCTTCGACGGCACCTGGGTGATCCACCCGGCCCAGCTCGCCAGTGCCATCGAGATCTTCACACCCGACGACGCGGCCATCGAGGACGCGCGACGCGTGCTCGACGCGCTCGAGAAGGCGGCCGCCGCGGGAGCGGGCGCTGCCGAGCTCGACGGCCGGATGCTCGACGAGGCGCTGGCCGTCTCCGCGCGACGCGTTCTGGCAAAGAGCGGAATCGATGTCTGAGCCGATCACCGTGGGCGGCCCGCACTTCGACGACCTCGCACACGGGCAGATTTTCGACGACGCCCCGTCGCTCACGCTGACCGACGGCCTCGCCGCGTCACATCAGATGATCCTCGGCGATCGTCTGCGCCTCGCACTCGACGCGCAGTTGTCCACACGAGTGATCGGCGGCGGCACTCTCGCACATCCCGGGCTGGTCACCGACATCGCGATCGGTCAATCCACCTTGGCCACACATCATGTCAAGGCAAACCTCTTCTACCGCGGCCTGCGGTTCCTGAGCCACCCCCGGATCGGCGACACGCTGACGACCGTCACCGAGGTGGTCGGGTTGCGCGAGAACACGCCCAGACCCGGTCGTGCCCCCACCGGTCTGGCCGCGTTGCACATGGTGACGACCGATCAGCACGGCGCCACCGTTCTCGACTTCCACCGCTGCGCGATGCTGCCGTTGTCACCCGATGCCGACCCCGAGCGGACCGTGCACGCGGACGACCTGAGCACCATCGGACCGGGGACCGCCGCGCCGCCGTCCATCCCCGAGTGGGACCTCGAGACCTACCGGACGTCCGTGCGCGGACAGCACTTTTCACCTGAGCTGGCGGGCCGAGTCTTCACCTCCAGTGCCGACGTGGTGTCCAGCGCACCCGAACTCGCCCGGCTCTCACTGAACATCGCGGCCACACACCACGATGAGCGGGTGGCCGGTGCGGCCGCCGGTGGTCGTCTGGTCTACGGCGGGCACACCATCGGACTCGCTCTCTCCCAGGCCAATCGGGCGCTTCCGAATCTGGCTACCGTTCTGGGCTGGGACTCGTGCGACCACACCGGTCCGGTCCACGAGGGCGACACCCTCAGCTCCGAGATCACTGTCGCAGAAGCCACCCCGCTCGCCGCCGGCGGCGGGATCCTGCACCTGCACTCCAAGGTCGTCGCTCACGGTGACGAGGACCGCGACGTCCTCGACTGGCGTTACCGCGTCCTGATGGCCTGACACCCTGTCGCGCACAGCCGTCTCTCCCCGAGGAGTGTCTTCACATGAGCCCGATCCCCCGCCCGCTCGAAGGCCTCCGCATCGTGGAGGTGTCGAGCTTCGTCGCCTCACCGCTGTGCGGCCTGACCCTCGCCCAGCTGGGCGCAGAGGTGATCCGCGTCGACCCGGTCGGCGGCGCCGCCGACGTCCACCGGTGGCCGGTCACCGGCGAGGGCACCTCGATCTATTGGACCGGGCTCAATCGCGGCAAGAAGTCCGTCACCGTCGACTTCCGTGATCCCCAGGGCCAGAATGCCATCCAGGACCTCGTCACCGACAGCGGACCGGGCGGCGGAATCCTCGTCACCAATGCGGGCGGGCGGTCGTGGATGAGCCACGAGACGCTGTCCGCCCGACGCTCCGACGTCATCACACTGGAGCTGCTCGGCCGCACCGACGGCACTCCGGGCGTCGACTACACGGTCAACGCGGGGCTGGGATTCCCGGCGATCACCGGACCCACCGATTACGCCGGCGTCGTCAACCACGCATTGCCGGCATGGGACATCGCGTGCGGTCTCTATGCCGCATTGGCTATCACGGCCGCCGTCCGGCGCCGGGACCAGACCGGTGCCGGGGCACAGATCACCTTGCCGCTCGAGGACACCGCCCTCGCCATCGCCGGGACGCTCGGATACCTCACCGAGCCCCAGCTGGGTGGCGGCAGCCGACCGGCCACCGGGAACGACGTCTACGGCACGTACGGCACCGATTTCGTGGCCGCCGACGGTGGTCGGTTCATGCTCGTCGCCCTCACACCCCGTCACTTCCGCGGCCTCGTCGAGATGACCGGCACCGGTGACGCGGTCGCGGCCGTCGAACGGGCACTCGACGCGGACTTCGGCAGAGAGGACGACCGGTTCCTCCATCGCGGTGTGCTCACACCGCTGTTCGCCGCGTGGTTCGCGCGGCACACCACCGCCGAGGTCGAGGCCGAGCTGGCCAACTCGTCCGTCCTCTGGGAGCGGTACCGCACCTTCGGCGAGGTCGTCGAATCAGGTGTTCTGCACCGTAATCCGCTGTTCGCCGAGCTGGACCAGCCTGGGATCGGCACCTACCTGGCAGCGGGCCTGCCCGCAAGGTTCGACGGTGAGCACCTCTTCTCCGGGCCGGCCCCCGATCTGGGTTCGTCGACCGGGTTCTGACCCTTCGAGACGCTCGCAAGCTCGCTCCTCAGGGAGCAGAGCAACACCCGCCCGCCCCCCGCTCCTCAGAGAGCAGCCCATATCACCTGTGCGCCAAGTGGTCCGGTCGTGGTGGCGTCCCACCGTACGGTTCCTGCAGCGCGTTCGACTTCGCGTTGAAGACCACGAACAGGTTGCTGCGCGGGTAGGGCGTGATGTTCCCGCCGGACGCGTGCAGGCAATTGGAGTCGAAGTAGAGCGCGGACCCGGCCGGTCCGGTGATCGTGTCGATGCCGAGCTCGTCGGCGAGGCTCGCGACGTCCTCTTCCTCCGGCGTCCCGACGGGCGGCCGGTACGAGGTGAGCGATTCACGATGGTAGTCACCGGGTGTCGAGCCCACACAGCTGACGAACCGGCGGTGGGAACCGGGAATGATCATCAGTGGACCGTTGGTCGAGTAGTTCGGGGTCAGTGCCAGCGATACGCTCAGTGCGCGCGGCGCGGGCATGCCGTCCTCGGCGTGCCATGTCTCGAAGTCCGAGTGCCAGTAGAACGGTCCGCCGGCGAAACCCGGCTTCAAGTTGATCCGGCTCTGATGGATCGTCACGTCGTCGTCGAGGATCTGCCGGGCA
This sequence comes from Gordonia sp. HS-NH1, assembly GCF_001418765.1. Taxonomy (NCBI): domain Bacteria; kingdom Bacillati; phylum Actinomycetota; class Actinomycetes; order Mycobacteriales; family Gordoniaceae; genus Gordonia; species Gordonia sp. HS-NH1. The sequence goes on from NZ_LIYC01000001.1 coordinate 368,034, forward strand.
ACCCCGACAATGGCTTCTCGCGAACAGATCTCGGCGATGACGTCGCTGAGCCGATGCACCGCGAAGAGCGATCGGACGTCACCGTTGGACGATTCGCGGATCACCCGCTCGTCGTCGCCCAGTCGCTCGGTGATCGACTCCACCTCGCGGAGACAGGCAGCGATGTCGGCGTCGGCGAGAATGTTTGCCTCCGTGTGGTATCCACGGTCGGCGTAGCGTCGGAGCTCGGGCGCCGACAGGGGCCCGGGATTGCCCATGCTGCCCCACACCGTGTTGTGCGGGCGCGGCTCGATCTGACTCCGCCGGGCGAGCCGGGTGCGGTAGACGTCGACACTCGTGTTCGCGGAATGCCCGGCCTCTGGAGTTCGTGTTGCTGTGTGAGTTCCCACGATCTGTTCGATCCTTTCCCTCATCCGGCGGGCCGCTCTCGAAGCAGAATGTGCCTCGGCGGCAGGCAAGGTGATTGTGTTGTGCGATCGTCGGACGACTACGCGTCGCGATCTCGTACGGCGTCGGCGGCGCGATCGGTCTTCACGCATGCCGGGTTCGTCCGTATATCTGCACCCTGCCAGCAACAACGATGCCCCGCAACCATGCTGGTATGCGGGGCGGACACCGTCGTCGACTCAGCCGCGCCGGGCGTACTCCAGGATCACCTCGACGGCCCGGGCGGCACTCTGGCACGCACCCTCCATCGTCGTGGTCCAGTCGGTACGGGTCCAGTCTCCGGCGAGCGCGAGTCCGCCGACCTCGGTGCGCTGGTCTGGGCGCAGGCCCGCGGTTCCGGGTCGTTGTGCGAAAGTCGATTTCGGCATCCGGACCACGTGGCTGTGGACGACCTCGGCGTCGGCCGCCTGCGGAAAGTACCGACGCAACATGTCCATCTGGATCTCGGTGATCTCGGCGTTCGTCTTCGAGATCAGGTCATACGACGCCGACACCGTCGTCGAATAGAAGTGATTGTCGCGCGGTTCGCGCCCGTGCATGCGCTGGCGGTCCCACACCTGTTCCAGCACACCCTCACCGCCGTACAGGATCTCGCCCCAGTCGGCCATCCCGATCGAGCGGTCGAGATAGAGGTTCACACTCACGATGGGCACCGGGGTCAGGTTCTCGACGGCGCGGTAGATCCGGTCGTGTCCCGGGACCTGATCGAGGAGTCCCTTCACATTCCACACCGGCACCGCGCAGATGACGGCGTCGGCGGCGACCTTCTCGCCGCCGGCGAGGGTCACACCGGTCACGGTCCCGTCGGTCACGTCTATCGACGACACCACCGCGCGGTGGCGGACCTCCACACCGGCATCGGCGAAGCGCTTCTCGGCACCGTGGATGAACAAGGTGTCGAGGTCGACGGTGGGGTAACCGATGGAGATCGGCGTCCGCGTCTCCCGCGCCCGCCGGGCCCCCGTCACCAGCAGATCCGCCGGGACCTTGGCCGAGGAGATGTCCGGCTTGTCACCGGTCAGGCCGATGACGATGCCGTCCCACAGCGCATCCCGTGCCGACTGCGGCATCCCGATACGGCGGAACCACTCGTCGGCGGTGACGTCGTCGAGCCAGTCGGGCTGCCGAAAAGCCTGGCGTATCAGCGTGATCTGGGCACGCACGGTCCGCAACCGGTCGAGACCGGTCACTCCCGGCAGATCGCCGAGCGCCGCCCGGAGCCCGGACAGGCCCGCAAAGCCCGACCTGCGGGTCGCTCCGCCGGGCATCCGGACGGTCATGTGTCCCGGAAAGGCGACATGCTCGCGAGTGCCGACGCTGTCCAGGTAACGCATGAGGTGCTCGTATCCGCTGGCGAACACATGCTGGCCGTTGTCGGGGACATCGTCGACGACGTGCAGCGGCATCGAGATGGTGCGACCACCGAGAGAACCGCGTCGTTCGAGGACGGTGACGCGTTGACCTGCTTCGGCGAGCCACACCGCCGACGCAAGACCGGCGAGTCCCCCGCCCACGACCACGCAATGCATGCGCCACAAATTAGCGGTCAGTGCTGACCGGTACCGGGAATGCGCTGTTTCCCATCTCCTCCGACGACGGCCGGGCGCTCACCCGGTCATCTTGACGTCCTTGGCGGCGCCGAGGACGGACAGGGCCTGCGGCACCAGGACGAGGCCGAGGACCGCCATCGCCAGGGTCCACGAGCCGGTGACGTCATGGATCGCGCCGATGACGATCGGACCGGCCGCCGCCGCCAGATAGCCGACGGACTGCGCCATCCCGGACACCTGGCCCGTCTGCTCGGACCCCGAGCTGCGCAACACCATGAAGAGGAGGGCCAGGCTGATCGACGAGCCCGGCCCGACCATCACGCAGGCCGCCCAGAACCCCGGCCACACGTCGGTGCTCAGCAGACCCACGAAACCGACGGCGCAGACGGTGATCACCGACAGGGTCACGGCACGCTGATCGGCGAAGCGACCGGCGACGATCGGCGCGAGCAGCGACATGATCAGGGCGACCACCTGCGCCGACGCCAGCACGGCGCCCGCCCGCAGCGGCGACATCCCGGTCTCGACGAGGTACTGCGGCAACCAGGCCACGAACGTGTAGAAGATCAACGACTGCGTTCCCATGAACACCGTGATCGCCCACGCGATCGGGTTCTTCAGCAACGACGTCGCCTGCCCGGCCGAGGTCACCCGATGAACCATCGGCAGCTGCGGAATCCAGACGACCACGGCGACCAGGGCGAGGAGCGCCCACGTCGCGAGAGCGAGGCGCCAGTTCCCGCCCAGCGCGTCGTTGATGGGAACACTCACCCCGGACGCCACCGCGGCCCCGCCGGACAGCGTCATCGAGTAGAGGCCCGTCATCAGCCCGGAGCGATGGGCGAAGTCTCGCTTGATCAACGCCGGCAGCACGACGTTGCAGGTCCCGATGGCTGCTCCGATGACGGCCGAGCCGGCGAAGAGGGCCGCCGCGGACGGGATCAGGCGCACGAGGATGCCGACGATCAGCACGAGCAACGCGCCGAAGATGACCCGCTCGATGCCGAAGCGGTTGGCGAGGCGCGGCGCGACCGGCGCGGAGATCCCGAAGAAGAGCACCGGCAGCGCCGTGAGCAGACCGGCGACCGCACTGCTGAATCCGGCGTCGTCGGAGATCGTGCCGATGAGGGGCCCGACGGCCACGACGGCCGGACGCAGATTGGCGGCGACGAGCATCACCCCGACCGCGGTGACGATCACCCCGACGCCGGTCTTCTCGTGGGCGGACAGGGCCTGTCCGCTCACTCGGGCACCTCGGTGAAGTCGACGTAGGCGTACACGGCCGCGCGCGCCGCACCGGCGTCGCCGCGCTCGATGGCGTCGACGGCGTCGCGATGGCCACGCGGGTGCGTCTGTTCGGCCAGCGGACCTCGCACCACCGACGGGTGCGTTCGGGCGATCACCTCGGCGATTCCGTCATACATCTCGATGAGCAGCGCGTTGCGCGAGGCGACGACGATCTCGGCGTGAAAGGCGATGTCCGCCTCGGTGTATCGATCGAGGTCGCCGTCGGCCAGCGCAGCCTCGGTGCGCGCCAGCAGCATGCGCAGCCGTTCCACGTCGGCTGCGTCGGCCCGACCGGCCGCACCGGCCGCCGCCTCGCTCTCGAGCGCGCGACGCACTTCGAGCAGATCCCGGAGCTCCGACGGCGCAGAGCGTCGGGCGATGGCACCGGCGAGCGGGCTCCGACCACGCACATAGGTTCCGTCGCCGCGCCGCGGCTCCAGCATGCCGGCGTGTTCGAGCGCCCGGGCGGCCTCCCGAATCGTGTTCCGGCCCACGCCGAACTGCGCCACGAGTTCGGGCTCGGCAGGAATCCGCTCGCCGAGCGGCCACGTGCCGTCGGTGATCAGCTCCTGCATCCGTTGCACGACGAGCTCGCTGGTCCTGCGCGGTGGGGTGATCTGTCCGGCCACCGAAACAACCTAACATCCCATGTTTGACCCCGTCCGACTGTGGCGTCCTGGCCCCCTGCGACCGCGGCGTCAGCGGCCAGACGCGCGGGCACCGGGATCGGTGGCCCGACCGGAACTCTCAGCGGAACAGCAGTCGCAGACCGCCGGATCGCGGCCCTCGCCACCGATCGCGGGGACGCAGCACGCGTCGCCTCGCCACGCGTTGATCCCCTCCCGGACCGCTATCACCGAGATGACCAGCGCAGCAACCGGATCTGCCCACGACCAGCCGAGCAATCCGTTGAGGGCCAACCCGACCAGCAGCACCGCCGACAGATAGGTGCAGAGCAGCGTCTGCTTGGAGTCGGCGACAGCGCTCAGCGAGCCGAGCTCGCGGCCGGTTCGACGTTCGGCCCACGACAGCAGCGGCATGACGAGCAGACTCACCACGGCCAGCGCGATACCGATCGACGAGTGCCGCGCCTCGTCGCCGAGACCGACCAGCGAACGGACCGAGTCGACGCCGACGTATGCCGCCAGGGCGAAGAACGAGATCGCGATGATCCGCAGCGCCATTTTCTCCCGCCGCTCCGGGTCGGAACCGGCGAACTGCCACGCAACCGCAGCCGCGGAGGACACCTCGATGACGGAGTCCAGACCGAACCCGATCAGGGCACCCGAGGAGACACGCATCCCCTCGCCGATCGCGATCACGGCCTCGATCACGTTGTAGGCGATGGTCGCCGCGACGAACCAGCGAATACGGCGCTGCAACAACGTCCGTCGCGCGGCGCCCGGGCCGGGCCGCCGCACCGACAGGGAGCCCGGTTCGGCGGCCATCAGCAGCAGCCTTCCTCGCCTGATGCGGGACAGCATGCCGGATCGACCGCCAGGACCAACCCGAGAAGATCATCCAATGCATGCCCGATCTTGCTGTCCGCCAGCTCGTATCGGGTTCGACGACCCTCCGGCACTGCGACGACGAGGCCACATCCGCGCAAGCAGGCCAGGTGATTGGACAACACCTGACGCGAGACCCCGATGGTGTCCGCGAGTTCGGACGGGAAGGCCCCACCCGAGCGCAGCCGGAGCAGCACCTGGGTACGCGTGGAGTCCGACAACGCGTACCCGAACCTCGTCAATGCGTCACGCTGAGCCACCGCCGCCGATTCCATGGGACATGACAGTACAGAATTTCCTGTATTCAGGAAACCCTGTACCGCAGTCGCGATCTCGGCGGCGTCTGCCCAACCCACGGCAGATGCCCACGGTTGATCAGAAATGGTTGGTTACCCTAACCTAACGACCATGCAACCGAAGCGGTATCTCGCCGTCCCGTTCATGCTCATCGCCGTAATCGTGTTCGCCCTGGGATGTTCGTCCGGGGACGACGGGAACTCCGGCACGGACTCCGCGGAGGCCACGGCGACGACCACCGTCGACCACCAGTACGGATCGACAGTGATCGACGGCGTCCCGAAGCGGGTGGTCACCCTCACCGGTGCGACCGCCTGGACCGACTCGTTGATCAAGCTCGACGTCCCGATCACCGCCGAGTTCGTCTCCGCCGGATACTCGGGTCCGGACAACCGGTTCGCATGGACCCCGCCGCACGAGTCCACCGTCATCCCGGTCGATGTCGGCGCCTCGCCGGGCGTCGCCGAGGTCGCGAAATTCGAGCCGGATCTGATCCTCGCGGGATACCTGCCCGATCGAGCGGCGTACGACGTCCTCGCGAAGGTGGCGCCGACAATCCCGGTGATGAGCACCGAGACCGTCAACGACACCTGGCAGCAGGTGTTGAGCACCGCGGGCAAGATCTTCGACAAGGAGGACCAGGCGTCGCAGGCGCAGACGGAGGTCGAGGAGAAGATCGACGCGATCAAGAAGAAATACCCTGCGGCACAGGACAAGACGGCAACCTTCGGTCAGCTGACACCCGAGCGGCAGTTCGGTGTGGTCACCTCCGACAACGATCCCTCCGCCAAGCTGCTCGCGGAGGTCGGCCTGCGGTTGGACCCCGCCGTCACCGGGCTGTCGGACAACGGTCAGCGCGTCGTCGTATCGAGTGAACGAGTGGATCTGCTCGGCTCTGATCTGCTGATCTTCTGGCCGCTGGTCGGCGGACCCGAGGTCTTCGGGACCATCCCGGGATGGGACTCGTTGCCCGCGGTCCGATCCGGCGCGACGGTGTTCCTGACCAACGACACCGCCTCGGCATTCGGGACGCCGACGGTCTACTCGGTTCCGTGGGCTGTCGACGCCCTCGAGCCCGCATTGGCCAAGATCGCCGCGTGAGCGTCGCTCTGCAGACGGGGCCCGGGGTCCGTGGCCCACAGGTCAAGTCGCCCCATGCCGGCCCGTTCGATGTTTAGATGAGCCATGTCGTTCGGGCTGCGCACGAGTTGGCTGCGCGTGGGTGTCATCGGTCTTGTCCTCGGCGTGATCGCTGGAGTGCTCGCGAGCGCGCCTCCCGCGCAGGCGGCACCCGGCCCGGGTTCACCGTTGCCGTCGGCCGATCCGTTCTACTCCTACGACGCGTCGCTGGCCGGGGTGGCACCCGGCGCGGTGCTCCGCAGCCGTCCCATGCAGTTCCGGACACCCACGATGTCCACACCGATCACCGGCTCGCAGGTGCTCTACCGCACCACCGACCAGTTCGGCGCGAGCGTGGTGACGGTGGCGACCGTGCTCCGGCCGCTGACCCCGGGTCCCACCCGCCTGGTCTCCTACCACATGGCGTACGACGCGCTCGGGTCCCAGTGCGACCCGTCGTACACCCTCAGCGGCGGGTACACCAACGGCACCGCGACCGCCGAACAGGGCGTCATCGCAGGCTATCTCGCTGCCGGTTACACCGTCGTGGTCCCCGACTACGAGGGCGAGAAGCTGCAGTGGACCATCGGCCGGCAGTCGGGATACGCCGCTCTCGACGGCGTCCGCGCCGCCCAATCGTTCCTGCGGCTGCCGCGATCGACCCCGGTCGGCCTGGTCGGTTACTCCGGCGGGTCGATCCCCACGCAGTTCGGAGCCGAGGTCGCGCCGCGGTACGCCCCCGAACTCAACATCGTGGGTGCGGCCGCGGGCGGTCTCCCCGTCGACCTCGCGCACAACCTGCCCTACATCAACGGCAGCGCGAAGTGGGCGGGCGTCATCCCCGCGCTGGTGGTCGCCTATCAGCGCACGTACCGTCTCGACACCTCGACCTTCCTCTCGGCGCGGGGCCGGCAGGTCGCCCAGGACGTCAGCGACGAGTGCATCTCCGAGTTCGCGTCGAAGTATGCGGGCCTCACGAGCGCGGACATGGTCAAGCCGCCGTACACCGGTTTGCTCGACGTGCCGCAGGTGGTGCGGGCGATCAACGACAACATCATGGGCCGTTCGGGCACTCCGTCGACAAAGATGCTCCTCGCGGTCGGTCATTACAACGCGATCGGCGACACCCTCATGATCACCGGCGATGTCATCGGCCTGGCGGACGAATACTGCTCGCGCGGAGTCGACATCACCTATCGGCAGCTCAACGGGCTGACGCATCAGGAGGCGTTCCTGCCGTTCGAGCCCCTCGCCCTGCAGTACCTCACGGAGAGGTTCGCGGGCACGCCGACGCACAGCAACTGCGGTTCGCTGCCACGCGGGAACAGCCTGGCACCGCTTCCGGTGCCCTGACCTCGTGGATCACCCCGGGAGCGTCTCACCGCCGATCGGCGCCAACACCTCGCCGGTGTAGTACGACGACAGCTGTTCGGCCGCGAAGAACACATACGACGGTGCGATCTCGTCGGGCTGGGCGGCGCGTCCCATCGGCGCCTGCGTGCCGAAGTCCTTGACCGCGTCGGCGGGCATCGTGGCCGGGATGAGCGGTGTCCACACTGGTCCCGGGGCCACGCAGTTCACCCGGATCTTCCGCTTCATCAGTGCCTGCGCCAGCGAATAGGTCAGCGCGAGAACAGCCCCCTTGGTCGCCGAATAGTCGATGAGGCTGTCGTTGCCGCGCAAGCCGTTGATCGACGACGTGTTGATGATGGCGCCGCCGCCGGTCAGATGCGGGACCGCCGCGCGGGTGGTGTGGAAGAAGCTGTCGATGTTGACGTCGAACGTCCGACGCCACTGCTCGGGCGTCAACTCCATGAAGTCGTCGACGATCTCCTGATAGGCGACGTTGTTCACCAGGATGTCCAACGCCCCGAGCTCGTCGACGGTCCGCTTCACAACGTCGGCACAGTGCGCCGGATCGGCGAGGTCGCCGCGGTAGGCCCGGGCCTGCCGTCCCTGCGCCTCGATGAGTTCGACGGTGTGCCGGGCGTCGTTGTCCTCTTCCAGATAGGCGATGGCGACGTCGGCGCCCTCCTTCGCGAAGGCGACCGCGACCGCCCGGCCGATACCCGAGTCACCACCCGTGATGAGCGCGGTCTTGCCCGCCAGCAGATCGCGACCGCGGTACTCGCGCATCTCGTCCCGCGGTCGGTCACCCATCTCATCGGTCTCACCGGGGTACGGGATCGTCTTCGCCACGTGCTCGGGGTTCTCGTCACTCATGTCCGACGTTTGCCCGCGCGGACGCGCGCGGAAACATTGCCACGCGCCCCGGGTCGGTGAGCGTCAGGGGTGCTCGTCCGGAATCTCCTGGTCGAGCTTCTCGTCGAGGGACTCCCCCTCGCGCTGTTCCCGCGCCGTCGTGCCGGCCCGGTCACTGGCCGACCAGTCCTCCGGCGGATCCATGCCTTCCTCGAGCGGGTCCTGACCGAGTCGGTCCTCGTCGAGGTCCTCGAAACCGGCCGTCGACGTCAGATCGGGGTTGATGCCCTCGGTTGCCGCCGTCGCGCTGTCACCCGCGTTCTCGGTGCCCATTCTCGTCCTCCTCGTCGTAACCGGGATCGGTGCCCGTTGCGGTCGGCGCCTCGATGCCGCCGGCCCGAGCTGCTCGCAGATACCCGGGTGACACCGGCCCGAAACGATCTCCGCGAGTCCGGCATCGGTGACACGACCAGGTCGATTCCCGCCCGGCGCGACGGCCAGGTAAGCTCATTTTTCGCCCGAGACCGCTGGCTTCCTTGTTGATTTGTGGTTTGTAGGGGTGAGGGTGACAGACGCCAACGATCACACCGCCGGCGAGTCCCGCATCAGTCACGTCGGCAGCTTTCGGTTCTTGTTCGACACCCAGGAGTGGGAGTGGTCCGACGAGGTCGCCGAGATGCACGGCTATAGGCCCGGTGAGGTGACTCCGACGACGGAGCTGATCGCCGGGCACAAGCACCCGGACGACAGGCAGTCGTTCGAGGAACTGCTCGCGACCATGCTCGACCGGCGGATTCCGTTCTCGAGCCGGCATCGCATCGTCGACACCGAGGGTCAGGTCCGTCACGTCGCTGTCGTCTCGCAGCAAGTCACCGACGAGTCCGGCACGGTCATCGGCGCGGAGGGCTTCTACCTCGACCTGACGGCGATCGAGGAGAAGGCCGTCAAGGACCGCGTCGACGAGCACGTCGCGCGGTTCCGGGAGCATCAGGGAGTCATCGAACAGGCCAAGGGCATGATCTCGCTGGCCTACGGCGTGAGCGCCGATCGTGCATTCGAGGTCATGCGGTGGCGGTCCCAGACGGCGAACGTCAAGGTGAACGAGCTCGCTCGGTCGATCGTCACCGGCGTCCACAAGTACGTGGTGTTGCCGGACCCGGTCCGGCAGTCCTTCGACCACCTGCTGCTCAACGCCCACCGGACGGACAAGCAGAGCTCTCCGCACTCGAACTCACACTGATCACCACGCCGTTCATCGCCCGGGGGCGGTTTCGCCGCCGGTGACCCGGGGTATCAGAGCCGCATGACAACTCGCCGGAGATCGGCGGTCGTCCCCGCGGCTCGCGAAGCCGCGATCGCGTAGGCCCGGTTGAGTAGACAGCCGTTCGGACCCGAGTGAACGGATGTGGCAGTGAGCAGTGGACAGCCCAGCGGAACAGCAACCCTCGAGACGGTGGGGGCGAGTACGACACGAGATCGGTCGGCGATGCCGACCGGTCTGCGCGCGCGGACGGGCGCCGGCGTCGCGCGTGTGCGCGTCGCGTCGGTGCCGCAGTCCCATGTGTACGTCCGCCACCTGTCCCCGCTCAACGGAACGGTCAGCAACCTCGACACCGGGCCGGTCTCGGTGATGCGCCTACCCGACCCGGAGCCCGCCGACGGCGCGACGGTTCCGGGCGGCTGGTGGCCTCCGCTGATGCTCGATCCCGCCTGGATCGCGGAGCATCACAACGAGTTCGACGTCTTCCACATCCATTTCGGGTTCGACGCCATCGAGCCGGCGGTGATGTCGGCGGTGGTCGACGAACTACGCGCACACGGCAAACCGCTCGTGTACACGCTGCACGATCTGCGCAATCCGCACCACCCCGAGCCGGGAGATCACGAAGCGGTCCTGGACATCCTGGTGCCCGCAGCCGACGAGGTCATCACGCTGACCCCCGGTGCGGCCGATGAGATCGCACGCCGCTGGCAGCGCGAGGCGACCGTTCTTCCCCATCCCCATGTCGTCCCGCCGGGACGGTTCGCCGCGCGCGGACCGCACACCGACGAGTTCGTCGTGGGCGTCCACGCCAAGAGCATCCGCGCCAACATGGACCCGTTGCCGGTGATCATGACCCTGCTCGAAGCGGCCGCCGACTACCCGGACATGACCGTCGCGATCAACCTGCACGAGGAAGTGTTCGTCCCGGGCACACACGCCTACAACCCCGACTTCGGCACGACCGCGCTGGCGCTGTCCCGGCATCCGTATGCGCGCGTGCGCGTCCACGACTACTTCACCGACGACGAGCTGTGGGACTACCTGCGGGGCCTGTCGGTATCGGTACTTCCGTACCGGTTCGGCACCCACTCGGGCTGGCTCGAGGCGTGCCACGATCTCGGCACCACCGTCATCGCGCCGAGTTGCGGCTACTACCACCAGCAACAGGACTGCCTGTCGTACGAGTTCACCGAGGACCGTTTCGATCCGGACTCGCTGGTTTCTGCTCTGGCACAGGCCTATACGACCCGGCCGTCGGCAGCCCTGTGGCCGGAACGACGCGCACAGCGCCGGTCTCTCGCCGACGACCACGCCGCCCTCTACACCCGGATCATGGATGCGTGACACCCTGAAGATCGCCATCGTCGCGTCGAGCCGCTATCCGATCGCACAGCCCTTCGCCGGCGGACTCGAGGCCCATGTCTGGCATCTCACGCGCGCCCTGACACTCGCCGGCCACGAGGTCACGCTGTTCGCGGGCGCGGGCAGCGACCTCCCGGTCGACTCGGATCGCCTGCGCGCGGAACTGTTCGAACCTTCCGCGGCCGCATGCTCGGATGTGTCGATGCCCCAGCTCGAAGCGCTGCAGGATCATCACTCGTATCTGTCGCTGATGCTCTCGTTCACCCGCAACCCGGGTGAATACGACGTGATCCACAACCACAGCCTGCACTATCTCCCGGTTGCCATGGGTCCGGCGGTACGGACGCCGATGGTCACGACGCTGCACACCCCGCCCACGCCGTGGCTCGAGTCGGCACTGGCCCTCGCGCCCGACACCCGCTGCGTAGCGGTCAGCAGGCACACAGCGCGGTCGTGGTCGCATGTGCTCGGCGAGATACCGGTGGTGCACAACGGTGTTCAGCTGGATCGCTGGCCTGCCGGTCCAGGTGGGGACGATCTGGTCTGGTTCGGTCGCTTCGTCCCGGAGAAGGGCGCGCACCTCGCCATCGAGGCCGCGCACCGTGCCGGTCGCCGGCTCCGGCTGGCCGGTCCGATCAGCGATGCGCGTTATTTTGAGCAGCACATCGCGCCATCGCTCGGCGACCTCGTCCACTACGAGGGTCACCTCCACCAGCACGACCTGGCCCGCCTTGTCGGTTCGTGCGGCGCGACGCTGGTCACCCCGGTCTGGGACGAGCCGTACGGCCTCGTGGTCGCGGAATCGCTCGCCTGCGGAACCCCGGTGGCGTGCTTCGCCCGCGGCGGCATCCCGGAGATCGTCGGCGACGACGCGGGCGTGCTGGTGCCGCCGGGCGACGTCGACGCGATGGCTCTCGCCGCGCAGGAGGCGCTCACCATCGACCGGCATCTCGTGCGACGCCGTGCCGAGGATCATTGCTCCGACACCGCGATGATCAACCGGTACACCGACATCTACGCCGATCTGGTCGCCGGACGTCCGCTGACCGGCACCGAGCCGCTCGCTCGGGAGGTACCGGTGTGATCGGCTACTACGTGCATCATCAGGGACGCGGCCACTGTTCGCGTGCCACCGCCATCGCCGGCCGCATCGGCACCGATGTCGTCGCGCTGACCAGCGCCCCGCTGTCCGATCCGGCGTTCAGCGAGGTGATCACCCTCGAGCGCGACGACGCCGAGCCGGAGCCGCGCGACGTCGACGCGGGCGGTCTGTTGCACTGGGCGCCACGACACGACGGCGGTCTGCGGACGCGTATGGCGCAACTGGCCGAGTTCGTCGCGGAACGCACCCCGGCGGCCGTCGTCGTCGACGTGTCGGTGGAGGTGACCCTGTTCCTCCGGCTGCTCGGGGTACCGGTGATCGTGACGGCGCAGCCCGGCATTCGCGACGACCTACCGCATCAGCTCGCCTACCGGGCGGCCGATGCGATCATCGCGCCCTGGCCCGCAGAGCTCTACCAGCCGGACTGGCTTCGAGAGCATCTGCCGAAGACGGTCTTCACCGGCGGCATCTCCCGTTTCGACGGGCGACTCCCCGTCTCGCACCCCACGTTCGCCACCGACGTCCTCGTCCTGACCGGTGCGGGCGGGGAACGCGGTGGACCGCACCCGGCGACCACCCTCGCCGACGAGCTTCCGGGCCGCACCGTCGTCGGGCTCGGTCCGGCCTTCGGAACCTGGGTCGACGACCCGTGGCCGTTCCTGTGCAGCGCCCGGGTCACCGTCATCGGCGCAGGTCAGGGGAGCGTCGCCGATGCCGCCGCGGCGGGCCGACCGGCCGTCGTGATCCCCGAGGACCGACCGTTCGCCGAACAGCGGGCAACCGGCAACACGCTCGCACGCTCCGAACTCGCACTCGTCACGTCGTCGTGGCCGGACGCCGAGAGCTGGCGGTCGATCCTCGACACCGTCGGGGACTCGGCGCCGGCGTGGTCGCGCTGGCAGACCGAGGGTGCCGCCGAGCGGGCCGCGCGGGCCATCGAAGCGGTCGCGCACCGATGACCGGCTCCCCCGCGGTGGTCGCGGTCATCACGATCGTGTCGGGGCGACACCTCCACCTGCGACGCCAGCTCGATGCATTCGCCCATTCGACCCACCGGCCCCGCATTCACATCATCGTGGCGATGGACGATCCGGTGATCGCCACGGTCGTCGAGGGACATCCGGTGCGCGTCATCCACTTCCGCAACGACGACCCGAGCACACTGCAACTCGCCGAGGCGCGCAACACGGGGGCGGCGGCCGCGATCGCGGCGGGAGCGACGATCCTGGTGTTCCTCGACGTCGACTGCATACCCGGCCCGGACATGCTCGAACGCTACCTGCGGTCCTGCGCGGCCACGCCGGACCTGACTCTCCTCTACTGCGGTCCGGTCACCTATCTGCCGTGTGACCAGCCGACCTTCGACGCCCGCGAACTCCCCCGGTTCACCGATCCACACCCGGCACGCCCGTCACCGAGATGCGGGCAGACCCAGCTGTCGTCGGAGCTGATGCTCTTCTGGTCGTTGTCGTTCGCCGTGCGGACCTGCGACTGGCTCGCCCTCGGCGGCTTCCACCCCGGTTACCGCGGTTACGGAGGTGAAGACACGGACTTCGCGATGTGCGCGCGCGACAACGGATTCCGGATCGCCTGGGTCGGCGGAGCGCACGCTTATCACCAGCACCACCCGGTCTCGAAGCCGCCCGTCGAGCACCTCGAGGACATCCTCCGCAACGCCCGGGTCTTCCACCGGCGCTGGGGCACGTGGCCCATGGAGGGATGGTTGCAGGCCTTCGCCGAGCGCGGCCTGGCCGCCTACGACGCCGCCGGCGATGACTGGCGACCGGTCAGCGGCGAAATTTCGAGAACGCGATGACGACGCCTCGGGACGCGGCGTCCGGGCCCGGTTCGTCGTAGGTGATCGTGTGGGTGTCGGTGACGGTCTGCACGATCCGCCATCCGAACGTCGACTGCTTGAGGGTCACGTCCCCGAGGAGCTCGCCACGGATCTCACCGATCACGCCCTGCGACGACAGGTACAGGGTGAGCTCGATCGACGATCCCTCGGCGGCGGCGGAGATGATCTGCGAGCAGATCTCATCCACGGCCACCTTCGCGTCGATGACGTCGTCGAGCGCCCAGTCATCGACGTAGAGCGCGGTCTCGACCAGGGCGCGCACGAGTGCGAGACGATCGGTGGCGGCCGGCACCCGCAGCACCGTCGGCGTACCGCCGGCGATCGATAGCTGGGAGGTCGCATCGGAATCGGTCATCAAATGAGTCTTCTTCGCCCGTTGATTGGTGGTGCCGATCTCGGCTGGTCTGGTCATGAGTGCCCCGTGATTCCGTGTTCCAAACCGCGGCTCGAGTGAGTGGCCGCGCCCGTCAGTGCCCCCAACACGTCTCGACACGGTAGCAGAGCTCCGGCCGGCGGTCGGATTCGATGAGATGCACGTCTCGGTACGTCCCATTTCCGACGAAGGTGTCGGTACGTCGACGTTTCATCTCCGGCCTGTGGCGGTACACCGAGCGCACCGAGGTCGGTTGCCCAGCACGCCGACCACCGAACCACCACCAGACAGCGCAGGGAGTGCACCATGCCAGATCTGACACCCGAACGAGAAATCGCCTCACGAGAGGCCATCGCCCGCCGCCCGGCACGAAAGTCACGAGGACTGAAGGCCATCGGCCTCCTCGGCTTCGTCTGCGTCGGACTCATGCTGGTGCTCGCAGGCCTCGCGATCGCCGCCGGAGCAGGCGACCGCGATGCGACCGTGTGGCTGGCGATCGGCGCCGTCCTGGTCGGGCTGTTGGCGATCGGCCTGCTCATCAGCAGCCGCGTCCTGCTTCGACGTCGCGCGGCCAGGGACGGCGATCGGGCCCATCAGGACCCGATCCAGCCGGAGACGACCGCCGAGGAAGCCGAACGGTACGAGGAGCGCTTCCACGACTTCCCGGTGGAACACGCCGGCAAGCGGGAGCGAGGACGCGACGACCGCCTGGAAGAGATGCAGGACGAGAGTCGTCGAGGAAACGACGGAAAGGCCTGAGCATGCGTGCAGTGACCTGGCAGGGCAAACGACAGGTGTCGGTCGACACCGTGCCCGACCCGAAGATCATCGAGCCCACCGACGCCATCATCAAGATCACCTCGACCAACATCTGCGGATCCGACCTGCACCTGTACGAAGTGCTCGGCCCGTTCATGCAGGCCGGTGACATCCTCGGACACGAGCCGATGGGGATCGTCGAAGAGGTCGGCAAGGACACCGGCGATCTCCGCGTCGGCGACCGGGTGGTCATTCCATTCCAGATCGCCTGCGGCACATGTCTTTTCTGTCATGACGGTCTCATGACGCAATGCGAGACGACCCGCGTCACCGACCAGGGGACGGGCGCGGCACTGTTCGGGTACTCGCAGCTCTACGGGTCGGTGCCCGGCGGGCAAGCCGAGTATCTCCGCGTGCCCCAGGCCCAGTTCACACACATCAAGGTGCCGCTGGAGAAGCCCGACTCGCGCTATGTGTACCTGTCGGACGTGCTGCCGACGGCTTGGCAGGCCGTGGCCTACGCCGAGATCCCGCGGGGCGGAACCGTCACCGTGCTGGGTCTCGGCCCCATCGGCGACATGGCCGCCCGTATCGCCGCCCACCAGGGCGCGCGGGTGATCGGCGTCGATCGCGTGCCCGAACGGCTGGCACGGGCCGAGGCCCGTGGCGTCGAGACGGTGAACTTCGACGCGGTCGACAACGTGGGCGATCCCATCCGCGACCTGACGGGCGGCCTGGGCACCGATTCCGTCATCGACGCCGTCGGCATGGAGGCCCATGGATCACCGATCAACAAGGCGCTGCAGAGCGTGGTCGGACTGCTACCGGATGCGGTGGCCCGCAAGGCGATGTCCGAGATGGGCACCGACCGGCTGGGTGCGCTGTACTCCGCGATCGACATCGTCAAGCGCGGCGGGACGATCTCGCTCTCCGGGGTCTACGGCGGCGCGGCCGACCCGCTCCCCATGCTGACCATGTTCGACAAGCAGATCCGGCTCCACATGGGTCAGGCGAACGTCAAGAGGTGGGTCGACGACATCATGCCGCTGCTCACCGACGACGATCCGCTGGGCGTGGACACCTTCGCCACCCACGAACTTCCGCTGGAGGAGGCCCCGCAGGCCTACGAGACCTTCCAGCAGAAGAAGGACGGCATGGTCAAGGTGATCCTCAAGCCGTGACGCCCGGAGGCGTGCCGCGGCCCTTGGTGGCGGCACGCCCGGCATCGGCCTGCACGTCGTCGCCGTCCGGACCCTCGACGACGACCTCTGCGCGCAAGGTCTCGATGATTCGTGTCAGCAATCGCGACACATGCATCTGCGAGATGCCCACCTCGCGTGCGATCTCACTCTGCGACATCGATTTGAAGAATCGAAGCGTGAGAATCGTGCGTTCTCGTTCGGTGAGCCGTTCCAGTGCCGGCTGCAGCGTCACGAATTCCTCGACCAGCTCCAGGCGCGAGTCCTCGTCGCCGAGTGTGTCGGCCAGAGTCCATCCGTCGGTCGAGGAGCCGGCTTCGGCGTCGATCGAACTCGCGGTGTAGGCCGACCGCGCGACCATCCCCTCGATCACCTCGCTGACGGGCAGGTCGAGGTGTTGGGCGATCTCACTCGGGCGCGGCGACCGTCCGAGCGACTGCAGCAACTCCTCACTCGCCTTGGCGATGTTGAGGGAGGCCTCTTGCGCCCGGCGAGGCACCCGGATGGACCAGGTGCTGTCGCGGAAGTAGCGCTTCACCTCCCCCATGACGGTCGGCACCGCGAAGGCGAGGAAGTTGTTGCCGCGCTCGACGTCGAAACGGTCGACAGCGTGCATGAGCCCGATCCGCGCCACCTGACGCAGATCGTCGATGGGCTCGCCGCGTTCGGAAAAGCGCCTGGCGACATGGTCTGCCAGTGGCAGACACCTCGCGATGACGTCTTCCCGTAGCCGGGTACGGCGATCGTCGTCCACCTCGTCGCGCATCGCGCGGAGAGACGGCAGGACATCGCTGTAGTCGTCGTGATCGCCCCGGTCACCCGACGCCATTCTCACCACCAGACTTCGCATACAGCTCGAGATTCGATGCGCAGACCTCGTGTCGCATCCGAAACAGGAATGATGTGCGCACCGGTTTCGACGCATATCCGAGTCCAGCCAACCACGGTCTCCCGACTGCGTCCAGCTGCGCCGGGCCGGGACTGGTCAGAGCAGCCGTGTGGCAGGAAGGCACCGCACAAAAGCCGCCGAACTCGGCACAACCTTGTACCTACTGCGTCGGCAACGTAGGGTGGGAAATGCGGTTCAGGTAGAAGCTGCGTTCCAAGTGACAGGCGCCCAGGGCCTCATCGCTTCCCACCATCACGGTCAATTCTGCACACAGACATTCGTGAACTTGGGTTGCTCCGCTTCGATTCGCCGGAGTAGCAACGCTTTCGACCCAAGAGGTGACGGTCGGCCACACGACGCATCTTACTGAAACGAGAACACCATGAGTCTCACTTCCTCGACCACTTTTCGGTCAGCATTCGATCCCACTCAAGAACCCGAGGCGAAGGCACATTCGCGCCAGTTTGTCTCACCGAATTCCTATTGCGTGCAGGGATTCTCGGGCAGCGTCGATCGCGACTCGGCGGCCGATTTCGCCGCCGCACTCGACCGTGTCAGCAGCGGAACCGTCGACGGCATCGTCCTCGATTTCTCCGGATTGAACTTCTTCGGAACCGTCGGGCTGGTGCTCCTGCGTTCGTTCATCGACGACGCCGGCCGCCGTTTCATCCCGGTCGTGGTCGTCGGTGGTCGCACCGTCACCCGTCCGCTGGAACTCTGCGGAATGGCGCCCTATGTCAAGGTTTTCGAGACGATCGAGGACGCCGGGCGCGCCTTGACGCAGGATCGGGTCGGTCCGAGCACGATGGAATTCACCGTCCCCGAGTAACCGACCCCCGGAGGTGCGAGGAGCCTCGAAGGGTCACCGGTTGGTGGTGACCAGGCGGGCCACCTCGACCAGCTTCGTGTTCGATTCCTGCGACAGCTGCTTCAACAGGTCGAACGCGGCGACCGCGTCGATGTCGAACCGTTCCATCAGCATGCCCTTGGCCTGGCCGATGACATCCCGGTTGGCCAGGGCGCTGTGGAACTGGTTGTCCTTCTTCACCTTGTTCCAGGCGAGGGCGGCGTGCGTCGCGAAGACCACGCCGATGTCCTCGGCATGGAGATCGAAGGCCCGCGGTCGGCCGGCAAAGAGGTTCAGCGCACCGATCGCGGTCGTGTCGGCGAAGAGCTGGAACGACAGCACCGAGCGGATTGGGGTCTCGGCCAGCGCCCGGCGCAGGTACCCGGGCCAGCGCGTCTCCTTCTCGAGGTCGTCGACGCGAACGATCCGGTCACCGATCGCTGCCGAAATACAGGGCCCTTCACCGAGTTCCGCCTGAATCCGGTCGTGCACATCGGCCACGTCGTGCGTCGATCCGAACGATTCGATCGATCTCCGCCGGGTGGCGACCGTGAGTCCCGCGTACTCGACGCCGGGAATGTCGACCAGTGCGTTCTCGACGATCGTCTTGGCGACCTGCTCGTCGGAGTCGTCTCCGTGCAGCTCACGCGCCAGCTCCGCGATCTTGCGGTGGACGTCCTCGTCAGACCGATCGGTCATGGTCGAGCTCCTTCCGACGCCCGACCCGAAACGCAACGGTCGCGGACGCGCGTTTCTCGACGTGCTGAACCAAACGTAGCCCAGTGTTCGATTCCCCGTGGGCGCCCGGCGGCAGCCGTCCGATCCCGTGCGAGCGATCAGGTCTCCCTCAGCGGAACGCCGACGCTCCGGTGAGTGCGCGGCCGATGGTGAGCTGGTGGACCTCGGACGTCCCCTCGTAGGTGAGCACCGACTCCAGGTTGTTGGCGTGCCGGATCACCGGGTACTCGAGGGTGATGCCGTTCGCTCCCAGGATCGTTCGGCATTCGCGAGCGATCGCGATCGCCTCCCTGGTGTTGTTCAGTTTGCCGACGCTGACCTGCTCGGGGGTGAGTTCGCCGCGGTCCTTCAACCGACCGAGGTGATAAGCCAGCAGGTGGCCCTTGCCCACCTCGAGCGCCATGTCGGCGATCTTGGTCTGGGTGATCTGGTATCCGGCCAGCGGCTTGTCGAACACCTCGCGCGACTGCGCGTAGTCGATGGCGACCTCGAGGCAGTCGCGAGCGGCGCCGATCGCCCCGAAGATGATGCCGAATCGCGCCTCGCCGAGCGCGGTCAGCGGACCGCGCAGGCCTTCCGCGCCGGGCAGCATCGCCGACGCGGGGAGCCGGACATCGTCGAAGACGAGCTCCGAGGTGACCGAGGCGCGCAACGACATCTTCTTGGTGATCTCCGGCGCCGAGAAGCCCGGCGTGTCGGTGGGGACCACGAATCCGCGGATGCCGCCGGGACTGTCGGCGAGATCGGTCTGCGCCCACACCACGGCGACGTCGGCGATCGAACCGTTGGTGATCCACATCTTCGTCCCGTTGAGCACCCAGTCCTCGCCGTCGCGCTTCGCGTGGGTGCGCATGCCTGACGGGTTCGAGCCGAAGTCGGGCTCGGTCAGGCCGAAACAGCCGATCGCCTCGCCCGCCGCCATCCGCGGCAGCCACTCGTTCTTCTGCTCCTCCGACCCCCAGTGGTGGATGGAGAACATCGCGAGCGACCCCTGCACCGACACCAGACTCCGGATTCCGGAGTCGACGGCCTCGAGTTCCAGGCAGGCCAGCCCGTACGACATCGCGCTCATCCCGGGGCAGCCGTAACCGTCCAGGTGCATGCCCAGCGCGCCGAGCTCACCGAGTTCGCGGGCGATCTCGCGGACGGGCAGCTGGGCTTCGGAGAACCAGTCGGCGATGTGCGGGCGCAACTTCGACGCAGCGAAGTCCCGCACGTTCTCGCGGATGGCGATCTCGTCGGCGTCGAGCAACGAGTCCAGGGCGAAGAGCTGGGGCACCGTACTGGGGCGGGACATCGAAGACCTCCGTCGAGAGTCGGGCGACCGGGCGGACCCACGCCGCCGCGAGAACGTTTGCACGAACGTTTGCATCGCCTAAGGTAGGTGTTCTGCCGTCGTCGGTCAATGCACGAACCCGGGCCGCGGCACCGGACAGAGGGCACCGGACAGAGGGAGGAACAGCGTGGTCGGTGGTCAGCGCGCGCCCACGCTGAAAGAGATCGCGCGGCGTGCCGGCGTGCACGTGTCCACGGCGTCGCGGGTGCTCCGTCAGCCCGAGCCGGCCGACGGCTGGTCGGCGTCGGCGCTGAGGGTACGGGAGGTCGCCGACCAGCTCGGTTATCAGCGGAATGTGTGGGCGGCCAGTCTGCGAACCCGAAAGACGACCACGATCGGGGTCGTGATGACGCGGCTGACCGATGGCGTGGTCGCCACGACGTACCAAGGAATCGAGCAGGCCGCCACTCGCGCGGGGTACTCGGTGCTGTTGTCGAGCCCGCCCGACGACGAGGCCGCCCAGCGGCGCGCCATCGAACTCCTCGTAGGCCGGCAGGTCGACGGCCTGCTGTTGAGCGGACTGCACCGGCCGGGTCGCGACTTCGTCGAGTCCCTGCGGATCGCCGACCTGCCGTTGCTCACGCTCACCCGGCACGCCGATGCCGGACTCCCCTTCGTCGGCGGCGACGACGAGCGCGGCGGGCGCATCGCCGCCCGCCATCTCCTGGATCGGGGACACACCGACCTCGCCGTCATCGCCGGTCCCGGTCACGCCACCACGGCGACCGACCGCCTCCGCGGATTCACCGCCGAGCTGCACGACGCCGGGATCACGCTCCCCGACGACCGCATCGTCGCGTCGAACTTCGAGGTCGACGGCGGCACCGCGGCCGGCGCGGCACTGCTCGACCGTCCGGACCGCCCACGGGCGATCTTCGCGGTGTCGGACACGATCGCGGTGGGAGTCCTCGGCCGGGCACGCGACCTCGGCCTGCGCATCCCCGATGACCTCGCCCTGATCGGTTACAACGACATCCCGGTGGCCGCCCAGCTTCCCGTCCCGCTGACGACGGTCCGGTCTCCGGCACGGGAGATCGGCGAGACCGCGGTGCGCGGTCTCCTCGACCTCACCATCGGACGCGACGTCGAATCCCGCCGGTTGCCGGTGGAATTGATCGCTCGCAAGAGTACGTGACGCGCCCCGACGCCTGCCTAGGACGGGGCGCCCGAACGCTCCTGCGCCGCACGGAACATCGCGACCACCGCGACGCGAACGTCGGCGCGATCGCGGACCGGTCGATCCCAGGCGAGGCGCACGCCGACCACCCCGTCGGGGACGGAGACGTCGAAAGTCGCTGCCTCGTGGTCGAACCCGGTCATCACGGCGGCGGTCGCGTCCGGGCGGCCGCCGAGGGTGCGGCAGATCAGCAGTGAGTCATCGGCGTGGTCGTCGTTCATGTGTGCCAGCACGGCCGCCACGACGTCCGGGGCGAACTGCGCCGTCTCCGAGATGTTCTCGTCAGCCACGCGCGGCCTCCCCCGCCTCGGCGCGTACGAACTTCTCGACCCACCGCCGGAAGTGCTCGACGTCGCCGCCCTGCGCCTCGAACCATCCCCAGGCGCCACCGCGGGCGCCGGTCACGTCGGCGACGACCAGTTCGATGGCCTCCCGCGGCGTGCGCAGGATGGGGGCCTCCAGGGTGGTGCCCGCCGGAATCCGCTTGCGGGACCGCAGACGCGCGAACACGCCCGCGATACCGGCCTCGGTCAGGTGGTAGTCGGCGATCACCGCTTCTTCGTCGACACCCGCCAGGAGCAGCGCGATCGCGATGATCACGCCGGTGCGATCCTTGCCGGCCGCGCAGTGCACCAGAGTCGCCCCGTCGAGGTCGAACTCGTTCAGCGCGGCGGTCAGCCGGTGGCCGCCCGTCCGCATCATGGCGGTGTAGATGTCGACGAGAGCGGTGTCGGCGAGCCGGTCGACGCGGGCGCCCGACGACACCGGACGATGCACCACCCGCACATTCGCCGGCCAGGTGACGGCCATCCGGCCCAGCTCCGTGGGGTCGCGCAGGTCGACGACGGTCGCCGGCGGCCACGGCATGCCCACCGGGTCCTCGTCGTCGGGATAGGGGGCGTCGCTGCGGATCAGCACGTTGGCGGCCGTGATGCCGCCGCCGGCGACCCGCATGCCGCCCAGATCCCGGATGTTGGCGAAAGTCCGCAGGTCAGGGCCGGAGGAGAGAGTCACAGCTTTCCCGATCGTCGAAGTGCGCAGTGGTCGACCGCACCTCACCTTACGCAGGCGGCGGCACGTCGGGCCGCTGACGTACCGTTGCGACGGTGACGATCTACCACTCCTACGAACCGCTGCAGGGCCATCGGCTGTCGCACGACCCGGTCAACGCGATCGTCGCGCCGCGACCCATCGGCTGGATCTCCACCGTGACCGCCGACGGGGTGCGCAACCTCGCGCCCTACAGTTTCTTCAACCTGTTCAACTACACCCCGCCGATCGTCGGCTTCGCCAGCGTCGGTTACAAGGACACCGTCGCCAACGCGAGGGAGTCCGGAGAGTTCGTGTGGAACCTCGCCACCGACGATCTCGGCGAACAGATGAACGCCACCTCGGCGGCGATCCCTGCCGGTGAGGACGAGTTCGAGGCCGCGGGACTCACCCCGCTGGCCTCCGACCTCGTGGCCGCGCCGCGGGTTGCCGAGAGCCCGGTCGGTTTCGAGTGCCGCGTCACCCAGTCGTTCCAGTTGCGCACGGCCGCAGACGAACTCGTCGACACCTGGATGGTCCTGGGCGAGGTCGTCAAGATCCACATCGCGACCGGCCTGCTGCGCGAGGACCAGACCTTCGACACGGCCGGGGCACGACCCCTCCTGCGAGCCGGCGGGCAGGGCGACTACTTCCTGCCCAGCGACGACCATCACCGATTCATGAAGCGACCGAGACCCGCCACGCGCTGACCGCCCGGTCGACGGGTGTGCCTCACACCGCGCGGCGGATCTCCGCGTCGTCCGGCATCCCGGTCCGGGCGCCGACGGCGCCGACCGACAGCGAGGCCGCCGCGACACCCCGCTTCGCCGCCTCGAGGACCGTCGAACCGGCGGCGAGCGAGGCCGCGAACACACCGTTGAAGGTGTCACCCGCTCCGGTCGTGTCGACGACCTCGTCGACGTGCCCGGCGGGGAGGGTGAGCACGTCGCCGGACGGATTCGCGATCAGCACACCCTCGGCACCGAGGGTCACGAGTACGGGTGCACCCGTACGTGAGGCCACCGCCACTGCCCGCTCGGCCGCCGGCACCTCCGGGGCGTCCCGACCGTCGTCGATCAACGCGTGCAGGTCACGAAGTTCCGACGAGTTGGGCGTGAACACCGGCGCCGACCCCATCAGGTCGACCATCGACGCCGGCACGGGGGCAGGATTGACGACGCATCGGAGACCCCGCTCGGCCGCCGTCGTGACCGCCGCGGCGACGGCGTCGGCCGGGATCTCGGTGCTGACGAGCACACACCCGGCCCAGCCGCCCGCCCGGCGAACCGCAGTACGGACGACGTCCGCGGTCAGCAGGCCATTCGCGCCGGCGCCCACCGCGATCTGGTTCTCTCCGCGAGGGTCGACGACGATGAGCGCCATACCGGTGGACACATCCTCGAGCACGGCCACGTCGGTGACGTCGACGCCCTCGTCCCGTAGTTCGTCGAGTGCGCCCGCACCCATGTCGTCGGAACCCACTGCGCCGCAGTAACGCACCTCGGCACCCGCACGCGCGGCGGCAACGGCGGCGTTCGCGCCCTTCCCGCCGCCGTGCCGAGTCACCGTCGGACCGACGACCGTCTCACCGGGACCCGGCAATCGGTCGGTCTCCACGACGAGATCGACATTGACGGCGCCGACGACGAGAAGCCCGGTCGCTCGATCGTGGGAAGTCATCGTGGCTCCGAACGCGTCAGCGCATCCGGCGTCCAGTCCGGCCAGTCGGGCATGCCCGCGACCATACCGTCGACGTACCGCGCGACGATGCGCGTGGTCGGTCGCTCGTTGGCGTACACGGTTGCCTGCTCGCTACGGAGGATGGCCGTGCGGACGAGCGGCCACAGGCGCCGGAACCGCTCGCGGATCTTGACCTCCGGGACCGCGTGCCCACCGCTGTCGACGCGCAACCGGACGCGATGAACCGCGAGATCCTCGGGGATCATCACGACGTGGAGCACCACTCGGTAGCCGGCGGCGTGCGCACGTTCGATGAGTTCCAGTTTGGATGGATGCGAAAAGACCGTCTCGGCGATGAACGAGGTGCCGGTCTCGATGAGGTTGTCCCGGGTGGCCGCCGCCAACCGGGCGGCGTCGTAGGAATGCGCTTCCGCGGCGTCGGGCCACTTCTGCCGGGCGATCAGGTCGGCGTTCACGAAGGGCGTGTGCAGCAAGGGCTGCAGATGATGCTCGACCAGCGTCGACTTTCCCGCGCCGTCACACCCGACGACCAGGTCGAGCCGCGGTGTCACCGGCCGAGGATGACCGTCGTCCCGTCGGGACGGTGTTCGACTAGCCGTCCGTCGTCATCGACGACGACCGAGGAGAACCCCTCCGAGGCACGACGAACGACGTGGTCGTCGGTGGCGAGTCGCGCTTCGAGGTGCGCGTCGATCTCGGCGTCGTAGACGACGGCTTCCTCGGCGGTCAACACCTCTCCCGGCAAGTCGCCCGCCAGCGCGGCCTCGACCCGCCGACGCGACGCGGTGGTGCGCTGCGAGACGCTGCGGCCGAGACGGGCCCAGTGTTCGAGTTGCTGCCGCGCCGACCGCTGCTCGCGCGCGCCCTCCCGGGCGGCATCGGTCACCAATGCGGCAGACAGCCGGGTCACCTTGTCCGTACCGGTGCTCATCGCAGACCTCCCGCGCATGTGTAGCAGAGTGCTACATCGCATCAGCATACGCCGACGAACCCGTCGACGGTCGTCGTCGGACGACCGCCGACGGGCGCCGGTGCGCTCAGCCGGTCTTGCGCGTCACCGCGACGACGCCGCATCCCGCTTCGGCAACACCCATCCCGGGCGCGGGAAGTGGCAGGTGTAGCCGTTCGGGAACTTGAGCAGGTAGTCCTGGTGCTCGGGCTCGGCCTCCCAGAACGGGCCCAGCTCCTCGATCGTCGTGGCCGCCTTGCCGGGCCACAGTCCCGACGCGTCGACGTCGGCGATGGTGTCCCGGGCGACCCGCTCCTGCTCCGGTGTCACCGGGAAGATCGCCGAGCGGTAGCTCGTGCCGACATCGTTCCCCTGCCGGTTGCGCGTCGACGGGTCGTGGATCTGGAAGAAGAACGCGAGGATCTCGCGATACGTCGTCTGCGTCGGGTCGAACACGATCTCGACGGCTTCGGCATGCCCGGGGTGGTTGCGGTAGGTGGCGTGGTCGTTCTGCCCGCCCGTGTAACCGACCCGGGTGCCCAGAACTCCGGGCTGCTTGCGGATCAGGTCTTCCATGCCCCAGAAGCATCCGCCCGCGAGGACCGCGGTCTCGGTGCCGGGACGGACGGTGATCTGGCCGGTGTCGGTCGTCATGCGTTCTCCTCGTGAGTGTCGGTGGTGCGGGAATCGGCGCTGTTCGTGCCGGTGAACAGGACGGCGTACTCGCCGTACCCCTCGGCCTCGAGCTCGGCGGCCGGGATGAACCGCAGCGAGGCCGAGTTCATGCAGTATCGCTGGCCTCCCGCGTCGCGGGGCCCGTCGTCGAAGAGGTGTCCCAGGTGGCTGTCGGCTCCCGCGGACCGCACTTCGACACGCCGCATGAACAGGCTCCGATCGACCTTCGTCGCCACGGCGTCCTGATCGATGGGCCGGGTGAAGCTCGGCCACCCGGTCCCGCTGTCGAACTTGTCGGTCGACGAGAACAGGGGCTGTCCCGACACGACGTCGACGTAGATGCCGGGCTCGTGGTTGTCCCAGTACTCGTTGTCGAAGGCGCGCTCGGTGCCGTCACGCTGGGTGACGCGGTACTGGACGTCGGTGAGGCGGCTCAACGCCTCGGGGGTCTTGCGGTAGGTGTTGCTCACGTTCTCCTCCTGCCGACGCGCTCCGGCTCCGTCGATCGACGGTGCATCGGAGGCGTCACCGTGCACAACACCATGACGCTCGGATTTGGTCCCGTGACCACTGCATAGGATCGATGCACACGCGAATCTCAGGAAGGGCCCATGACGACCAGCCACGACGACCGCACCGCTCGATTCACCCACTCCGAGTCCGTTCGCATCGCCGCCACGCCGCAGCAGGTGTGGGATCTGGTGACCGACATCGGTCGCACCGGCGAGTGGAGCCCGATCTGCAAGGCGTGCTGGTGGGCGGAACCGGCGACCGGGCCCGAGGTCGGCGCCTACTTCCACGGCCGCAACGAGACCCCCGACCGCGTGTGGGAGACGCGATCGCTGGTCGTCGTCGCGGAGGAACCCCGCGAGTTCGCGTGGATGGTGAACGAGAACGCGGTGCGCTGGTCGTACACGATCACCCCCGACGGCGACGGCACGACGCTGACCGAGTCTTGGGCTGTGCAACCCGCCGGCTTCGAGCTGTTCGCGCAGCGGTACGGCGACGATGCGGACACCCAACTCGAGCAGCGCCGCGACGCCGCGCTGTCGGGCATCCCGGTCACCCTCGCCGCGATCAAGGAGATCGCCGAGCGCGGGTGATGCCGGTGCGTCCTGGGGCGCGCGGGTCCGCGCACCCCAGGAAGCCGGACGCTAGGAGCTGACCACCTCGGAATCCTGCTTGCCCCACGCCGGCGACTTCTCGATGGCGCCGATGATCTGGGGCCGGAGTTCCTCGGCCTGGATGACCGCATCGACCGAACCGACCTCGACGGCGCGGCGGATGCTGTGCACCGAGTCGAACTCCGCGGCGATCTCGCTGATCTTCTCCGCGCGCACTGACTGGCGCAGGTCGGCCAGTTCGGCGTTGAGCCGCGAGCGCTCGGGGCCGGTGGCCTGCGCGGTCTCGGCCTCCAGTTCACGCACCCGCGCGTCGGCGCCGACCCGCTTGGCCACGTCGCCGGCGAAGACCACCGCGGCCGCGGGGGCACCACCGAGCACCGACGCGAACGAACCGTCGATCGCGAGCACGGTCATGTTGGGGTTCAACGCCTTCGAGAACACCACGAACGCTCCGCCGTGATACCGCGAGATCACGCAGAACACGATGGGGCCCTCGAAGTTGACGATGGCGCGACCGATCTCCGCGCCGTACTCCAGCTGGAGCTTGCGCAGCGACTCCGGCGACCCGTCGAACCCGGAGAGGTTCGCGAGCACCACGAGCGGTCGGTTGCCGCTCGCCACGTTGATCGCGCGCGCCGCCTTCTTCGACGACTGCGGGAACAGCGTGCCGGCCGTGTAGGTGTCGGGGCCGTCGGTCGGCGTGTAACCGCGGCGCTGCACCTCGCGTGACTCAATGCCCAACAGGCACACCGGGATTCCGCCCATGTGCAGGTCACAGACGACCGCGGTCTCCGCGTCGGCCATACCCGCCCAGCGCTCCAGGACCGGATGATCCTGATCGGCGACGGCCCGGATGACCGTGCGGATGTCGAACGGCTTCTTGCGGTCCGGGTTGTAGGCCGTCGAGAAGATCTGCCCGACCGTGGTGAAATCACTGCCCGCCAAGACGTGTGGGTAGTCGGAGATGTCGCGGTCGACGGGGTCGCTCGTGATCGCCCGACGCGGCGTCTGCTCGCCCGGCGCCACGTACGTGTGATCGTAGTGGGCCATCAGGAGATCGCGGGCGGCGCCGAGGTTCGGCGCCCAGTACTGCGCCTGCC
The DNA here is from genome assembly GCF_001418765.1 of Gordonia sp. HS-NH1. Lineage (NCBI taxonomy): Bacteria > Bacillati > Actinomycetota > Actinomycetes > Mycobacteriales > Gordoniaceae > Gordonia > Gordonia sp. HS-NH1. The sequence goes on from NZ_LIYC01000001.1 coordinate 395,926, forward strand.
CGTTGGGTCCCATCACGCGGTCGTAGCCGCCGATGCCGAAGTTGTCCTCGGCCGACACACCGCCGGAGAAGTCGAGCGACTGCTTGCCGGTGAGCACCATCGCCGATTCCGGTGTCATCACCAGAACACCCTTGGTGTGCATGAGCATCGTCGCCTCGGCGTTCCAGTACGGCTGCCCGCCGACGTTGATGCCGGCCACGACGATGTTGATCTCGCCACCGGCCTGGGTGAACTCGACGATCCGCTTCAGCGCGCGGGCGATCCAGTCCATGTTCTCCGTACCGGAATCCATGGAGATCCGCGCGCCCGAGGACAGTGCGTACCACTCGAGCGGGACCTGCATCTGTTCGGCGAGGTCGAGCGCGGCGACCAGCCGACTGCACTCCGGTTCCGCAAGCGCGCCCAGCGATTTCGTCGGGTCGCCGAGCAGGACCACGCGGGTCACGCCCCGCGGGTACTTCTCGGTGGGCGTGGTGACCACACCGGCGACGATCGCGGCCGAGTTGCGGCCCTTGGGACGGTCGACCTGCACGAGACGCTGCTCGGCGTCGAGGTCGTACTCGGTGAAATCGCCGAGGATCGCGGCCAGTTCGTACGGGTAGACGGTGTTGCGCTTCGCCGCGCGCAGGACCTTCTGGCGGTACTCGTCGACCGGTTCGATCGGCTCGTCGGTCGGGTCGAGGACCCGGACGTCGAATCCACCGGTGGGGTTGACGGAGAAGTGGACCGAGACCTTGCTCAGCTCGCCGGTGTCGCGGTCACGGCGACGCGCGATGAGCTGGACCTCTTCGAGGCCGACTCCCTGTGTCGTGCCGCGGATGTGATCGGCGATCAGGTCGAGGATGTCGGCGTCGACGTCGATCGGCGGCCACACGTACATGATGATCCGGTTGGCGCTCGACAGGTTGGTCGAACCGCGCTGCGCACGCCGGATCGAGTCGACGCACGACGCGAGCGCGGCTTCGGCGGTCGGCAGCGTGAGCAACCGGCCGTCCTGCTCGCGCAACGCGGTCAGGTCGCGGACCTGGGCGAAGGCGACGAGCCGGCGGTCCGACGGGTTCTCCCTTGCGACACAACGGAAGAGGTAGACCTCCTCGTCGTCCGACGACGGCAACCTGGTGAGGTCGAACTTGCGCAGGCGTTCCATCTGCATGCGCTGCGCGATGTAGGGGTGCAGACCACGGATCAGGCGCTCCTCGGCCATACCGGTCGCCGACGGCCGGAACGTGACGTGGTGATGCATTCGCGCGTCCGCGCTGCCGGCGACCGTGATGGTGACCCGATGCACCTGCGGCGGAAGCGAACTGGTGGCGACGATGTCGTGCAGCGTCCCGGCGAGGACATCGAAGTCGTCGGGTTGCTGCTCCCACGCGAGATAGATGTCGGCATCGACGGCGGCGGTGTCGCGGGCGAGTTCGCCGAGTCCACCGATGGTCGCGGGCAGGGCGTCGAAGCCCACCGCGGCCGACGCGACGTTCCCGGCGTCGCGCTCGGCGACGACGAAGGTCGCGCCACCGGCCTGGCGGATCCGGATGTCGGCGAGACCCCGGTTGCCGTAGTAACGCCGGGTCAGCACCTCGAGCATGACCGTGTTGTCGGCGTGCCGTTCGATGCGCTGGCCGAGCAGCCGGACGAGCGGCTCGGTGCTGCGCACCATGTCGTCGATCCGGCTCGTGCGGTCGGCGGCATCGGGGTTCTCGTCGAGATACTTCAGCTGCTTGCGCACGTTGCTGTAGACGCGGGCGCGGTCGCGCAGCAGGAGCGGCTGGCCGTACCAGGCGTAGATGACGCCGCGCGCGAGGTCGGCGACCGCCGGGAAGCGGACCTGGGTGGCGGCGACGAGGCGGTCGAGGGCGGTGCCCACCGCCTCGCGCAGTTCGTCGCGGGGCGTCGGCTCGTCGAGCCACTCGAGCAGCAGCGCGCTGATCATCGAGGCCGAGTCGTTGGGGTTCTGCAGCGCGAGGAAGATGCGGAACACCCCGGCTTCGAGTTCGGGGGTGCGGTCGAGATCGGTGACGCCGTAGTGACCGAGCGCGCGGCCCAGCTGGTCGTGGAACGCCGCCGGGAGTCCGTCCCGCTCCACGTCGAGGCTCTGCAGGTAGGTGTGGAAGTTCTCGCGTGCGCTGTGTACGTGCTCGACGCCGACCTCCTGACTCGATGGCCGGTTCTGGCTCAGTTCGGCGAGGTCGGCGAACACGGTGACCAGTTCGAGCTCGTCGGCCAGCGGACGGCGGCCGCTGTCGATCGCCGCCCGTCGCACGGAGAGATATTCGTCGAGCAGGCGCGTCCGGTCGTTGGGGTCGACGTCGAAGCCGAGGAGCTGACTACGGAGGTCCTCCTGGCTGCGCGTGGTGCGTTCGGTGGGATCGAGCTGGGGATCCTCCGGCAACTCGAGGTCGATGCTGGTACCCACCTCTTCGACGACCTCGTCCTCGTCGTCGGCGAGCGGCTCGAGCCGCATCAGGGTGGCCCCGGTCTCGACCTGGGTGCCGACCGACACCGCACATTCCTTGACCCGCGAGCGCACCGGTGCGCGCAGCACCGTTTCCATCTTCATGCTCTCCAGGACCAGGATCGGGGCGCCGGCCTCGACCTCGTCACCGGCCTGCAGTGGCGTGGCGACGACCAGTGCGGGCGCGGGCGACCGCACCACGCCGCCCTCGTCACGGCTGACGCGATGGGTGACGCCGTCGACGTCGACGAGGTGGACGGGCCCGTGGGTGTCGGTGACCAGGCGGTAGCGGACCCGGTTCACGATGAGCTGCGCGGCGTGGTCGTCGAAGCGCTCGAGGTCGACATCGACGGTGCGGGTCTCCCCCGGCGCCTCGACGGTGACACGGAATCGGTGTGCCCCGATGGCGGCGACCCGGACGCGGTAGGCGACGCCGCGGAGCTTCAGGTCCAGGGGTCGACCGCTCTCGTGCTGAACCTGCGGACGACCACCCGAGGCGGTCGACATCAGGCGCTGCCGCTCGACGAGTTCTTCCTCCTCGTAGGCGTCGATCGCCGCGGCGATCAGCGCGATCGCGGAGTGCCGGTTGGCGACCAGTCCACCGTCGGCGCGCACGCGGTCGATCCAGCCGGTGTCCGCGCTGCCGTCGATCACCTCGGGCTGGTCGAGCAGTTCGAGCACGAAACTCTTGTTGGTCGCGCCGCCGGCGATGATCACGCGGGTCTCGCGGATGGCCCGACGCAGTCGGCCGAGCGCCTCGTCGCGGTCGCGGCCGTAGGCGATGATCTTGGCGATCATCGAGTCGAAGTCGGCGGGGATGGTGTCACCCTCGCTGACGCCGGTGTCGACGCGGATGCCCGGTCCGGCGGGCAGCTCGAGCAGGTCGATGCGGCCCGGGGCGGGGGCGAAGTCGCGGTCGGGATCCTCGGCGTTGAGGCGGGCCTCGATGGCGTGGCCGCGCTCGCTCGGCGGCTCGCCTTCGAGGCGCCCACCGGACGCCACGTGCAGCTGCGCGCGCACCAGGTCGAAGCCGGTGGTCGCCTCGGTGATCGGGTGCTCCACCTGCAGACGGGTGTTGACCTCGAGGAACGCCAGCAGGTTCTCGCCCGGGTGGTAGAGGAACTCGACGGTGGCCGCGCCGCGGTAACCGACGGCGATGGCGAGCCGCTCCGCCGAGGCCTTGAGCTCGGCGACCCGGTCGGCGGGCAGGACCGGCGACGCCGATTCCTCGATGATCTTCTGGTTGCGTCGCTGGACCGAGCAGTCACGCACGCCCAGCGCCCAGGCGGTGCCCTGACCGTCGGCGATGACCTGGACCTCGACGTGCCGCGCGCCGGTCACGAGCCGTTCCAGGAACACCACACCGCTGCCGAAGGCGCGCTCGGCCTCCTCGCGGGTGCGGGTGTAGGCGTCGCGCAGGTCGGCGTCGTTGGTGACCTTGCGGATGCCGCGGCCACCGCCGCCGGCGGTCGCCTTCAGCATCAACGGGTAACCGATCTGGCCGGCCGCGGCCACCGCCTCGTCCAGGGTGTCCACCCCGCCGCGGCTCCACGCCGCCACGGGCACGCCGACCTCCTCGGCGATCAGCTTCGCGCCGATCTTGTCGCCGAGTTTGCGCATCGCCTCGGCCGACGGCCCGACGAAGGTGACGCCGATCCGATCGCACAGTTCGGCGAACAGCGGGTCCTCGGCCACGAATCCCCAGCCGACCCACGCCGCGTCGGCACCGGTCTCCAACAGCGCGTGCTCCAGCACCTTCATGTTCAGGTACGGGCGCGACGCCGCGGGTCCCAGGTCGTAGGCGACGTCCGCCTCGCGCACGAACGTGGCGTTGCGATCCACGTCGGTGTGCAGTGCGATGACCTCGATGGGCTGCCGGGTCTCCTCCGACAGGCCCCGAACGGCGTGGATGAGCCGCATCGCGGCCTCACCTCGGTTCACGATGGCGATACGAGAAAACAACACCGACTCCATTCACGTCGTCGTCGTGCGGTTGAAGGTCCGCAGGTACGGTACAGCGCGGCGACCCAGCTCAGTGGAGATCCGGGACGCGCGAGGTGGTCAGACGGTGTGATTCTTACGAGTCAAATCGCTACGCGCGAGTACGGCGCGTCGGAGGGTGATCGAAATGGCGGTATTCGGACCCAGGCGGGCGGGGTCGCCACCGGAAGGCCACTGGTCACGATCGACGACATGGTGATCGCAGCGACATGCCAACCGCTGGCCGCGAGCCCATCGAAGAACGTTCCCGAAGCGCCGTCGGGATCGGCGTCGAAGATCGGTGGGTCATAACGCCGTGCGAACTCGAGAATCTCCGCGGTGTCGACGGTATGGGTGTCGGTGACGAAGGTGGCGCCTTCGGCGATGTCGTCGAGCCAGAGCCCGTCCGGAGCGATCGGCCGTGGGCTGTTCATGAGTAGTTCCAATCCGTGCAGTGTGGTCGACGATCATGCTCCAGAGCGGCGGAAGACGACGATCGCGGCGGCGAAGGCCCGTTTCTGCGTGTGGACGAACTCGGTGACCTCGGGCATCGCCGAGGCTGCTTTCACGGCCGTGTTGTCGAACGGGCATCCGCGCAGCCGGCCGTCGCCCGGTTCCGGAATCGTGACCAGTCGCATCAGTCGTTCGCGCGGCCCGTCGGCCAGCTCTTCTGACGGTCGACAACCATTTCACGCAGGTATGCCAGGTACCGCTCCACCGAGGTAGCTTTGCTCGGAAAGTACTTGTACAGCGTCCTTTTCGATACTCCCGCCTCAGACGCGATCAACTCGACACCCGTGGCGTTGATGCCCTCCACGTAGAAGAGCCCGCCCTGGGCGCAGACCGGGAATGGCGGATCGGCTCAAGACACCCTCGGCTGGGCATTCGCACGCATCCAAGCCAACCGCGCCTATCTAGGAACCTCCACCGGAAAACGCTCCCCCCGAGGCCCTGTGTACACCAAGCTATCCCACGATGTTGGCGGCAAAAGCCAGATGAAACTCCTCATCGACCCAAAGAACAGATTCGGAGAGAAGCTGGTGCAGAGTCCACAACCCTGCCAGGCTCGGCACGCTCGTACACGATGTCTCTCACTGCTAGCCCGAAATCGGCCTATCTGACGAGCACGAACTTGCCGAAGGACCTCCCGGCCTCGAGCTGACGGTGGGCTTCGGCGGCGTCGGCGAGCGGAAACGTACACGCCACCGGCGGCGGTGCCACGTGACGATCGGCAACCATGTCGAGCAGACCCCGGAAATCCTCCGGACCGCCCATCGTGGTGCCCAGCAGGCTGAACTGTCCGAAATAGAACGGACGCACGTTCAGTTGCGCTGTCTCGGCGACGTTTGCACCGAGGACTACGAGCCGCCCTCCTGGCCTCAGAGCTTCCAGCGACCTTTCCCACAACCCCACCGGATCGAGAATGACGTCGAACCCGGCGCCGTTAGGCGAAAGCGCTCGCGCCCGCTGGGGCCAATCGTCTGCGATATGGAGAACTCCGGACTCAGCGCCGGCCTCTTTCGCCCTGTCGATCTTGGCCGCGGATGAGCCGGCAACGACAACGTGTACGTCCATCGCAGCTGCGAGTTGGACAGCCATGGTCGCCACACCGCCTCCGGCGCCGACTACGAGGAGCGACTCGCCCGAAGCGAGACGCGCCCGCGTGAGAAGCGCTCGGTAACAGGTGACTCCGACCAGCGGAAGCGAAGCAGCTTGTTCCCACGAGTGGCCTGGCGGCTTAGGCGCCAGCGACTCTTCAGGAACACTAACCAGCTCGGCGTAAGTCCCCGGCGTCATGTCACCAAGAATCTCCCACTCGGGTCCCGGAGCCTCGCGCCTGTCTCCCCAGAACAGAGATGGGAGGACGAGCACCTCTTCTCCGGTGTCAGTGCGGATCCCAGCCCCGTCGGCGCCGGGTATGTGAGGAAGCTTCGAATGATACTTGCCTTGCCGAACCAGCACGTCATGCCAATTGAGCGCGCTTGCGCGTAGCTGTACATCCACCCAGCCCGGCCTGGGGGCGGGTGGCGGCACGTCGCGGACAGAGAGCACCTCCGGTCCGCCGAAGTTGTCGAGAACTACTGCTCGCACCTTCTATCCTCTCACTCTCGCCGACTAGCGGAAATCAGGCATGGTCTGTCAGCCCGACTCGATCAGTCTTCGAGTTTTTCGCGAAGCACGAACTTCTGGATCTTTCCTGTCGCGGTCATGGGTAGCGCGTCGAGAAGCACGATTCGTTCAGGCAGCTTCTGTGTCGCGATCTTGCGATCTTCACGTAAGAACCGTGTGACCTCTTCCAGGTCGATCGACGTGCCCGGCGCTGGTACCACGAATGCACACGCGCGCTCGCCCAGTCGCTCATCGGGGAACCCCACGAGCGCGGCACTGGCGACGTTCGGGTGCGCGACGAGATGGTCTTCAATCTCACGAGCCGAGATGTTGGTGCCGCCTCGGATAATCAGATCTTTTATACGCCCAGTTACGCGTAGGTATCCGTCATTGTCGATGCGACCCAGATCGCCTGAACGTTTCATCCCTCGGCCGTCGATGTCGCGATCCGTCAGCTCCGGGTTATGCCAGTACCCGAGCATCAATCCCGGTCCGCCGTGACAGATTTCGCCCTCTTCGCCGACCCCCACCGGACTTCCGTCCGCATCCCTCAGTTCCAGCCACACCCCGGGAGACGCCTTCCCGTCGGAACCGACTACCTTCTCCGGTGGATCGGACGGTGAACAGGCCGTGATGATGAAGCCTTCGCTACATCCGTACAGCGGCAGAAGAGACGTGGACGGAAGCTTCGCACGCCACTCGCGCAGCAGCACTTCCGGTATCGGCGCCCCGGCACATACCCACGTGCGCAGACTCGAGACGTCTGAGTCCGTTGCGGCGAGCGCATCCAGTGCCATACGAACGAAGGGCGTGGCGGTCATACTCAATGTGCAGCGGTACTCAGCGATGCGACGCAATCCATCCATGGGCTCCCAAACCGGCATCAGGTGAGCCGAAGCACCCAGCACGATCGGGCCCGTGACCCCCGTCATCAACCCTGTCGCGTGGGTCACCGGCGAGGGCTGGAACATGACCTCCCCCGGTTTCATGCCCATGATGTCTCGGCACAAGTTGTAGAGACTGAAAGAGATCGTGTTGAAGGTGTGCTGACATCCCTTGGGACGCGACTCGGTGCCGGACGTGTAGATGATCGCGTGAGTGTCATCTGCGTTGGGGACAGGCCCCAGGTCGTCGTTCTCAGGCGCCGGACCGTCTCCGATGAGGCGCTCCAAGGTCTCACCTTCGAATCCCTCGTCTGCTCGGACAACGATCACAGCCTCGAGATCGGGGCACCGCTGCTTGATCTCTGCGTGCATCTGCACGAAGTCGAATCCGCGGAACTGATGGGCCACTATGGCAATCCGGGCCCCGGAGTGGTTGACAATGAACTCCACCTCGTCGTGGCGATAGATCGGCATTGTGGGAACCAGGACTGCGCCGATCCGGGCAAGCGCCACATATACGACAGCGAACTCGACCCAGTTGGGAAGCTGGACCTGGACTCGATCCCCGGCCCGTATGCCCCTGCCTCGCAGAGCCGCTGCGAGCCGAAGCCCGTCCTTTTGCAACTTTGCCCATGTGACACTCGCGTCCCCGTCGGAGAAGGCGACGATGTCGGGTTGCGTCCCCGCCCAGTGAGATACCCGCTCGAAAAGGCTCTCGTTGCGCCACTCCCCGCGTTCTACGAACCCGGCTAGCTGCTCGGCGGAATATCGGTCGTCTGGACGGGGCTCCGACACGCTCCGTGTAGGCATAAGAACTCCTAGATCAAAATGTACTTGGACCTGACTGCCATCGAGGGGATGGTGTCGCGAACTGCCGATGGGACACGGTTGAAATGCCAGTCCCCCAGCGGGGAGGTGACGTGCTCGAGCGACGCCACCTCCCGCCGCCGTGAGGTAGATAGACCTCCCTTATCTCATGCGGCTGAGATTCCACCGTTGACGCTGATCGCCTGACCGGTGAGCTTCGAAGCGGAAGGCGTACAGAGAAACGCAGCCAGCGCTCCAATGTCATCCGCGGTTGCGACGCCGAGGTGGGCCTGCGCGGCCGCGCGAGCGAAGAGCTTTCCGCTGAATCCACCCTCTGTAATACGAGCTGTCGATGCCGTGCCGGTCACCAGCGACGGGGTCAGCGCATTGGCACGAATCCCGTGGCGCTTCTCCTCGATGGCCAACGTCCGCGTGAACATCACGATTGCCGCCTTGGCAGCACCGATGACCGATTCGCCCGGTGTCGCAGTCTTGGCCGCGTCCGACGCCACGTTGATGATGACGCCCGTTTTCTGTTCGCGCATAGCCGGCAGAACAGCGGCTGCCATGAACATCGACGGCAGCGCCAAATCGTTGAGAATAGAGCTGATATCTTGTGGTGCAATGTCTTTGAAGAGTTCGGGCCGCGTGTCAGCAGCTGTGGTTGTCATCAGGATGTCGATACCACCCAGGCGGTCAACCGCCTGAGCAGCGATGCTCGCCGCACCGGCAGCCGTTCGAGCGTCGCCGGCGATGTACAGAGCTTCGATGCCGCGTTCGCTCAGCACCTGCTGAGCCTGCCTCCCGCGCTCTTCGGTCCGCCCAACGAGTGCGATCCTGCGAACTCCCGCATCTGCCATCGCGCATGCACTACTGAAACCGATTCCCGCCGTCCCGCCAACGATCAGAGCAGCACTGTCCGCGGTCGGCTTGACGAGAACGTCCCCGCTCACAGGTTCACCGTGCCACGGCGGAAGACGTCGCCGGCGATGATTCGCTTCTGAATCTCGGAAGTGCCGTCCGCGATCAGGTACGCAGTAACATCTCGATATCGCTGCTGAAGGGGAAATTCGGCGGCGTAACCCAGATTTCCGTGAATGCGCATCGCTGCCTCGATCGCGTCCTTCGCCACCAAGGGCGGCCACCACTTGCCCATGGACGCGAGTGCGGTGTGGGGCTGCCCGGTCGCACGCAGCCACAGTGCCCTGTAGCAGATCCACCGGGCTGCTTCGAGAAGCGTTGTGTGTTCGGCGATGAGAAATGAGATTCCCTGATACTCGGTAAGCGGTTTGCCGAAGGTCTCTCTGTCCTTCGCATACTGAACCGCTTCGTCAAGGCTTCGCTGTGCCGCTCCCAAGCACAGCAAGCCCAACGCTGCACGGCTGAAGTCGAAGTGGCTCATCACCGAGTGGAAGCCCCTCCCCTCCTCCCCGACAAGATGGTCATCGGGCACAAACACGTCGTCGAGATGAATCGAACCCCACCCGAGGGGGAGGCAGCCCATCCCGAGCATGTGATGCGCCGTCACACCGGTGGAGTCCATCGGTACGACGAAGCAGCTGATACCGGTCGACCTGCTCGTCCCGGGAGTCCTCGCGTAGACGAGCGAGGCGCTGGCATTCATAGCCCAGGTGATCGCGGTCTTCTCACCGTTGAGTACCCAGCCCCCGTCGACCTTCGTCGCGGTTGTACGTAGTGCGCTCGCATCCGAGCCTGAACCAGGTTCAGTCAATGCGATCGCGACCGTCTCTTCACCCCTAATGAGAGAGGGTAGGTAACGCTCCTGTACAGCACGATCGCAGTGCAGAAACTGCGAGCCCACGAGGCCGATCTGAACCGGGGCGGAGGCCACGTTGACGTCCCCGGCGGCGAGCACCTCGGTCGCAAGGCCGAGCAGCACGGGATCATCATCGCCTGTGCCTCCGAATTCCTCTGGCAACCCAATTCCCAGGACGCCGAGATCACCCAGTTGCTTGAACGCCTCGAACGGAAAGTCGGTCGAAGCCGCGCGATCGCGGTAGTTGGGCAGAAGCTCCCGCGCGGCGAAAGCCTTCAGACTTTCCGCGAACTCAACGTGCTCGGGCTCGAATGCAAACGAGACCATCAGATACTCCACATCTCACTCACGACATCGGTCACAGATATGACGCGATGCATTTACAAGTGCTTACAAGAAACTCGTCTGACCTAAGAACTAGGTTCCGGCGGCTATGCGCAACGACGGTCACACACTCGAGTCCACGACCTCGACGTGCACCTCGTCCTGGTCGTCAATGATCAACTGACACGACAAGCGCGAGTTGGGTTGCGCACCGTCGAGGAACTCGACGAGTTCGGCCTCCTCGTCGGTGGGCTCCGGAAACAACTCCGCACTGGATTCGGGCAGCAGCACGTGACAAGTGGCACACGAGCAGCTCCCGCCGCACTCGGCGACGATGCCGGGAAGGTTGTTGCGTACCGACCCGTCCATCACGCTCTGCCCAGCTGGAACGTTCACGGCGCTGACGGTGCCGTCAGGCAGGTGGTAGACGACCTGTGCCATTGGCTGCCTCCTGTGCTCGGGTGAGGTATCGGAGTGCACCGGCCTCACGAGAATGGTTGGTGCGCAGCTACTGCCGCGCCGGATGCTTCATTGTGCGGACGTCGATGCTCATCCGTCATCACCAGAACGGGGTACAACCGGACCTCATCGGGGTGATTCCTTGCCGAAGGTGGCCACACGGGCATTCATAAGGGGTGTGTCATTGTGCAGCCGGTTCTCGTGGCGTGACGGTCGCCTGACCGGACAAGATGTGGTGCCCCGGCCGCGACGCCCGGGGCACCACTCTGTTGAGGGTGTCCTACGCTACCGACCGAGACCGACGGTCATGGAACATGCTCGGGTGCAGTCGTTCCCGGCAATGCTGAACGAGGGCCGCGGTTGAACCGACATCTAGTTGCACCTCGCCTGCGATGAGGGCCTTGATGACCCGCTCGTAGAAGACGGACGAGCTGATGCCGAAGGTCAAATAGATCTCCTCGACGGGCTCCTCGAAAGGCGCCCAGGCCAGGGCGAATCGGACTAGTTCCGATGGTTTGGCGGCGCCGAACGACTCTGATAGAGACACGTGAACCTACTCACTTCGTCAATGGGCGGTGCGTCCGGGACACTGCCCGCCTGTGCAACAGCACGGGCGGAAGTCCCCGGTCGGGGCACGGCGAGATCGTGATCGGGGTCGAGCAACTGGGCCATCCGAAGTTAGAAGGCGCGTGGCTCTGGACAGAAGGGCGGGAGGATCTCGTCGCCCCCTGTCGCCGAACGGTGACCACCGGATCAGGAACTGCAGCATCTCGTTCGTGAGACAATCTGCCCCGAGACGGGCTCCGAGTGTCAGAGTCATGATCAGGCCTTCTCACCACGCACGGGCGAACACACACGCTGTTCCTCGGCCACGCTCTTTGCTGACCACTTTCGTCTGAGCGCTGGTCAGAAGCGGATCACGCCGCGAATGTTGGTACCCGCGTGCATGTCCTCGTAACCCTGGTTGATGTCGTCGAGCGAGTACTCGGTGGTGATCATCTCGTCGAGCTTGAGATAGCCAGCGTTGTACAGATCGAGCAGTTTGGGGATGTCTGCCCGCGGGTTCGACGAACCGAACAGCGAGCCCTTGATCTTCTTCTCGTACAGAGTCAGTTCGAGAATCGAGATCGGCAGTCCGACCGTCGTCGCGTCACCGAGCGCGGTCACCACCACGGTGCCCTGCTTGCGGATACCCGAAAATGCTTGTGCCACATGCTCACCGGTGATCACACCGACCGTCACGATGGCGACGTCGGCGCCCTGTCCGTTGGTGAATGACTGGGCCAGCTCAATGCCTTCGTCGGCCGTGGCGACAGCGTGAGTCGCACCGAGGGTCAACGACTGGTCCCGCTTGAAGGCAACCGGCTCGACGACGACGACGCGTGCGGCACCTGCGTGGGCGGCGCCCTGTACGGCGGCCGATCCGATGCCGCCGGCACCGAAAATGAGCACGGTGTCGCCCGCGCTGACCTCACCGGTTCGCACCGCCGAACCCCAGCCGGTACCGATGGCGCAGCCCAGTAGGCAGGCCTTCTCCAGCGGAGTGTCGTCGGGCACTTTGACGGCCGAATCAATGGCTACCGTTGTGTATTCGGAGAAGGTCGAGATCCCCAAGGCCTGTCCGACCGGGCTCCCGTCCTCGAGCTGCAGGCGAAAACTGGTGGGGTCTTCCCACCTCGAGCCGACGAGCACATTCGCACCCAGGTCACAGAGATTCTGATGCCCCGACGAACACCACCGGCACTTACCGCAGGCCGGCAGAAACGAGAAAATGACCTTGTCACCCGGTTTGAATCCGGGGGTGTTGGGGCCCACGGATTCGACGATTCCCGCCCCCTCGTGCCCACCGCACACTGGGTAGACCGCAACCGGCAGGTCGCCGGTGGCCATGTGGTCGTCGGAGTGGCAAAGACCCGACGCGACCATCTTCACCCGAATCTCGTTCTGCCGCGGGTCGTCGAGGACCAGGTCGGTGATCTCGAATTTCCCGGGCGCCTGACGTAGCACCGCTCCGCGCGTCTTCATAGAGGAACTCCTTGTGTTGTGAACTCGTCCCCGCCGACACCTACCGGCTGTGAGAACGCGGCAGCGGAGAACGAAACCCCACCCGCTGCCTGCAATCAGGGTGGCAGCCCCGGGGGTGACACACATCACCCTAGCGGGGGTTCCTTGCTCCCCCACCGAGTGAGTGGACCCGACCCACGACGGGCCGTGCCGGGGCATGGGCGCCGCCCCGCTCCCCCGGCAGGGGGAGCACCGATATCCCCAGAGCGGGGGTTCCCGCATCAGTGCGTCGCTGGCTAGCGTGACATCACTGCCGGGAGCGCTTGTGAACCGGCACACATCTTTCGCCCACGCGCAGTCGTGTCGCTCAGCCCAGCGGGGATGTATCGCCCGGTCCCGGGAGCAGTCGTAGAAGAGGTGTGGTGTGACCGTCGTCGATGTGGCGTCTCGCAGGATGCGTGCGCTTCGAACAGGAAGTACCGTCTTGCCCAAGGCGGTGGGCGGCTTCTACGCCACCTCGTTGGAGACGCTGCGCTATCTGGTGACGTCGCGATTTCAAACGCGCGAGTTCCTCGCGCAGGCGTGGTTCATCGCCTCGATATCAATCTTCCCGGCGCTGGCGATGTCGATCCCGTTCTGCATGATGTTCGTCTACGAGATCAACATCCTGCTCGCCGAGGTAGGCGCGGTGGACCTCAGCGGTGCCGGGGCCGGCGTCGCCATCATCCGTGAGATCGGGCCGGTCATCACGGTTCTCGTGGTCGCCGGCGCGGGATCGACGGCCATCTGCGCGGACCTGGGCTCCCGCACTATCCGCGAGGAGATCGACGCTATGCGCGTCCTCGGCATTGACCCGATCCAACGTCTCTGCGTTCCAAGGGTTGTCGCGTCCACATTGGTCGCCATTCTGCTGAACGGACTGGTGTCGGCGGTCGGTATCGTCGGAGGGTACATCTCCACGGTCTACCTGCAGGGCGCGTCGCCCGGACAGTACATCACCAGCATCTCCGTGATCACCGGTCTGCCCGACTTTTTCGTCAGCGAGATCAAGGCCGGGGTGTTCGGCCTCCTTGCCGGACTCGTGGCCTGTCATCTGGGCCTGAACGTGAAAGGCGGACCCAAAGGCGTCGGAGACGCCGTGAACCAGACTGTAGTTTTCTCCTTCCTTCTTCTCTTCCTTGCGAATTCGGTCATCACAACGATCGCACTGCACTGACCGGACCAAACGAAAGTACTCGAATGACTACGACACAGAGCCGTCCCATCCGCGGCCGGATCGTCGGGGTGACACAACGCGCCACCGAGATTCCCGTCGGGGCGCTTGACGGCATGGGCAAGCAGCTCTCGTTCTACGGCCAGACCGTCGCCGCGGTCCCCCGCACCATCCATCGCTACCGCCTTGAGGTGCTTCGGCTTCTCGCTGAAGTGTCCATGGGCAGCGGCGCATTGGCGGTGATCGGCGGCACCGTGGTGATCGTGGCGATGTTGTCGACCGCCGTGGGTTATGAGGTCGGCCAGCAGGGCGCGTCCTCACTTGGACGGATCGGACTTGGCGCGTTCGCCGGGTTCATCTCGGCCTTCTTCAACACGCGCGAAGCGATCCCAGCGATCGCCGGTATCGCGCTGACCGCCACCGTCGGTGCCGGTTTCACCGCACAGCTCGGCGCGATGCGGGTCAGTGAGGAGATAGACGCTCTTGAGACGATGTCCATCCCGTCGTTGCCCTTCCTCGTCACCACGCGACTCATCGCCGGCACGATTGCCGTCATCCCGCTCTATGCCGTGTCACTCATTGTCGGCTACGCCGCAACACAATTCGTCACGGTGGTGCTCTACGGGCAGGCCAGTGGCACTTATGCGCATTACTTCAGCGTGTTCCTGATCCCCAAAGACGTGCTGTGGTCGGCGGTCAAGGTGCTGATTATGGCGGTCGTGGTGATGTGCGTGCACTGCTATCACGGTTACAACGCCCACGGCGGTCCAGCCGGTGTGGGGGTCGCGGTCGGGCGGGCGGTGCGCACCTCGCTCATTGCCGTCATGCTCATCGACCTTCTCGTCGGTCTAGCCGTCTACGGCGGCCCCTCCGGCGCGGTCAAGGTGTCCGGTTGATGAATCATTTCGCGGAACTAAGTCGACGCGCCAATGTGGCGCTGGGTGTGTTGCTGATCGTTGCAATCGTCGGTGCGGTCACACTCTCGATTAGCCTCTACAAGGGCGTATTCCATAAGACCATCGGCGTCACGCTCGTGACTGACCGGTCGGGCCTGATGCTTGAAAAGGGCAGCGACGTCAAACTGCACGGTGTCGTGGTCGGCCGGGTCAGAGACATTTCGCTAGAGAGCAACCAGGTCCACATGGCGTTGGCCTTGGACACCGGTCAGGCGCTGCGCATCCCGTCCAACGTCACGGCCGCTATCGATCCGACGACGTTGCTCGGCCGCAAGTTCGTCACACTGGTACCCCCCCAGAACGCAGCCCGTACCCATCTCACTGGTGGAGAGCTGATCCGCACGACGACCGTCACCACCGAAGTCAACGACTTGCTGGCGTCGCTCGTCAGTGTGCTGAAGGAGATCAACCCGGAGAAGGTCTCCACCACCACGGCCAACCTGTCGACAGCCCTCGCAGGTACCGGCGACCAGGTCGGCACTCTCGTCGACCAGCTTGACAGCTATCTACGCGACTTCAACCCCTACCTCCCGCAGCTACGCACCGACCTGAGGCTCGGCGCCAGCGTCGCCGACCGGTTGGCCTCGGCCGCCCCGGAATTGATGTCCGCGGTGCGTCAGGCGTCGGTCACCGCACGGACTCTGACGCGCAATCAGGCGCAATTCACTGCCTTCGTGCTGAGTTTCAGCGACTTCGGTCAGGCGGGCCGGGAACTGTTCGTCCGTGGCGGGGTTCCGCTGCAGAGAGCCGCACGTTCACTCAACGCGCCGCTGAACCTGCTGTCCGAGTTCAGTCCGATCTACCCGTGCTTCCTGTCCAACCTGGCGCTGACCAACCGCTATCTCGAACGGACCGTCGGCGGCAGCGCCCGGCCGGGCCTGAACGTGGTCGGCACACTGTTGATGGGCAATCCGCCCTATACCTATCCGGAGAACCTCCCCAAGGTCGGACTGTCCGGTACGTCGCCGAGTTGTCACGCCAGTTCAGCCTCGCCCACCCCGCACATCGCCTTCGACGACGGCAGCGACGCCTACCGGCCCATCGACAGTCCCGACGACCTGATCGGAAATCCCTTGGCCACGATGCTGTACGGAGTCGGCCGATGAAACTCACCGCCATCCTGCTCAAGCTGTCCGTGTTTCTCGTCGTCACCCTGATCTCGGGGGCCTTCGTGGCAATCCTGGCCGGCAACCTGCGGTTCGGACCGACGCAGACCTACCGCGCCGTGTTCAGTACGGCGTCGGGGATCTCCGGTGGCTCGGAGGTCCGGATCGCCGGCGTGCCGGTCGGAACGGTCGACGGTGTGGAACTCGACGGGTCCGGTTATGCCGTCGTCACATTCGACGTCGACGAGGATGTCCGCCTGACCCGCGGCACCCAGGCGCTGATCCGCTACAAGAATCTCATCGGTGACCGCTTCCTTGAACTGCGTCAGGGCAGCGGCGACATGGTGTGGCTTGATCGCGGCGAGGAGATCCCGCTGGCCAACACCACCCCCGCCCTCGACATCGACCAGGTGGTCAACGGATTCAAACCCCTTCTGCAGGGGCTGGATCCGAACCAGGCGAACAGCCTGGCGACCTCGTTGATCGCGGTCCTCAACGGCCAGGGGACGGCCGTCTCGACTCTCGTCGACCAGCTCAGGGTCCTAACCATCTCCCTGGCCGATCGCAATGAGTCGATCGGCCAGATCATCACCAACTTCAATGAGGTGCTCGTGACTGTCAACAGTCGTCACCGGAGGTTCGACGACCTCATCGACGGACTGGCCACCCTGGTTCGCGATTTGTCCCGGGACCGCGGATCGATCAGCGGATCGCTGGTGAAGATCGACGGTCTCACCGCCGCGCTCGGCGACATCGCTAGTTCGGTCCGATCGGACCTGGCAGCCAGCGTGGACGATCTCGGCCGGTTGTCCGGCAACCTCAACACCAGTGCCGACACGCTGTCGATGATCCTTGGTTCGCTGCCCGAGACCTACCGCCTGACCGCGCGGGCGTCGTCGTATGGCAGCTTCGTCAACTTCTTCGTGTGCGGTCTGGCCATCAAGTACGGGCCTGGGAGGGCCGATCAGACTCCGATGTTCACCGCTCCCGCTACGAGGTGCCAACCGTGATCGACATCCACAAGGCCATGACCGAGCGCAACCCTGTCACGCTCGGTGTGGTTGGGACGCTCGTGATAATCGGAATTCTGGTTCTCTCCTTCAACTTCCGATCCCTGCCGGTCGTCAACTCTCATGACACCATCATCGGCGAGTTCGGTGACGCGAGCGGGCTGATGACCGGCGACTCGGTGAGCGTCGCCGGAGTTGAGATCGGCACGGTCAGCAGGATCGGGCTCAGCGGCAACAAGGTGGCGGTGACGATGCACGTCGACACCGACCAGCAGCGGCTCGGCACCGAGACCACAGCCGCCATTCGAGTGAAGACCGCTCTCGGCCAGAGGTATGTCGATCTCACCCCCGCCGGATCGGGGTCGCTGGCGGACGGCGCGGTCATTCCGCTGGACCGCACCGCCTCGGGCTATGACATCACTACCAGCCTGCAGGAACTCACCCAACGGGTGTCGCGCACCGACAAGGAGACGTTGTCGGACGCCCTCGATCAGCTCAGCGGCATCCAGGACGCGCTGCCCGACGACCTTCGCAGTTCACTACAGGGTGTCACCCGGCTGTCCACCACCATCGCCTCCCGCGACCAGGAATTGCGCAGCCTACTCGAGAATTCCGCCCAGACGACCTCCGTCCTCGCCGACCGCAATACCCAGATCTCGGCGATGATGGGCCAGGGTGCAGCCCTGTTCTCGGCGCTCAACCAGCGAGCCAGCACGATTCGCCGAGTCATCGTGCAAGCCCAGCAAATCTCCGACGCCCTCGACGGCCTCTCCGCCGATGTGCGGCTGTCGATGAAGCCGACGCTGGATCAACTCGATTCGGTTCTCGATCTGCTCAACCGCAACTACCAGAACATCGACCGGTCGATCTCCGGCCTGAAGACCTTCACCTTCCAGCTGGGTGAGGCGGTGGGCACCGGCCCCTTTTTCAACGTCCTCCTCCAGAACATCGTGCCCGCCACCCTCACCGGGCAGACACCCTTGAGCCCAGGAGCCCCGCGATGATCGAACGACACAAGGCAAGCCGAGCGAGACGATCGGCCACCTCGGCGGCCGGCCCTCTACCGGGCAAGGTGCTGGTTGTGCTGGTGGCGATCGCCGTCGTGGCCGGTGTCACGGCGATGTACAACGCACACACGAGCTCCACCATTCTGTCTATCACTTTCCGCAATTCGGCGGGTCTCTACGTCGGTGACCGGGTGATGATCCTCGGGGTTCCGGTGGGGACCGTTGATGCAATCAAACCCGGACCCGACGGCGTGCACGTCGATGTCACCGTCGAGGACGGCTACCCAGTTCCGGCCGACGCCCGGGCCGCGATCATCGCACCGACCCTGGTGTCAGGGCGGTATGTTCAGCTGGCCCCCGCCTACACCGGTGGGCCACAGATGGCTGACGGTTCGTCGATCTCGGTCGGGAACACCGCAACCCCGGTCGAGTTCGACGAGATCAAGCAACAGCTGGTGCAGTTGTCCGCCGACCTCGGTCCATCCACCACCGATCAGCAGGGCTCGCTCAACCGGTTCCTTGATGCCAGCGCTTCCACCCTGAAAGGGAACGGCTTGCTGCTCCGCGATGCTTTGACCCAGCTGTCGAAAGCGACCACCACCCTCAACGACGGCGGGAATGACCTCTTCGCCACAGTGCGCAACCTCTCCACCGTCACCTCCTCGCTGGCCCAATCCGACGAGCAGATAGCAGCTTTCACCAATCAGCTCGCCGGCTTCTCCACCGTCCTCGCCGACAACCGCGCCGAACTGGCCTCCCTGCTGACCAGTCTGAACGGCACATTCGACCGGGTGAAGGCGCTTCTCGACACCAACCGGGCCGCGCTACTGCGTGACGTCGGCAAAGCCGACACCATCACCGGTCTGCTCGTCAAGCGAATGGACACCCTGGCCGAGATAATGCACGGGCTGCCCACCTCGTTGTCGGACTTCTACAACATCTATGACCCCAAGGCGAACTCGCTGACGGGTGCGCTGGGCATTCCCGACATCCCGGATCCGCGTTCGCTAATCTGTGCACTGCTCACGACTGTGAATGCGCCGGCCGACCAGTGCCACAGCACCATGACGCGACTACATCGCAACGCCGCGGCCGCCACGACGCGCACCGGCACCCACGGAGGTGGACACCGGTGAGACGGACGTTGCCCCGATTCCGCGCGTCCGCGTGCGCATTGATCATTGTGACCAGTTGCGGCGCATGCTCTTTCGATGGCGTCAACTCGTGGGCACTGCCCGGCAACACCGCCACCTCGGACACCTATGAGGTCAGTGTTCAGTTCGCCGATGTGCAGAACCTTGTCGGCAACTCCCCGGTGAAGTTCGAGAACGTCACTGTGGGCAACATCCGCTCGCTCACCCGGGACGGCTGGAGTGCGCGAGCTGTTCTCGAGATCGACGACAACTCGCAGATACCAGCCAACGTCGGCGCGAACCTGGTCCAGACCAGCCTATTCGGCTCGCAGTACATCGAACTCGTCGTTCCGCGCGACCAACCAGCCCGCGGACGACTGCGCGACGGCATGTCCATCCCGCTCGAGAACACGTCCGAATACCCCGCCGTGGAAGAGGTGTTGTCTTCGCTGTCGTTGGTGCTCAACGGTTCCGGCCTCCAACAGTTACGTACCATCACCGGTCAACTCGACCGTGTGGTCAACGGCCGGGAGGACACCACCCGAAGTCTGGTGACCAGACTGAACACCTTTGTGTCGGGCCTGTCCGACCAGCGCCGTGACATTCAACGCGCCCTCGACTCCCTCGCCCAACTCAGCGATGAACTCGAGAACCAGAAGCAGACCATCGCGGCCGGTATCGACTCCATCCAGCCCGCGCTCGACATCCTCAACGAGCAGGAGGGCCAGCTGGTGCAGATGCTGGGTTCGCTCGGTCAATTCGGTGATGCGGCAACTGGGATACTCAACCGTAGTCGCGACGACCTGTTGGATGACATCTCGGCGCTGCCACCGATTCTCGGGCAGCTGGCGAACTCCGGCCGCAACCTCACCGAGGCTCTGAAGATCGCCCTCACAATCCCGTTCCCGGTCACCACCGCGTCCAGAGGATTGCGCGGGGACTACATGAATCTGTTTCTCACTCTTGACATCAGCGCGGACAAGCTCGCGAAGGTCGTCATCCCGAGTATCACCCGCACGCCCAACAAGGCACCGACGCAGGGGATCTCCGATCCGTTACGCGCGCCTCTGCGCATACAGAAGGACTCCCACCGATGAGATCTCGTCTGGTTAAGGTCCAGCTCGCCGTCTTCGCGATCATCTCGATCTGCGCCGTCGGTTACACCGGGTACGCGTACGGCGGATTCCAGCGCTACACCGGAATCGGTACCTACACGGTCACCGCCGACCTGTCCGACGCCGGCGGACTCTACCCGAACGCCCTGGTCACCTACCGCGGGGTCGACGTCGGCGTGGTCACCGCTCTCGATGCCGGGATCAACGGCGCGTCGGCCAGACTGCAGATCAAGTCCCACACCCACATCCCGGCCAACAGCAAGGCCTACGTGCGCAGCGTCTCGGTCGCCGGTGAGCAGTTCATCGACCTGGTCCCCACGGGTCCCGGCGGACTGGATCTGGCTGATGGCTCACGGATTCAGCAGAGCAACACCAACATCCCGATCCCGGCGACGGAGGTCATCCGGAAGGTCTACGGCCTGCTCGAAGCCGTACCCAAGGACTCGCTGCGGACTGTCGTCGACGAGGCGTCGGCCGGCTTGAACGGCGTCGGCCCCGAGCTGAACAGGGCGTCGATCGCAGCGAGCCAGCTCGTCGACCAGGCGCATCGAAACCTCGATATGACGACGCGTCTCGTCACCGATCTCAACCCCATTCTCGGCAGGCTCGACACCGCGGGGCCGCAGATCTCGTCGATCGCCACCGACCTTGACAGCTTCACCCGTCAGCTCACGCTCAGCGACGCCTCCATCGCACAGGTGTTGCGGACCGGCGCACCGTTCTTCGACACTTTCGGTGGCACGCTCCGCGACCTGACGCCGTCCCTGCCGATCCTGCTCGCCAATCTGCAGTCGACCGGAGAAGTGTTGCGGGTCAACGTCCCCGGCCTACGACATATCCTGGTAGTTTATCCTGCCGTCGCGACAGCGGTCAACGCGATGCAGCGTGGCATCCAGCGTCCCGACGACCTGTTGTCCGGGCAGGGCAACCTCGACATCAAGCTTGGCAACAGCAGCAATCCCCCGTCCTGTACACAGGGTTATCAGGAGACCCGCCGCCGCGATCCGAGCGACCTGAGTCCGGTGAATCCCTCCCCCACCGCATACTGCACCCTGCCGAAAGATGATCCGCGGGTGGCTCGCGGAATCCGGAATGCACCGTGTGCCACCGATCCGAGTGTGCGCACCGCCGATCTGCGCCAGTGCCCCGGCGGCCTGCCGTCTACCTGGCGGCAGATGCTGGCCCGGCCCACCGGGGTCGCCGGTCCGCCGGACCGACAACCCGGGACGAGCGGTCGGCGGCAGAACTCGTCGACGGTCGCGATCCCCTATGACCCGCAGACCGGACGGTTCCGCACCCCGGACGGAACCACGTTCCAGATCGGAAATCTGATCATGGCACCGAATGACAAAGGAGTGAAAACTCAATGGCAACAACTCTTCCCACGGTAGCCTCGGATTCAGGCGCCGCTGAGTCCGAGCACGATGACCCGATCAGCGAAGAAGCCACCGCACCGACCGAGCCGGTCGTGGATAGCGAGCAGGTCGCCGGGCAGACCCCCGACACCGACTCCCCCGACGCTGGCTCCACTGACACCGGCGACGCGCCCGACGACGACTCGGGAGGTGCGGATTCCGGAGCTGACGATTCCGTCGCCGAGAGCAGCGCCGAGGCGTTCAGAGTTCGCCGAACCATCTACTTCGCGGCAAGTGTCATCGTGGCGGCGGCCGCTATCATCGCGGCAGTCACGCTCGGCCGGACCTACACGACAAATGATGCGGCGCTCGCACGCGACAACGACATCACCACCGTTGCCCGTCAGGTGGTGGCCAACCTCGTCACCCTGCGTCACGGCTCCGCAGATGCCGACGTGCAACGGATCCGAGACGGGGCGACCGGCGAGTTTCTGAACCAGATCGGTGACACCACCGGAGGGTTTGCTGCCGTACTCAAACAGGGGCAGGTCGACTCGACCGGCGAGGCCAACGAGGTCGCGATACTGTCGTCGAACAACAAGGCCGCCACCGTGATCGCGGCGGTGACCTCACAGGTCAAGAACTCCGAGGCGCCGGAAGGTCAACCGCGGGTGTACCGAATGAAACTGCAACTCACCCATGTCGACGACCGCTGGCTCGTTTCCAACGTGGAGTTCGTCTCATGAACAAGCTCATCACGTCCCTGTCGCCGCTCCGTCGCATCGGTTCCAAGCTCGTCCAACGAATCAACCGGGTACCGGCCCGGCGAGCCCGGATCGCCTTCGCCACGATCTGTCTGCTCGGCGTGGTGGCCATCGCGGCAACCGGGTACATCACCCACCAGGTCCGTCTTCAGGACAATCAACGCGACGACCGTGCCCAAGCCCTTGCCGCGATGCAAAGCAACGTCCCGAAGCTTCTGTCCTACAACGGGAACAATGACCTGAACCAGGAGTTCGCCGCCAAGTACAACCTGCTAACCGGCAAGTTCCGGGATGACTTCACCACCCTGACGAAGTCCTCGATCATCCCGGCCGCCGCCGCGAACCGCATCGTCACGAACGCAAGGATCGCCGAATCCGGCGTCATCTCGTCCGCCGACGACTCCGTCAGCGTCCTGATGTTCATCAACCAGACCACGACGAGCTCAGAGGACCCCGCACCACAGCTCGACGGTAGCCGCGTCAAGATCACCGCGGTCCGATCGGGAAATCAGTGGAAGATCGGCGGCCTGCAACCGGTGTGACCCGATGCCGGCGATCCGAGCCGCCAGTGACCAGACAGCATTGGCCGACCACGAGGTGTGGTCGGCCAATGCTGTTTGTGTCATCGAACTTCAAAAGCGCTCGGCTGGCTGAGAAGACTCGCCGACGATTCCTCCCACCCTGAGCCTGATCCGTCGACGCGCCGACAGTGTGTGCTCACTGAGCAGCCTATGAGGGTTTGGGTCAATGGAGTCCTGGGACGGTCCTAGCGGGTGGCGAGTCCTCGTCACTGCTTGATGTGGCAGTAGCGGCGCTTGGTGACGTTGCGGTTCCGATAGTCGGCGGCGTCGAGGCCGACCGGACTGCCGCCGCGTGATCCGCGCCGTTTGCGGTGGCCCTGCTGATCGGATGGTTCGGGGATCACGGCCTTTTGGTCCCGCGGGAGCGCAGGTGTCTGCGGATCGCGCGGGACGAGTACGCCTTGTCGCCCCGGACCGCGTCCGGACGAGTGCGCGGACGCCCGACGGTCCGGGCGACGCGCAGGTGCGTCATCAGCGGCAGGAACATCGGCGAGTCGCCGGCCTGCCCGCGGTCAGCAGCGCGACCAGCGGCAGGCCGTTGCGACGACGAGCTGATGGATCTTCGTCGACAGACCCCCTCGTCAGCGGCAGCGGTGAGCGTGGCAAGCACCTTGTCCCACGTGCCCTCCGCGGACAAGCGGTGATGCCACGTCCACCGTCTGCCACCTTCCCGAACACCTCCGGCAGATCCCGCCACGCGATCCATTTGTCAGACACGCCCTAGCGGCGAGCCTCGAAAGGCTTGTCAAGACACGGCTTCGGGTGACCACCGCGACGCGCGATGGGGACAGCCAATGCCGCCGTGCTCGTGCATCTCAGCCGGCGGGAAGAATCGACCAGCGGCGGCCGGGTCGGGGTGAATCGGCCGGCCGCTGCTGGTCTGAGGCGAGACGGTGCCTACGACACGAAGTCGATCGCGACAGGCATGTTCTTCAGGCCGCCGACGAAGTTGGTCTGAATGACCTTGGTGTCTCCGGTCACCTCGATGGCGCCGATCTTAGGGAGCAGCTCCTCGAACATGATGCGCAGTTCGATCTTCGCCAGGTGCTGGCCGATGCACATGTGGGGGCCATAGCCGAAGGCGATGTGCTTGGTGGGGCGACGGTCGATGTTGAACACGTCTGGATCGACGAAGACGTCGCTGTCGCGGTTACCCGACTGGTACAGCAGCATGAACCGGTCACCCGGTTCGATGTGGCGGTCACGGAGTTCGTAGGGCTCCAACGCGGTGCGCATGAAGTGCTTGACGGGCGACGCCCACCGCAGCGACTCGTTGACGAGATTGGGCACCAGGGACAGATCGCCCTTCACCCGGGCAAGCAGTGCCGGGTCCTGTGAGAGTGCGTGCACACCGCCTGCCAGCGTCGACGACGTGGTGTCGTGCCCGGCAGTCGCGATGGCGATGAAGTAGCCGTAGGCAACCTGCGGCGGGAAGTACTCGCCGTCTTCGTTGCGCGCAGTGGCGATCAGGGTGGCCAGGTCGTCGCGAGGATTCGCGCGCCGATCCTGCAGCAACACCTCGAAGTAGGCGAAGAAGTCGGCGATGGTCGCTGCCCACTGCTGGGCTGCGGCCTCCGGCGACATCGGCGTCACGTCCTCCCGGACGGCGTCGGGATCAGCGGTGCCGAAGAAGTCCTGGGTCAGTGACATCATCCGCGGCTCGTCGGACTCCGGTACACCGAAGAGGCTCATGATGACGTGCAGCGGATACGAGGTGGCGAAGTCCTTGACGAAGTCGAGTCGTCCGTTGCCGGCGACGAGCTTGGACACCGACTCCTGGGCAAGGCCACGGATGGTGTCTTCCCACTGCTTGAGCTTGTTCGGCCGGAACCAGTCGGCCGCAATATCTTTGATCACGGTGTGCTCGGGCGGGTCAAGATAGGTCAGCGTCTCCAGGATGCGCAGGCTGCCGTTGTTGATCGACTTGGTGAACTCGTCGCCGGCGACGTTGCTCAGGATGGGATTCTCCGACCCCTTGTTTTCACCACCACCGCTGGTGAAGATGTCCGGCTGCCGTTCGATCTCCATGATGTCCGCGTGCTTGCTGACCAGGTGGATCGGCTGGTAACCCTCGACCTCACCGACGCCCAACGGATTATTGTCCCGCAACCACCGGTATGCATTGAAGAGCGCCACCTCGTCGCGATGACCCTCGGGCAGGATAATCTGCTCGGCGATCTCCTTCGGCACCGTGGTCGCGCGTGCCGCACTCGTCGTTGAAGTCATTCCTACTCCTCTTGAGCTGTCGAAAGATTCAGGGTCCGGAGTCCCTGACATCAGTCTGGTCAGAACGGGGGTGGTGCACATCACCCCTGCTGGGTACTTTGAGGTCCCTCGGAGAGGGACCGGCAATCACCACAGCGCGGCGCGTCAGACGAGGGCACAAAGCCAACGGTCGGCGCATCGTCGAGACGACGCGCCGACCGTTGGGGTTCAGAACGGCTGGGAGTCAGGAGTGTCTATAGATAGATCGACTTCGGGACCAGGTAGGCCGCGAGTCCCTCCGGCCCGAGTTCACGACCCAGCCCCGACGCCTTGATTCCGCCGAACGGGGCCGTGGGGTCCGGCAGGTAGCCGTTGATTCCCACTGTGCCCGAGGAGATCCGGCGCGCGAGGGCCACGCCGCGATCGTGATCGGAGGTCCACACCGATCCGCCGAGTCCGTAGTCGCTGGCATTCGCGATCGCCACCGCCTCGTCGTCGCCGTCGTAGGAGATGATTGAGAGGACCGGGCCGAAGATCTCCTCCTGGGCGATGGCGTAGTTGTTGTCGACGTCAGCGAAGACCGTCGGTTCGACGAACCACCCGCGATCGGCGGCCTCGGGACGTCCGCCACCGGTGGTCAACCGGGCCCCGTCGCCCTTGCCCTTGGCGATGTAGGACTCGACTCGGTCGCGCTGGCGCGATGTCGCCATCGGCCCAATTTGGGTGGACGGGTCGAGGGCATCGCCCACCTGCAGCGACGCGGCCAACCCGGTGAGTGTCTCGACGACCTCGTCATATCGGTTGCAGGGAGCAAGGATTCGCGTTCCCAGGAAGCATGTCTGCCCGTTGTTGAGCAGAGTGGAACCAAAGAGCTGTTCACCGATCTTGCTCAGGTCGAGATCGGCGTCATCGAGGATGATGGCCGCCGACTTGCCCCCTAGTTCGAGAGTGACCGGTCGCAGCAGCCGACCACAGGTTTCCGAAATGCTCCGACCCGCAGCGGTCGACCCGGTGAACGCCACTTTGTCGATCCCCGGGTGTGACACCAGGTAGGCACCAAGTTCCCGGCCCCCCGGGACGATGTTGATGACGCCCTCCGGAATACCGGCCGCGGCAACGGCGTCGGCGAGGATGAAGCTGTCAAAGACGGTCTCCGGGGACGGCTTCATGACAAAGGTCGCACCAGCCGCGAGTCCCGGCGCGTACTTGAAGGCGGCCAGGGCCTGCGGGAAGTTCCACGGCACGATCGCACCGACGACGCCGATCGGCTCCGAGGTCACCAGTGTCGACCCGCCCAGCAAACCGGGCCGGGTCTCCTCGAACGGGTACTCGCGGGCCAGGCCGGCGTAGTAGCGCAGCAATAGTTGCGGAAACACCGCCTCCAGCTGCTGCGCGACCGCGATCGGCATCCCGTTCTGGCTGCTGACCGCTCGCGCGATGTCCTCGGACCGCTTGTCCAACTCGTCGGCGAGTCGCTCCATCGCATCGGCACGTGCCGCAGCACTCCATCCGCTCCAACCGTTCGGGTCGGCGAATGCGGCACGTGCCGCGGAGACCGCGACGTCGATGTCAGGCTCGGTGCCCTCAGGCACCGAGCCCAGCCCCTCCTCGGTGTTCGGCGACACCACCTTGATTCGGCCGGTACCAGCCGGCGGCCGCCATCCCCCGCCCACGAACAAGCTGTCGTGCTCTGTTGCATTAGTCATGCGTGATCCTTACGTCCTTGGTTCGACGATCTGTCGGCAGCGCGCGAGTCCGCAACCCGCCGATTAGGCGTGTGGAGTCGGCGCGGCCCCTGACACCCCGCGAGCTCCTCGACTCGCCGACACTGTCCGACACTAGGAACACCCATCAGCTGTGACGAGGAATACCGGTTCGTTTCCCTCCAACATCCCCCGATTACCCCCAAAGCAGGGTGAGTCGCCCCACCCGACTTGTTGGTCTAACCATTTGACCCAGATGTGGGTTGTAGGGCACCATGGATCGTCAGAGTGACTTGCATCTCATTGGAAGGGGCGCTGTGAGCAACTGCCCGGCTTCGAATCAGACAACCCCCGATCCACTCTGCACCGGGGTTCGGAGTGACAGCTGGCTGATCGAGCGCGCTTGGGACCACGTGCACGTCGGGCTGGACTTCCTCGGTCCGCCACCGCCCGAACCGACATCCGATCTGGCGGACATGCTGGCCGCCGTCCGCACCGGCCTGGAACGGTTCGTGACCCGGCCGGAGATTGCTGACGGACGACGCGTCGACGCATGTCGGTTGCTGTTCGACGTCCACAACGATCAGTCCGCGCTCCTGGCGCGCGAATCGCAACGGACTGCACACACCCTCGGCCAGGTTCGTGAGGTCATCGAAGACCTGCTCGACTCGAGTTCCGATAAGATCGTTGCCGACATCCCGGTGCGGATGTGTCGCGACCTGGCCTTCGGCCGGGCGATGATCTCCTCCATCCGATCCGCCGTGTGGGTCCCCCGTCATCTGCACATCGAGACCGATGACAGTCCGGAGAACGACACCTTCCTGGACTACGTCGACGGCGCACACATCCCGTTGTCTCACGCGCCGCTCGAGACCGAGATCGTTAGAACCCGCACGTCGACGATGACCGAACGCGCGACGAACGACAAACGGACCTTCAAGGAACTCGTCGCGGTGTCCCGCTCGGACGGGTACGTCGCCGCACCGATCGTCTCGCGGGGTCGCACGATCGGCATCCTGCACGCCGATCGCCCGCACGGCCGCTCGGAAGTGTGCGCGGGAGATCTCACCGTCGTCAGCGCCCTGGGAGAATGTCTCTCGTCGATCTTCGAACGCGCCCTGCTTCAGGAGCGACTCGAGGTCAGCGCCGCACACGTCGACCGTGTGTTCGGGGGTATCATCTCGCACCTGGGCGACGTAGCGACTTTCCCGCACCGGCGGCCTGCCACCGAGGAGTGGTCTGCGCCGGCCCTCGACGCGCGGCCGGAAAAGACGTCCGGCGCACCCGCGTTCCTGACGCCCCGCGAGCGACAGGTTCTGGCCCACATCAGCACCGGTGCCACAAATGCTCAGATCGCCCGAGCCCTGGTGATCTCCGAGGAGACCGTGAAGTCCCACCTCAAGCAGATCTCCAAGAAGCTGGGCACCACGACGCGGTCGGCGGCGGTCGCTCGCTTCGCGCAACTCACCCACCAATCGTCCATCCACGAGGCATGAATTCCGCCGGCGCCGTTCGAGCCGGACACGCCCTATCCGATCTCGACCGGCAGCTTCGCGTATCGCTGGATCTGCCACCGGGGTCCGAGCCGGTGTCCCTGCAGTCGATACTGTGCGATGCCCGGCACACGATCGCGTGTGCCGTACGGGTGGATTCGGAAGCCGCCGTAGTTGACGCCGCCCTGATCTCGAGATCGCTGTCGCTGCAACTGACGCTGCACAAGTTCCTCGTTGAACGACGCACCGCCGCAATGCGGGCGCTGCCGTCCTCGCTCCGCCGGCTCATCGGTGTGGACGATCGGACGATGACCCGGGCGCTGTGCGTAGAGCTAGTCTCGACAGCGGGGTTCGGGCGTGCGGTGTTTTCCGGGGTGTGCGAAGGCATACTTCGGCCAACATACGGCGCGACGGCCATCGGCGACGGAGTCAAATCTATCGAGTTCGCTGAGGACCTGCGGGGCGAGGTCGCGGAAGGCTCAGTCGAACACGCGTGTATCGCGACGGCCGGCGGGCCCCGGCGAGCCGAGAGCGCCGAAGCCGATCCGAGGATGGCAAAGCTGCTCGCCACCAACGCATACGCGGTAGCGCCGATCACAATGTCGTCGTCCGTGTCTGCCGTCGTCCACGTCGCACCGGCGGCACTACTCGCGATCGATGACGACGATCTCGAATGCCTCGCGGCCTACCAGGGCGCCGCGAGTGCCGCGTTCTCGCGCGACGCCTGGTCCGATATTGCCATCGCTCACCATGCCGCGGTTCGACGAGCCGCCGAGACCATCGTCGAGGACGCGATCCGGGTCACCGCCGACGACTTCGACATCGGTGCCGAAGTCCCGTCGGAGGTACATCCACCGCCGCTGGCTGGCCCGGCCGTCAACCTACAGATCGAGAACTGCCTCACGAGTCGGGAGACCGAGGTCATGCGCCTCATCGCGCAAGGGTTGTCCAACGCCGAGATCGCCGACCGCCTCTTCATCGGGATTGAGACGGTCAAGTCACACGTGAAGAAGGTGTTACGAAAGATCGGCGCCGTCAACAGATCCGAGGCGATTTCGCTCTACCTCGACAAGGGTTGAATGGCAGGCGGTCTCCAACAGCCAGTCTCGCCTAACCCTGAACGACACAGTCCCGCAGATCGCACCCGGTGATAGCCAATCGCTGGGGGTCAAGCACTGCACCGCTGGTGATGAACTTCTTCGCCGCCATGAACAGTGCCGGGGCGTTGGCCGTCTCGGCGGCAATCACGCGGTCGGTGGCATCGAGGTGAAAGATCCCGACCTTCCCATCGGCCCCGCTACCGCGCCAAACTGCGCGAATCCCACGGTGAACATGGCCGGCGATCTTCAGTTTCAAATCGAACTGGTCCGACCAGAACCACGGAACCTCGGGGCGCGGCGCAGGCGAACCGACGATGTGTGCGGCAACGTTCTTCGCCTGCTCTAGAGCACTTGGGATGCTCTCGAACCGCAGGAACCCATCCCCGAGTGGTCGGCAGGTGACATCGCCGATCGCGTAAATTTCGGGCAGGTTCGTACGACCGTGGTCGTCCACCAAAATTCCGTCATGACAGTTGATTCCGGCTTCGCGGGCGATGACGTCGTTCGCGACCGCCCCGGCCCCGACGAGCACCGAGTCGCACTCGATTCGCTCGCCACCGGCCAGGTCGACCGCGACAACCGAGCCGGACTTCTCCACGAACTCGACGACGTCAACCGCGGTACGGATGTCGGTGCCCTGAGCCCGGTGGCGGCCGGTCAGGAACTCGGAAAAGCCGGGGCTGGCAACACGAGCGAGCACGCGCGCTTCTCGCTCGAGGATCGTCACCTCCACCCCGTGGGTGCGTGCGTGTGCGGCAACCTCTAGGCCGATATACCCACCGCCGACGATGACCAGCCGGCCACCACCCTCGATGGCGCGACGCAGGTGACCCGCGTCGCCAAGGGTACGCAGCGACAGCACACTCTCCGAATCGGCGCCGGGAATGGTCAACGACCGCGGCCGCGAACCGGTGGCGAGAACGAGATACGCGTAAGCGATGCGCTCGCCGGCCGAAGTGGTAACCGTTCGGCCCGCAGGGTCGATCGAGGACACGACGGAACCGAGCCGAAGGTCGATTGCATTCTCGCG
The DNA here is from genome assembly GCF_001418765.1 of Gordonia sp. HS-NH1. Lineage (NCBI taxonomy): Bacteria > Bacillati > Actinomycetota > Actinomycetes > Mycobacteriales > Gordoniaceae > Gordonia > Gordonia sp. HS-NH1. The sequence continues at coordinate 426,493 of NZ_LIYC01000001.1, forward strand.
GTAAAACTCCAGCGGACGCAGGTGTTGCTGCAGTGAGTCGTCCATGAACTTCTTGGACAGTGGCGGCCGGTGGTATGGCGTGTGCTCTTCATCCCCGATCATCACAATCTCGCCCGCGAACCCGTTCTGCCTCAGAAGCGCAACCAAATTGGCCCCCCCATGGCCGGCTCCGACGACTACGAGCGGGCGCTCCGACGCCACCGGTGAATTCTGCATCATGGTCACTCCGCTCGCTGGTACAGGCCGACACGATCTCGATCCGCACAGCGGGCGCCGGGGCGTGGCGACCACCCCACGGACATCGAGATCCCCGTGACGAGTCTCGTCCGGCCGAGGTCCCCGCGCGTCACCACGGCGGGTGATTCTGTCCCCCGAGCCGGAGGCAAATCCAGGCCCGCACCTACTGCTGCAAACTGCAGATATGGCGCGTGAACTGCAATTTCGTCGGAACGCCGGGACGCCAGGGCGCCGAGTCACGGCTCTTCCGGCCCGCCTCGGCAGCTGCTACTTTCGTCCGGACGCACGATTGCGAGACGACGTCGTTGCCGTTCATCGCGCTGCGGATACCGTACTCCCGATCGACGGAGGTTCATCCATGGGTGTCGAAGTGAGTGTTGCAGATCTGACGAAATCGTTCGGTTCGCAGAACATT